>CAUJET010000138.1 GCA_963169665.1 Actinomycetota bacterium | reverse complement strand
TTCGAGTCGGTCTTCAGACACCGTCAGCGTGCAGCGCTTCATCCACGCCCGATGGGATCGGGTCGCCGCTCGCACAGTGAATCCAACCATTGCCGCAGACTAGGACCAGCCCGACTATCGCTACTCGTTCCAGATCGGCAGATCGGAGCGCGTCAGATGCCAGTTGGCTCCAGCGATGGAATCACGTCTTGATGCTTCCTCTGATGACGAGCACGCCCATGAGCAACACCCAGAGCCCAACTCGCTCCGGGACTCCGAACCCGCCCGGCACGCGAACCATCACGATGGCGAGACCGACTCCGACCGCGAGGAGAACGCCAAGGGTCCATCTCGTGTCGCGGCTCATCACACTGCCCTTTCCGTCCGGGGAATGAAGACTCTCACGCCTGTCACGTCCTTCCCGTTGCGCACGATGCATCCTCATATCGGCAGTTATTCCGGTAATCCGTCAAGGGGTGATCGGGTTATTCCGGTAATCGGTGGTCAGGCGGTCTCGGCGGGAAGGGTGTCGAGGAGTCGTTTGAAGATCGCTGCCCGGTCGGTCTGGCGGTTGCGGGTGGTGTGGTCGGCGTGGGCGTTCAGGGTCGGGCGGAACTCGATGGGGGTCTGGTAGTAGCCGCAGCCTTCGCAGATCGTTTCGTACGCGCAGTCGCTGGCGACGGGCCGGTTGCACCAGCCGTTGGCGAGCATGCGCCGGTGCTCACCGCCGAGCTGCTGGAGGCGTTGCTCTGGATCGGTGGTGGTGTAGAGCGCGTCGATCTTTGCCGAGGCGGTCGCGTATTCGTCAGCGACGGTCTTGTTCGCGATCCGCGCGTAGGTGAGTGTCATGCGAAGGCTGCGGTGGCCGAGCATCGTCGCGATCGCTTCGAGACGCATCCCACGGTTGATCGCGTGGGTCGCGAACGTGTGCCTCAGTTGATGCGGGTGGACGTGGCCGAGGCCTGCTGCCGCGGCGACGCGTTTGACGATCCTGCCGACGCGGTGACGATCGAGAACAGCACCGTCGTCAAGGAGCAGCCTTCCCGCGGGTGGATGCTCGAGCAGCCAATCGGCGAGGAGCCGGGTGGCGTTGGGGTGCATCGGGACCAGCCGGTCGTTGTGGAGTTTGCCGACCGGGATCCGCAGCCAGGGTGCGCCGTCGAGCTGCACGACCGCGTCATGCGCGAGGGTGCAGAGCTCGCTGGCGCGCATCCCGGTCCTCGACAGCAGCTCGATCACGAGCCGATCGAACGGCGAAGCAACGGACGCGGCCGCGTTGAGTCGGGCGGTTTGGACGTCGTCGAGGAATCGGGGCAGCGGGTCATCAGCGACGGGAACATCGACGGAGAAGATCGGGATCCGCATCGGTGCGTCGTCCCAGTCCCACTCGATGATGCGATCGAAGAACGAGCGCAGCATCCCGAACCGTTGCCGGATCGTGTTGCGCGCTGGCGGCTTGCCGGCGGCGGTGATGTGCGCGACGAAGAACAACTTGAACCCTTCGACATGGACGCGGCGAACATCGGCGAAGCCGACCAGGTCGGGGTGCTCGACGACGAGGAACCGGGCGAAGCAGCGCAGCGTGTTGTCCGCGACATCCACGGTCGCTGGGCGCATCGACACCGCGAGTTGATCCAGATAACGCCAGGCAGTGACCGCAAACAAGGGCGCTTGGGCGACGACGAGATCCCACTCGTGATGCCGGCCTGCGCTGTCGTCGGCGGGTTCGTTGATCGCGGCGAGAGCGCTCATCGCAGGATCCCGACGCTGGCGTCGATCAGGTCGCTGGCACGTTGATACTCGCCGGCGAGCCAGCTGTCGGCGAGATGCAGATAGACGCGCGTCGACTCGATCGAGCGGTGACCGGCCTGAGCCTGGATCGCTTCCAACGCCATCCCTGCCTCACGCAGTCGGGTCAGACATGTGTGTCGCAGCTGATGACACGTCGCGCGTTCCAGACCGGCTCGACCCTTCGCGGAAGCGACGATCTGCTCGAGCCCATTGATGCTCAACGGGCTCCCGCGACGGTTCGTCTTCAACACCACGAACACCGCGTCGGTCGTCGCGTCGGCCGGCCGTTCGAGCGACAGATAGTTCGACAAGCTCTGGAAGAACTGGCCCGACATCGGGATCAGACGCTGATGACCGCCCTTGCCATCAGCAATGAACACCCGCCGGTTCGTCGGCTGCAGATCCTCCAACCGCAGCCCGATCACCTCGCAACAACGCAGCCCGCCAAGGACCATCGCTTCGATCATCGCCCGGTCCCGCCAACGACGAACCGCCCCCAACAACAAGATCACATCAGCCGGGTCCAACACCTTCGGCAACGTCCGCGGCGTGCGGATCAACGGCACCCCAGTCGCTTGGCCGCCAGCACCCGTTCGCCGTGTCGCCATCCCGCGTGGCACCGGGTTCGCCGACCGATCGCCGCACAACACCAACCAGTTGAACAACCCCGACACCGACGCCAACCGGCGGCGGATCGTGCGCGCGGCCATCCCCGACCCGCCATCAGCGAGACGCACCACCCGACCATCACCAGCACCTCGCCGCTGCACGGTGATGAACTCGAACACGTCCGCCGGCGTCACCGCCACCGGGTCCTTGTCGATCACCGCAAAGAACACCCGCAGGTCCGACACCGTCGCCAACACCGTGTTCGGACGGCACCTCGCCGCAACAAACTCCACATATCTGGCGAGCACCTCATCACGCCCAGACGGACCTAACGCAACCTCCAACGACAACGACATCCCGATCTCCGATCAGCCACAAGCAGACCCTCGACGAGGGACCCCGCCAGCCTCACTCGATTACCGGAATATCTACAGCTCTGCGCTACCTGTCGGCGCGAACCCACATCCAGATCAACACGAAGACGCTGACGACTGGCCCGCCGACGACGAGCACCAACCAGAGACGAACTTCGGCGCTGTCACGGCCAAGAACAGCCACGACAACGGATGTCAGCCATCCCGACAGCAGCATCGACCCAAGCGTCGGGCCCCACAGCCGATGAAGCGGCCCCTGTTGCCACCTCGGGCTCGAGTACCAACCCAGCACAACGCAGAGGAGCCCGAAGGAGAACAGGCCGACGCCGACGCCGAGCATCCAGTGCGGGACGTCGTAGACCACGTCGTTCAACTCGGGGTTGTTGACGGCCTTGCGGGGGCTGGGATAGCGGAGGTCCAGATAGCCCAGTGCCAGCACCGCACCGACGGACGAAGCGTTGAGACCGACGCCGAACACCCCGAGCCGCACTCCAGCCAGGACTCGCATCATCCGACCATGGCCGACGAATTCACGCTCGAAGACTGCCAGACGGAAGGCGGACCGATCGGCAGATCTGGACGGGCTGCCGAACGGGGTCCGAGCGTCAGCGGCTCGCGGCGAGGACCACCGTCAGGCGCAACAAAGAGTCGGCAGATGCCGGCGCACTACGGCAACGCTCTCGGCGTCGAGAGAGAAGGCAAGCAATGGCGGCAGGCCGAGCTCCGCCTGGGCATCGTTGCTCAGGTGGACCGTGAAGGAGTTGCCGTCGGTGGCCCATTCGACGATCCCGCCGTAGTGGGTGGCTCCGTGCCAGACGAGACAGTAGGTGTCCATTCCCAGAGCCACGTCTTGCTCGTCGAACTCGATGGAACGCTGAATCTCGAACGTGTCGTCAGAGCCCCGGTCGCGGAGAAGGAGTCCCTCGAAGTTGAGCTCCTCATCGTGGACGAAGGCGACGTCAATCACGGGGAGATCCTGCAGCGGTCCTACGCATGAGTGCAACCGCCGAGCAGTACGGCAGATCGGAGCGCCGGTCGCTGCTAGACATTCCCACCATGTTGAGGCCCGGGGCACCCTCCCCGCTCCTGCGTTTCCTTGGGTATGTGTTCACGGCGGTGTGCGCGCTGCTGTTCGGCTATGCCTTCTTCGCCGCTGTATGGGCTGCTTTCAACGTCGACCACGTCGGACTGAGCGCTTGGTTCGTTGCGGCCGCGATGACATGCCTGGCATTGGTGTTGGCTGCGACGAGGTACGTCATGAGGCGACCAAACTCGGGTGGCCTCTTCCTTGTGGCACTTGCCTGTCTGGCGGCGACGGTCGCCTGTCTCGTGAGCTTGATCCCACTTCTCTGGGTGCAGGACTAGAGCCCTCAGGCGCTCGGAACATCCGCCCACGGCTGGGCATCGAGGTCGTCCCGATCGGCAGATCCGGCGCGAGTTCTGGCCCTTCCCGTGCGTTCGCAACTGCCCGCTGCGACGACGTTTTGGTCATCTTTTCCACTGTTACTCTCGCTCCGTGGGGCAGACACGAACGCGGAGATCGGGGTCCCTCGTTGACGTGAGGAGGCGTTGGTTTCTCGCTCTCCTCGTGGGGCTCGTTGCGACGGCGTGCAGCGACGCGACGGAGGCACATGAGTCGCCGCACGAGAACGCGACGGTCCAGATCGAGCCACAACCGGCCGAGGAGGCCGACGAGCCTTCGTCGATCAGTGAGCTTCGGGCCGGTGCCAGTGCCGTGGTCGTTGCACGCTTGGTGAACCAGAACAGGCCCCTGCCGACGGGCGGGGGCGATCCCAACTCGGACACGAGCGTGTTCACGATGGCCGTCCAACAACGACTCTCGGGTGACGTGTCCGACCAGTTCGACCTCGCCACCGTGTTCTCGGACGTCGACGCGGCGAGAGTCGATCAACGCGTGATCTCCGACGACGTCGAGTTCTTGTTGTTCCTGACGCCGTTCACATGGGGTTCGTCACCTCGGTCCGAGTTCACCGCCGTCGGGTCCCTGCGCGGCGTCTTCGTTCGGCCTATCGGTTCGGCCGAAGCTTTCATCAGTGTCGTGACCGCACCGAACCAGATAGCCGATCGCGTCACCATCGAGGATGTCCAGAACTGACATCGGGGCCACCATGTAGCTCCGCGGCCGACCGCTCGTAGTGCCCGGACCGGGCGGCAAGTGCAAGCCCCTGGTCCCGTGGCGACCGGCAGTTCGGTGCTCCCGGATCTAGGGAACGACTGAGAGGCCGAGAGGAGTGACGCCGCACAAGCGTCCAATCAAGTCGGAGATGTATCCCGTCGTCCAGCCGCTCTGGCTCGAGCCGTTGTTGAACGCTTCGACCGCACTCTCGAAGGCCGAGACCATCCCAGAGAACGCCCGCTGATCGCCCTCGTCGAGTCCCCGGACGTCGACGTCCCTGAGCGCTAGCGCGACCTGGGCTCCATCCGAAGGATCGGATGCGCCCTCCACAGCCTCGATTGCTCGGGTGCAGAAGGCTGCGTCCGCCCCAGACGAGCCTTCCTCGCCACAGGATGCCGCCAGGCTTGCGAACAGCAGCGCTGCAAGCAGCAACGGCGAACGCAACGCGACTCCGGACGGATGCATGCCTAGAGCTTTGCTCGGCACGCGTGCTGGAGGCAGGGGCGTGGTGACTTCGCTCACTCACACTCGTTGGGTGGATCCTCCGATGTCACCGGTCGGTACACCACGGTCCTGCCCTTCGCCGTGGCGATCAGCCGGGAACCGTTGGACTCCATCCTGAGCTCCACCATCAACATGTCCGATACCCCGTCGACCGTGCGTGCGGCATCCGCCCATTCCCGTGGGATCCAGCCGCGCTGGTCGCCAGTCAACTCCTCTGCTCGCCACCCGATGTCATTGACGACGACGTCGAGGTAGTCCGCCCCGCAGAAGAGCCTGACGTACACGTTGTGGATGTCCCCATCGCGAACACCGACCAGCGGCCCGTACGAGTCCTCTTGAGCGGCGCAACCCGCAACCGCGAGACAGCAGCCGCAGACCGCCGCCAACAGCGACAGCACGCTCGCTCGGCTCCTCACGCCACCAACGATTCGTGCTGTGGATCTCTCACCGCAATTGCTCGTGTCGAGGAAGTGTTGAGTCCCGTTGCTGACATCACGGTGGCCCCTCGACGTCGATCACCGAACAGAACGAGGTGCCGAGGTTCATCGACCACAGCTCGATGAGGACCGGGCCCGCGGCATCGGGGAGCGGGATACCGTCACCGATCGCTTCATCGTCGACGGCGTAACCCTCGATGTCGGGGCCCGAGACGATTGCGAACGTGATCCCACCGGATCGTGAGCCGCCGATCACGAGGCGTTCCTCGGCGACCGCGGCAAGTTGCGGCCGGTCCAACCGACATGCGGCCGGGTCGAGCACGTCGGCGGTTCCAGACCTGCCAACGAGTTCCAACCCATCTCGAGGCCGTGGCAGCGGTGCGGCATCGAGCGCAGTGTCGATGATTGCTGCGACCGAACCGGGGAGCTCGCGGGCAGTCCATCCGCTCCGGTCAACTCGGCGGTCCGAGAGCAGGCGTCGATCGATGGTGTACACGGTGCGAGTCCGCAACCCGTCGCTGCGGACGATCTCGAACACCGTCTTCAAGCCCGGTCGGATCGCATCCTCGATCGGGGATTCCACGATCGGTGCGGTACGTGCCGCGTCGAGGACCGCTGCGATCTGACCGGGATCGTCGATCGTCGCCCAGCGAGTGTCGCCGTCATAGGCGGAGTTGAGGCCGATCTCGATGACATCGTCGAGAGGGAGCAGCTGCTCGATGGCGAGGTCGGTCGGCGGGTTGTACGAACGAAAGACGCGGACACGCCCGTCGATCTCGGCAGCGAAGCCGATCCCTGGATCGATCCCCTGGATGGTGCGGAGTTCCGTGCCGACGGGCACTTCGCCTGCTTCGCCATCGCGACCCGGGCAGGCGACGTTGCGTTGCACGACACCCAGGACCGGGCCGAGGTCGGCCGCTTCAAGGACACCGTCATTGAAGTTCTCCACGTCGTACACCCGCCCAAGCAGGAACACGCCTCCGCTGCAATCCCCACCCCCTCCGGAATCGGAGCCGCAGCCGGCCAAGAAGGCCGAACCCACGGTGAGCGCCCCCACAACAGCGACGGTGAACCGTGGGATCTTCATAGCGAGTTCGACGATCGGTCGTCACCAATGGTTCCCATGGTTGACAGCGCAGAGTGCCCGGTATGTGCGCTGTATGGCAAGCGATCTGGACGGGTTCTTGATGGCCTTGCTGCGAATAGCGCTGGTTGGCGGACGGCTCATGGCTACCGACCAAGGAGGTCCTCTGCCATGTCCGACACCGTCATCTCATCCGAACTGGTTCGCCCTCGCGAGGAGGTGTTCACCGATCCCGAAGCACTCGCTCTGGCCGGGTTCTTGTCCGGCTACTCCGGCCTGACACGTGACGCGTACGCGTTGGATCTGCGCCAGTTCGCGATCTGGTGCCGAGATCTCGAGCTGCACCTGTTCGCCTCGAAGCGGGTTCACATCGAAGCCTTCGCCCGTGATCTCGAGGCCAAGGGCCGGTCGAGGGCGACGATCGCTCGCCGGCTGTGCACGGTGACGTGCTTCTACCGATACGCCGAGCAGGAAGGCCTGATCGAGCACTCCCCGGCAGTGCATGTCCGCCGGCCCCGCCTGGACTACGAGTCTCATGCGGTCGGGCTCGACCGCAACGAGCTCGGTGCGATGCTCGTCGCCGCCGGTCTGGCCGGCGCCCGCGATCATGCGTTGATCGCGTTGTTGGCGATGAACGGGCTCCGCGTCTCGGAAGCGGCCGGGGCGAACATCGAGCAGCTCGGCATGGAACGCGGACACCGCACGCTGACCGTGCTGCGCAAGGGCGGCAAGACCGTGACGATGCCGATGGCGCCGCGCACCGCCCGAGCGGTCGATCTCGCGATTGGTGAACGGTTCGAGGGACCGGTCCTGCTCGGCAATGACGGTGAACGCCTCGACCGGCACGCTGCCGCCCGGATCGTGCGTCGCATCGGCAAAGCGGCCGGGATCAACAAGAAGATCGGACCCCACACTCTGCGACACGGGTTCATCACCGCCGCGCTCGACGCCGGCGTCCCGCTGCGCGACGTCCAAGAAGCCGCCTCGCACGCCGACCCGCGCACCACGATGCGCTACGACCGCGCCCGAGTGTCACTCGACCGGCACGCCACCTACATCGTGTCCACCTTCATCGCCGGCGCCGCCCGCTGACCGTCGGGCTCAGGTGAGTTCGGCGACGGCCTGCTCGATCGCACGCTCGATCCAGAACGTCGACTCGTTCGCCTGGCGACGCCGACCGATCTGATCGAGATCGCCGAGAATGCTCACGAGGTCCGCCCACCGATCGAACGTCAACCCGGAGCGTTCCTCCCACACCTTCAGCAGCTCGTCGGCCAGCTGCGGCTGATACCGGAACAGGTTCAACCGGCAATGCGCCGGGTCGATCGAGCGCGGCCCGACACAGGCCGTCTGCCAATCCACCAACCCGCTCAGCCGGTCACGGACCCACAACACGTTGCCCGGATTGAAGTCACGGTGAATGAACCCCGTCATCGAGGTCGGCCCCGGACCCTCGAACAGCTCCATCGCCCGCTCCCACAGCTCCGGCCGATTCGTCCACCGCGGCGGCTTCCACCACGCCGTCTGCACATACCGTCGGAACGGCGCGAGCTCCACGCCCGCAGGATCGATCTCGTGCAAGGCGAGCATCGCGTCAACCACCTGCGACACCCACTCCCGACCACGACTGGTCTCCCACACCGGCCGACCCGGCAACAGCGACATCACGATCGCCGGGACATCCGCCCGATCACCATCCACGTCAGCACCGAGCAGCTCAGGTGTCGGCACGCTCACCCGGCCGGCCAGACCGAGCGCGTTCGCCTCCCACCGAGCCACCGCCGGTGCGTCCGCCGGATCCGTGAGCACGTACCGACGCAACGCCACCTCGGCCTCACCGCCCGAACGGAGCGACACCCGCACACGATGCATCGCCGCCGCTGACCCACCGGGCATCGCTGCGACGTCCACCGTGGAAGTGGCGTCGAGCAGCTCACACACCCACGCCAACGTCTCAGCCGACGGGGCGGACGACCGCATCATCGACGCACGCTGGCCCTCGTCCACGAACCCAGTCTGCCCCCACCCGCCAGGCATCAAGAACCTGTGCAGATTGCTTGCACGGGAGCGCACATACCGGGCAATCTGGGCGGGTGGCGTGGACTCCCGAGACCCGCGACCAATGGCCCGAGTGGGGCGCCCCTACGGATTCCTCCCGCGCATCAATCGGCCACGTGCTGTCGCTCCTCGCTGAACAGCGAATCCACCCAGAGATGGCGAAGGCATGGGCAACGCACCAGGTGGTGAGTGACGGCGACAAGGTTGCAGTGCTTGCAATGAGGCGCCTCCAGGACTGTGCCGACGTGCTCAACCCTTCGACCTATCTGTTCACGGTCGCCGACTACACGGCTTGGTGGTCCGAGTTCAACGACGCGCGCTAACTGCCGATCTGCCGGCTGTCAGGGCTTGTCGGTAGATCGAGCGACGGGCTCGGCTGCGGAGTGCCATGCTGGTTCGAGTGATGGATTGGACCGCTCCCGCTGAGTCTCCGAGCGTTGAAGAGTTGGCGAGAGACGCCGAGCTTGCGAGTGCACGACATGAGGCGAAGATCGCAATCTTGCGCGCCATTACCGTTGCGACCACTTCGTCGTCGGGTGACGCCGCAGAGCAAACCCTCGCGCTGGCCAAGGCGTTCCGCTTCCTCGACACGCCGGGCGGGTGGACGATGTACGAGGTGCCCCAAGGGGAGGACGACCTCGGCTATGACGGTGACCGACAGCTCCCAGATGAGGGCTAGCGGCGCGCAGCCTCAACCCGGCTGACCGGTCAGATCTGCCGATCGGGTCGCGCCTAGACGATGGTCCTAGCCCGCCGGATCGGGTCGATCGAACTCGCTCTGCTCGGCGTAGCTACCCAACGAGAAGGAGAGAGGATCAGACTCGTTCGGATCCTGGAGCGCTTCCAGCAAGTCGCCCGCCAGTTCGTCCCGGGGATCGATCCCGGGCCAAGCCCGAACCGGCCAGAACGCGAGTTCCCGGCGACGCTCCCGGTAGTGGACGACGAAGTCGACCTGATCCTTCCGGCGAACATGCGAGAACGAGTGCACAGAGCCTTCGGGCGCGAGGACGGACGTGAGCCAGGCTCGGATCTCGTCAGCCGCAAGATCCTGTTCGGTCGCGCGACGCAGGTTCCTGCGGCCATCAAGCCAATCGCTCCAACGATGACGGAAGTCCGGTATCCAACGCTGGGGTATCGGTGCCAGCTTCAAGTAGTGGTGGCCGGGCTCGTTGTCGTCACTCACCCATCGGTACCTCATCGTGTGAAGTGTGCACCACACGTCCAGCTTCCACCCCGCCAGATCTGCCGATCTGGGATGTGAGCTGGATGGTGGCATGCTTTTGGGAATGGTCGTTATGGACGCTGAGAGTCGATCTGGCAACGCGAACGGGCCCATAGCCGGTGTGGCCATGCTTTTGATCGTCCTAGGTGCGTGCCTGTGGTGGATCATCGTCCGCAAGGAACCTGACGACTTCCACTTTGTGATTACCGCATTCTTCGCACTCGTCGGGCTGTTCGGGCTGGCGCTTCCGATCGTTCTCTACCGCTGGACGCGGCGTCCATTGATTCCGCTCGTTCTCGCTACTGGGCTGTTGATCGGAGTTGTTGCTGTCTGTCTGGTTGAGGTTCTCGACGACAGCATTCATTGGGGTCGAAGTGTCGAGTCGTTCGAGGCGACGGCGTCAGCGGGCTCATTGCCGTGCGACGCGGAGACCTGCGAGCTTGGCAACTGGACTGCGACCAGTGTTGTCAAGATGAGCAACCTGACCGCTGTGTTCGCGGATCATGAGCCGTGCTACGCCGGATTCGGTTTCCTCAAGCCTTCGAGCCCTGACCTAACCCTCAACGAGGCCGAGTCAGCCCTCACCTCACTTGGGCTCGGGTTTGCCGACGTCGACCCATGGAGGGACGGCTGGATGAGGTTCTGCATCACGACTTGATCAGGCCACGGACTCGACGCCGAACTGCCGATCTGCCTGCTGCGAGGTGCGAGGCTGATCGAATGAGCGGCCAGCTGTCGGACGACGAGATGCGGAACCTGATGCGACTTCTTCGTCGGCACGCTGAAGCCTCAATGGACCAATGGGAGCGATGGCGGCTGTCGACCGACTTCGGGCAAGTGTTCATCGAGATGCGAATGACCCCGCAGCCTGATTCGGATGTGGCCAGCTACGAAGACATGACCCGGTGGTCCGTTGACAGCTAGCGCGGAACTGCCGCTCGGCGCTACCTCGTCCGACGAGCTGGAGAGCGCATAACGATGGGAGCCGGGAGCCGGCGGTAGGTGACGGTTCGTGGGACTCCGCGATCGACGAAACAACACTTGGCCGTCACGTCGATCCATCCCAGAGCGACCCGCCGAGATACAGCGCCGCCGCTCGCCGTTTGCGCGGGTGCTTGGAGTTAGTCGAACGCGACCGGTTCGTCCTGAATCATGAACCCGAACTTCCGGGGCGTGCTCGATCCATACTCATCCGGCGGGTAGTACCAGTAGTCGAGTACTGCGTAGCGCATGGCGGCATCGGTCGCCTCGAACTGCGTCTGGAAGGTCACGCCTGTCGAGCTCGCAGCCTCCAGAGTGTGCTCGCCCGGAGAGAGGCGAACCCGGAAGGGGATCCAGTTGTGCTGGTCGCCGACGTCGAACTTGCGGTCGATGATCTCGGTGCCGTCGAGAGTCACCTCGATCCCGACCTCGTCGTCTTCGAAGCTTTGGTTGCTCACGTAGAGCATGACGACAGCCGAGGCGGTCTCGTCGACAACGATGTCGATCGTTCCGCCGCTGTAGTTGTCAGCTTTCGAGCTGCACGTAGCCGCGACGATCGTGAGAGCGGCCAGGGCGCAATGGACCTTCGAGCGAGCCATTGGCGGCGAACCCTACAGAAATGGATCGACCTCATCCGCCCAAGCCACAAGCCCCCATCGGCGATCTCCGGTCTCGCACCTCTCGCTGGTCGGAACCGGCGACAAGAGGCAGCCTTCGCACCGCCGAGTACCGAGGTACAGGTCGGGCCGCCACGCCCGCTCTCTCCGTCAACTGGTAGCCATGGTGCGTATGCCAGCCATCCCTGCCTCCAAACCGGGTCGACACGACATCGCGACGCTGGTGTTGCTGGCACTCGTGTCCAACGGTGCGGCGGGGTGCGTGGAGTGCGAATCGGACTGCGCTGTGCCCGAGGTACTCGTGGTCGCGCCGGACCTGGAAGATGTTGAGGTGCGCCTCTGTGCATACAGCATCTGCACCGCCTGGACGACTGTGGGCTCGGGCGACGCCGCGCAGGGCCCGAAAGACAGGAGCGTGCTGATCGCAGTGCCCAGCGCCGAAGGCCCACTGGTGGCAGAGGCTCGCGATGCGAGTCGCACAGCAACTCAGAGCAAACCGGTTCCTCAGAGCAGCGCCGACAGCGAGTGCGGCTGTCCTGCCGGAGGTCGAAAGGTGGTCCTCGACAGCAACTGAGGTTCGTGCTTCCCCTCGTTTGCTGCGCGTGGGCATTGTGCAGATGGGTTGATCTGAGTGCTCAGTTGCCTTGCGTCGGAGCGCCGCAGCGGACACGATGCGTTGCCAGGAAGGGGAACCACTGATGATGTTCGATCGTCCGGACCGGAGATGAACGTGTCGCGGTTCCTTCTGCCCTTGTTGGCGCTGTCCGCTCTCGTTTCGGTGGTGGTTGGCGGCTGTGGTTCGACATCCGGGGGTGGAGACTGCTCCGCAGGTGTGTTCATGCTCGGCCGGTTGTACGACGTCGAGCGTTTCAACGACCGAGTCTTTGAGCCGGCTGACCTTGGCCAGGTGGTCGGTGTCGTCGATCGAACCGTCGGCTGTCCGAGCCGCAATGGTGAGTCCGGCGAGACCCCAATCGGCACGGAGTTCCGCTCGGTGCCTGGAATCGATCCCGGGGTTGGTCTGGCTGCCGAGGTCGACGGTCGCGTGCGCTTCTTTCGTTCCCTCAACCCGCCGATGGAGCTCGACATCGACCAACTGCTCGCTCTCGACGACGTCGTCGAGATAGGTCTCAACTCCGGCCACGACGGTTCCACACGCTGGGCCACGATCGACGATCCCGAGCAGATCTCGGCGATCGTCGCTGCAGCACGCAGCGCACCGGTGGTGGAGTCCTCGTTCAGCGACATGAGCCGACGGGCATTGCAGACGGTGTTCTTCGAGATCGTCCGCAGCGATGGACTACGGACACGCACCACGTACACCCTCGACCGGTGGTTGCTGTCGGACCGTCGGGTGCAGCAAAGCGGATGGTCCGCCCGCGAACTCACCGGCTCGGCCGCAGCGATCATCGACGCCGCGCTCGATGCTGCGCCACCCGCAACGCCCCGAGACGGTCTCGAACTCGTCGGCACGTCGGGAATCGCCCCTGTGCTCAGCGTGACCGCCTGTCGCCCGGATCGACCTCAACTCGTCGCGGCGCCAGAGGAACGACTCGTCATCGGCGGACCGCGATCCAGTGACATCTCGTTCGCGCTCATCTCCGGTCCGAACATCGAGGCGTACTCCGTCCAAGGTGACGTCGGCGAAGGCATCCCGCTCCCCGACGCCACCGGCCCAGTGCTCATCGAGCTCGTGTCAATGAACCTAGGCACCTCCTTCTGCTCAGTCATCGACCTCGCAGGCACACCCTGACGCCGAGTCTCACACCGGCCACGATGACGGAACCTGCCTTCACCACACCGAACCGCGGCGCACGCGATCCGCCCAACCGCCTCGAGGAGCGCACAACGACGGCTACGTAGCAGTCGTCGTTCACTGTCTGGCGCGCCCTCAATGTGCCGGTAGGTGGCGCGCCAGATCTGTAGATATTCCGGTAATCGAGTGAGGCTGGCGTGGTCAGGCGGATTCGAGTGCGGCGCTGTAGCGCTGTTGCGCGGCTTGTGCCGAGGTGCCGAGGAGAGTTCCGATCTTCTGCCACGAGACGCCTGCGGATCGTGCCTTCGCAACGGCGTCGAGGAGTTGCTGTTCGCTGCGAGCTCGGGCGATGACGGCGCGGCGGAGGAGGTACTCCTCGACCGGGATCTCGACGGCATCGTCGGGGTCGAAGTTCTCGAAGCGCTCGGCGAGCTGGTCGGCGTGGTCGAGGATGTCTTGGATCGATCGAGGCATGAGAGTCACCTGATGAACTTGGGTCGGGCCGGCATGGCGTGAACGACGAAATCGATTCCCTCTCGGGTGCTGACGCCGACTTCAAGGAGTCGTGCGGAGAGATCGGGGCCGATGAGCATCGTGAGGTCGTCGAGGACGAGCACTCGGATCGGATGGTGATAGGCGTGGACGATGTCCTCGTCGGCGACGCCGTGTTTGCGTGCGCTCGCGAGGATGACGGGATCCACGTCGTCAACTTACCTTGATGTCAGCTGGTCCACCAGAGCCAGCTTGGATCAGAGCTCGATGCCGTAGTCGACTTCGGTTCGATCGATCGCCCGAGCCTGTTGGTGGAGCACTGGGTGATCAGGGGCGAGTGTCGCGAGCAAGGCTCGGGCTTCGCTGGTGGTGGCGACGTAGCACGAGAGTTCGTGGGCGGCGGCGTCGAGGTCGGTCGACGCCATGGGGTGCCCAGCGGCCCAACGCCGCCACGTGTCCACCGCTTCGGTCAGCCCGGTGTCGTCCTGACGGAAGAGCTTCAGCTCGGCGACCTGCCGATCGTGGGTGTCGAGCCGCTCCGCTGCATCGCCGTGCGCGACTCGTGCCTCATGACGCTGCTTGCGCACGGGTTCGAAGGCAGCCTCGATCTCGTCAAGCAGGTTCGAGCTCCGGGCGGCACGCTCGTTGGCCTCCTCGCTGGTGCGCTCTAGCGGCCTCCGTGTGCGCCACGTCGCACGCTTCAAGGCTGATCGCGCTTCGGCGGCGGTGCTTCGGTCGAGATTCGCTTGCCGTCGGGCTGACGCGACGTCCACATCGGATGGCGCCGGCAACGCCTGCGCTCGTTCGATCGCTGCTCCTGCACGTGCGACCGCCTGCTCGAGTGCCGGCCGCTGCTCCGCCATCGAGGCCAGCCGTTGGTCGATGGTGCGCAGCCGATCCTGGATCGACGCCCGCCAATCGGACAGCCACCCTGGCTCGGTCGCCCGGCGAGCGAGCCTCGGTGTCGGCTGGCGGTGGGCGAGGTCGCGCCGATGAACCACGGCCGGTGTGTCGGCCCGATCGGTCGCGAGTGCTCGGCCGAGGACGTCCATCGCTTCCTGCTCCGAGGGCCGGTCGGTGATGACGAGAACATCGTTCGACTGGCGACCCCGCGTCATGCCGACGTAGAGACCTCGGCCGGTCGTGGTGCCCGTGACGAGCGTGATCGACTCGTCGGTGGTGACCCCTTGATTGCCGTGCTCGGTGGTGGCGTAGCCGAGCTGCACGAACTCCCGCACGTACGCCGCCGGAAGCTTCACGGTGGCGTCACTCGTCGATGAGCGCGCGGTGATCGATCCATCGTCGTGGGCGGCGGTGACGGTCCAGCGGTCGCGGTTGCGGACGGGCTCGGCGTCGGTGGTGACGATCGTCCGATCGTTGCGGCGGGTCATCACGACATCGCCCTGGAACACCTGTCCATCGGCTGCGGTGACCGAGGACCCGGTGAGTGCACCGTCGTTCGTCCGAGCCGCCTGGACGTGACGGTTGATGAGCGAGGCGTGCTCGTTCGTCGTGGTCGTGATCGCCAGCGTCGTGCCCGCCTGGTGCATCTCGATCCATCGCCGGCTGATCCGGCCCAGGTGTTCGTCGAGTGAGCCGGCGGCGACCCGACCGTTGATCAGGTACTGCTGCAACGCCGCCGGATCGCCCTGTCGGATCCGGAGCGAGGCCTTGGCCTCCCACGCCTGGCTGAACCGGTGAACCTGCTCGAGTTCGACCGAGCGAGTAGCGGTGGTCGAGATCTCGGGGAACATGCCACCGCGGGCGACGGCCTGCAGCTGATGTGGGTCACCGACGAGCACGACCCGCAGGTCGAGGCGCTGCGCGAGGTCGGTCAAGCGCCAGAGGTCAGGTGTCGAGACCATGCCGGCTTCGTCGACGATCACGGTCGTCCCCGGCCGCAAGCGCCATCCCGGCCTCGGTCCGCCCTCACGGGCCTGTTCGAACAGGAGCTTGGCGAGGGTGTCGGTGCGCATCCCTGTCTCGGTTTCTAGGACACGGGCCGCCTTGGCGGTCGGCGCGACGCCGAACACCGTCCGGTCGTGTCGCCGGAGGTCGTCGATCGCGGCGGTGAGCATGGAGGTCTTGCCCGCTCCAGCCGGGCCGATGATCACCACAAACCGATCCCGACCCGCCACCTCGGCAGCAGCCGCTGCCTGGAGCACGTCCAGACCGCCGCGTTCGACCGTCATCGACGGTGACGGCTCGGGATCCTGTGCGCCGAGAGTCCAGGCCAGCAGATCGAGCTCCTGGTCGATCACCTGCTGCGACGACCAGCGGGGTGCAACGGGCTCGATCCACACCGACCGGCCATCGGAGCCCCGCCCGTCGGCGCCATCTCCCTGCTCGGGGTCGAGGCCGACACACGCGTCGAGCACCTGCGCGAGCGCTCGATCGAGCACGCCCGCCCAGCGGTCGCCGGCGATCCCGCTGCGCGGCTGGAAACGGTCGGTGATCTCGCGGAGCACGTCGAGGTCATGCCACACGCTCTTGCGCTCGGACAGTGCGCTCACGATCTCGTCGACCGTGGTCTTCGCCGGAGCCGGCTCTCGCTCCCCAGCGAGACGCACGGCGTCGATCACCGACCTCGGGGTGTGGCCGAGATCGGCCGCCTCCTTGCGCCACGCAGTGCGCAGCTCTGCCGCGGCGGTGCCGGTCTTCTTCACGCGGGTGTCCGCAGCCGCCTCACGCTCGATCGCAGCACGCTCGAACCGCGACGGCGCCCGCCCCTCTCTTGCTTCGAACTCCTCCACCCGGGCGTCGGTCTCGACGTCGACCTGGGCGGCACGCTTGGAGAACACTCCGAGCAGGTTCGGGTCGAGACCGGCGATCTCGGCCTGGCCGTTCACGATCGGCTCCCACCCCACCCCGAACTTCGCCGTCAGTTCGGAGCGGAGCACCGACTGATACAGGCCACCGAAGGTTCGTTGGTGCTGCTTCAACACACGCGCGTCCAACGCCATCCACCGCCCATCCTGCGTCTGCACCTTCGCCGGCACGACGAGGTGCGTGTGGATCTGCGGGTCATCCAACCGCGACGTCGTCTGCCGGAACCCCGCCACCGACAACCCCTCAGTGTCCAGATGGAGCCGGCCACCATTCGAGCGGACACGGGTCGTTGCGGCCCACCGTTCGAACGAGTCGACGACGGCACGCACGGCGACGTCGTGGCACTCGAGCAGGCGGTCGTCGCCCGTGAGTGCCCACAGCACCGACAACGACTTCGGTGCCGACACCGTCGCGTCGAACCCCGCCACCGCCTTCACCACCCGACCATCGCTCGTCGTCCGATCCGTCAGCGCACGCCCGAGACTCCGGCCTGTCACGGGATCGAGGCCGGCGAGCAGCGCCTGCAACTGCTCACCCTCCACCGTCCCGACGAGGCCGAGCCCGGCGGCCTGAGCGCCCATCCATACGCCGGGAGACTCGCCCGGAGCCTGCGTCAGGTACTTCGTGTAGTACGCAGCCGACGAGGCGGCCGACGACGCATACAACGTGGTCACACGCATCACGACGGAACACCGCCCCAAATGGGCACCTGTCTGTCGAACCAACAGCGTCCGGAACGACTTTTCGAGGATGAGGTCATCGGGGTCAGCCCTCGAATGGCAGCGACGGCTGATCGGACGCGTCTGTCGGGTCCAGCTCGACCGCCTCACGGTCTGGCTCGACGGCCTGCGGCGTCTGCGCCTGGTCGAACTGGTCGGCGGAGGTGCAGGGTGGCTCGTCGTCCGTCGAGTCGTCATCGCCATCACCCGCTTCGTCGCCATCACCCGCGTCGTCATGCAGGTCATCGAGCAGGCCGGTTGGCATCTCGACCGGCGGCCATGTGATGGGTCCGCCGGCGTAGGCCTCGAGCGCGAGGCGCGGGATCCGAATCGGCTTGCCGAATCGGAAGGCCGGCAGCCCAGCCGCTCCGCCCGATGCGATGTAGAGCTTCGCGAGCTCGTACGTGCGATTGCGGCTCAGCCGCAGCACCTTGGCTGCCTCGCGCACGTTCAGGAAGTCGGGCAGCCGCAGCCCATCTGGGCGTGCCTGCGGAGCGAGTTCGACGACGTGGAGAGGAGCCGTAGTGGGGTGTTGGGCGGGCTGAAGATCCTTCACATGGGACAACCGGACGCGAAAACAGGCCCGCGGTGAAATCTGGTCGCCCCCGCAACGAGATCGTCACAGGAATCCCACAAGTGGTGTGCGGTCGGCCACGCGACGCCGACATCTCGAGGAGTCGGGCCCTCTCGCCTGTCAGTCCGGTTCGGTGAGGAAATCGGCCACCACACGTGCCGCCTGGGCGTCGCCGCGACGGGTGCGGTGGGCGTAGACGTTCATCGTCGTCGTGCCGCTGGCATGGCCAAGACGCGCTGCAACAGTCGGCACCGGCACACCGGCGTCGAGCAGCTGGGTGGCCTGGAAGTGGCGTAGGTCGTGCAGGCGGACGGCGACTCCGCCAGGCACGCGCTCGCGGACGACTTCCCACCTCTTGCTCGGCACGTCGGGCCGCCACGCCTCTCGGCCGAGTGGCTCGAAGCTGAACACGTAGTGCAGACGTCGCTGGTGCTCGTTCATCCCGGCCATCGCTGCGATGCGCATCGCCTCGGCCCACGCATCGCGCAGCGCCTCCACCGTGCCCGGATCGAGCGACACGGTTCGAGTGGACCTGGTCTTCGTCGGGCGGTCGCCTCGCGCACCTGGGATCGCGATGTGGCTCCGCATCACCGACACCGTCCCGGCATCGAGGTCGACGTCGGTCCATCGAAGTCCACAGATCTCGGCGCGACGGGCCCCGATCGCGATCGCCATGCGGACGTAGAGGCCGAACATCGGGTCGTGTGCGAAGGCCTCACGGAGCAAGGCACGCACCATCTCCGGTTCCGGCGGCTGGAGCTCGCTCTGCTCGAGCGGCGGAGGAGACGCGAGCGTCGCGACATTGCGGTGCACGAGTCCCCAACGGATCGCCTGGTTCAACGATCCGCGCAGGACGGCGTGCACCTGATGGATCGTCGCCGGCTTCAGGTTCCGCTTGCGCAGCTTGACGTACAGGCGGTCGATGTCCTGCGCCGTCAGCTTCGACAGGCGGATCGTCCCGAGCGCCGGAACGATCTCCTTGTTGATGTTCCTGCGATAGTTGTAGAGCGTCGTGTCGGCGCGGCCGATTGCGGTGAGGTGCTCCATCCACCGCTCGAGCAAGACCGCGAGCGTCGGATCATCGGCCCCGACGCGACCCTGCGCGACCGACACCTCGAGCTCGGCCAGAGCCGCCTTCGCCTCGCGCTTGGTGAGCCCCTTCACCGTGCGGATGACGCGGCGGTACGACCCGGTGCTCGCATCGCGTCCGGTCGACACGATCAGTTCCCACGTGCCCGGCGCCCGTTCACGCATCGTCCCCATTTTCGACCCACCCTTTCGCGGCAGATTCGCGGCAGGAACTGTAGCGGGGAACGAATCCCGGTCGAGCAAATGCACTCTGACCAGGCCTTTCGTGGTGCCCCCTCTGGGACTCGAACCCAGAACCAACGGATTAAAAGTCCGCTGCTCTAACCATTGAGCTAAAGGGGCGGGCGGCGGTCCGTGGACGCGCCCGGGCCGTCAGGTTAGAGCCACGCGGCCGTGTCGGGACCCTTGCGGGCTCACGAGGCTGCCCGATGGGTACAGGCGAGCATGGACATCACTCGACACGACGACGGCTCGCTCACCATTCCGGTCATCCCCGGCCGACACGCGGACGACGGCGGCGACGACGGCGTGGCGCCCACCCCTGGCCCGACGGAGATGACGATCCGGCCCGGCGAGGGCGGCTACGTCGAGGCGCTCGCCCAGTGGGACGCCCAGCAGCGTCCCGACCAGGAGGTGGCGGTGTCGACGGCCAGCGGCCGTGAGCAGGCGATGCAGGTCGTCCACGCCGTCGCGGAGGATCGCGAGCACGTGGCCGACGCGGTCGCCGCGCTCGACGACCCCGAGGCCGGCGGCGAGGCGCTGCGTCACGTGCTCGTCGGCGGCACCCCGTCGGTCACTGCCTTCGCCGGCGAGGTGGCCGAGGCCGAGGGCGGCGACCCGCTGCCGCCACACACGGCGACCCGCATCATCGGCGAGGTGCTCGCCGAGATCGACGGCTCCGGCTGAACGACCCGACCCGGCCCGACCGTGGGCTGAGGCCGCTCCGTGACCTTCGGCCCTAGGGAGGGGCTCGGCGGTCCCGGCACAGTGCAGGGGCCATGTTCACCATCGTCCGGCGAGAGGAGCTGACCTCCACCACGTTCCTGTGGGACGTCGAGGCACCCGACGTGGCGGCTTCGGCGCACGCCGGTCAGTTCGTGATGGTGCGGCTGCACGAGGGCTCCGAGCGCGTACCGCTCACGATCGCCGACTTCGATCCGATCGCCGGGACCGTGACCGTGGTGGTGCAGGCGCTCGGCCGTTCGACCGTGGAGATGCGCGACCGGTACGCCCAGGGTGATGCGATCGCCGACTTCGTCGGACCGCTCGGCGTCCCGCCGCCCATCGAGCGGGTCGGTCACGTGGCGCTCGTGGGCGGTGGTCTGGGCGTCGCGCCGATCTATCCGCAGCTGCGCGCGTTCGCCGAGGCGGGCAATCGCACGACGGTGATCGTGGGGTTCCGCTCCGCCGAACTCGAGTTCTGGCACGACCGCATGGCGTCTCTGGCCGATCGCTTGATCGTGTGCACCGACGACGGCAGCGCAGGTCGTCCGGGATTCGTCACCGACGCGCTCGCCGAGGTGGTGGCCGACGACCGACCCGACCTCGTGGTCGCGATCGGTCCGCTGCCGATGATGCGCGCGTGCGCCGAGGTCACCCGCGGCCCGGGCGTGCCGACCTCGGTGTCGCTCAACTCGATCATGGTCGACGGCACCGGTATGTGCGGGTCGTGCCGCGTGAGCGTCGACGGAGCGACGCGGTTCGCGTGTGTCGACGGGCCTGACTTCGACGCGCACCAGGTGGACTTCGACGAGCTCGTGTCGCGCCAGCGACGGTTCGTACACGACGAGCGACGCGCCCGCGACGACTACGAGCATCGTTGCGCGGTCGAGCAGCAGCTCTTCGTCGAGGGCCGGCGCACGTACAAGAAGCTGCGCGAGATCGAACCGACGAAGGTGCCGATGCCCGAGCGTGACGCCGCCGCCAGGTCGCGCACGTTCGACGAGGTGTCGCTCGGCTACTCGCTCAGCGAGGCGTTGCGGGAGGCCGAGCGGTGCCTGCAGTGCAGTCGGCCGACGTGCATCTCGGGCTGTCCGGTCTCGGTCGACATCCCGCGGTTCATCCGCCACCTCCTCGTGAAGGACGTGGACGGCGCGCTCGCCGTCATCCAGGAGACGAACGTGCTGCCCTCGGTCTGCGGACGTGTCTGCCCGCAGGAGAGCCAATGCGAGAGCCAATGTGTGATCGGCCGCAAACTCGAGCCCGTCGCGATCGGGCGGCTCGAACGGTTCGTCGGCGATCACGGGCGCGTCGCGGCCACAGCGATCGCGGAGGAACCCGTGACATCCGTGACGTCGAACCCGCTGCACGGCTCACGTGTCGCGGTGGTCGGTTCGGGCCCGGCGGGCCTCGCCTGCGCGGCCGATCTCGCCCGCGCCGGTGTGTCGGTCACCGTGCTCGAAGCACTGCACGTCGCCGGCGGCGTGCTCCGCTATGGCATTCCGTCGTTCCGGCTCCCGCGCGACATCATCGACCGCGAAGTCGATCGGCTCGTCGAACTCGGCGTCGAGTTCCAGACCGACGTCGTGGTGGGTCGCACGTTCACGGTGGCCGACCTGCTCGGTGCGCGCGACTTCGACGCGGTGTTCCTCGGCGTGGGGGCCGGCGCGCCGAGCTTCCTCGGCATCCCGGGCGAGAACGCCGGGCAGGTGTCGAGCGCGAACGAATTCCTCACGCGGGTGAACCTCATGGGCGCCGACCGCTTCCCACACCTCGACACACCGGTTGGCCTCGGCGACGACGTCGTGGTCGTGGGGGCGGGCAACACGGCGATGGACTGCCTCCGCGTCGCCCGCCGACTGGGCGCCCGGCGCGTGCGCTGCGTGTATCGGCGCAGCCGTGCCGAGGCGCCGGCGAGGTTGGAGGAGTTGCGCCATGCGGAGGAGGAGGGCGTCGAGTTCCTGTTCCTCCACAATCCTCGTGAGGTGCTCACCGACGCCCTGGGCGACGTGCGTGGCATGGTGGTCGAACGTATGCAGCTCGGCGAGCCCGACGAGCGCGGGCGCCGGTCGCCCGTCGGCACCGGCGAGGTCGAGGAGTTGGTCTGCGACTCGGTGATCGTCGCGCTCGGCACCAACCCCAACCCGATCGTGACCCGATCGACAGCAGGGCTGCAGCTCGACGCCCGCGGCTACGTCGCCGCAGATCCGGTGACCCAGGCGACCAACCTGCCCGGCGTGTTCGCAGGCGGCGACATCGTCACGGGCGGTGCCACGGTGATCCTCGCCATGGGTGCCGGCCGACGTGCCGCCGCGGCGATCGCGGCGTTCCTCACGGGCGACGCTGCGACGAACGGCCACACGTCGAACGAGTCGGACGCGGGACTCGGCGCCACCGCAGGGCCGCGCTGCCCTCGATGCCGCCGAGCGATCGGCGATGGCGAAGGAGACGACGGCGAGAGCGACGATGCCGAGAGAGACCACGGGGAGTCACCGGTCTGCTGCGCCGACGCCGGTGTTGCGTGGCGATGCACCGCGTGTGCCAAACGCAGCGAGGGCTTTGCGTTCCCCTACGGACGCTGCCCCGCGTGCGACGGTGCGCTCGAGCTCCTGACGAACGAGGCGGAGCCGATCGTGGACGACGCCGGTCTGGCGGCGCTGCGCACGGCGTTCGAGATCGAACTCGGCGGCGTCGGCTTCTACACCGAGGCGGCCACGGCCACGGCCGACCCGGTGCTGCACGACCTGTTCGGCCGGCTCGCCGAGATGGAGCGCGAACACCTGGCGACGCTCACGCGTCGATATCACGTCGCGACGGACGATCTGGGCGACGCAGTCACCGGCCACGCGCTGCACCGCGCCTCGCGGCATCTCGGGCACCACGACGTGCCCGAGGATCCCGAGGGCCTGCTCCGTGTGGCGATCGAACTCGAAGAACGCGCCCGCGACCTGTTCGTGCGGTCGGCGCCGACCGACGACGAGCACCCGGCTGCGGCCCGCCTCTACCGCGAGCTCGCCGCCGAGGAGGGTGAGCACATCGCGCTGCTCGGCACCGAGCTCGCGGCCTGGCTCGACGGGCGGTCGAACCTGCTCTGACCCGGGGCGCGCCCACCGTACGCGACATCCGACCGATCGATCGACGCGCGACCGTCAGAGGTTGCTGTTGGCGATCACGTCCCACCCCACCGTCACGGGGGTCCCTTCGGAGCCGTCGGGGTTCTGGGGGAACACCGTGAAGCGGATCGTCCCGTAGTTCAGCAGGATCTGGTCACCGGGGAACTGCGCGGGTTCCTCGCTCTCGTCGCTGAACTCGCCGATGACCACGTCGGTGAGCACGATCTCGGCGATGCGTGTCGGGCCCTCGCCGGGGCGCTCCACCGTGAGCGTGACCTCAGGGATCACCTGGCCCGTCGCGACGGCGAGCATGATCGGCGGACTCGACACGTCGAGCAGCTTCGACACCACGAGCGGCCCGAAGTTCACCTTGCCGACGCCGGAGCCGCCGCCCGAGCCGGGTCCGATCTCGACGGTGTTCTGGGCGTCGAAGCGGTACCCGGTGAGCTCGATCTCGCGGGCATGTCGTTCCGACATCGACGAACCGTCGATGCCGGCGATCTTCAGGTAGATGTCCACGCCCGGCAGCGCCTCGCACGACGTGGCACATCCGGCACCGGGAGCGCCTGCGGGTCCTGGGGGGCCGGCAGGACCTGCGGGCCCCTGTGCGCCAGCAGGACCGGCGGCTCCATCGGCTCCATCGGCTCCATCGGACCCTGCGGGACCGGCGGGGCCTGCGGGACCCGGCGCACCGGCGGGACCCGTGATGTTCCACACCACCTGCTCCTCGCCGCGGCGGCAGCCGCGGCCGTCCTCGGGGATGCGCAGGTACCCGCTCGAGCTGCGACACGCGACGACCTGATCGCTGATGTTCGACCCCGACGACGCGAACGCCATCGTCGTCACCGTCACGAGCGGCAACGCCACCAGCGCACCGACCGACCAACGTGCTGACCGCTTCATGTCCCCGACCTCCCGGCGCCCGGACCCCCCGGTTCGCGCCCGTCGAAGTCATCGGCAACCCGCTGGAGCGACCGCGACAAGAGATGATCAGAACTCGACGGCCGTACCGTCAAACGGCGACGGACAGCACCGCCCGCTCCGGGCTACTTGCCCTTCTGCGCGAGCTTCGCCTGGTGGCGCACGAACTCGAGGATCGCGATGTGCTTGTGTGTGTCGGCGCGCATCACCTCGAGCACCAGCGCCCAGACGGTCGTGTCCTTGACGTCGTCGATCGCCTTCTCCAGACGGCGCAGTTCCTTCAGGTCCTTGCGCTCGTACTCGAGCAGCGCATCGGTGGTGGCCACCAACGCCGCCGGGTCGTCGGGCGTCCCGAGGTCGGGCAGCCCCTCGCCGCTCTCACGCTGCACCAGGGAGCGCAACGACTCCGCCCACTGGTCGTAGAGGCGGTGGTGGCGTTCCTCGTCCTCGGCGATGAGCCCGGCGAGGAAACCGACCCACGGCGTCGACGAGGTGGCGAGCGCCTCGTACTTGGCCATCAGCTTCATCTCGAATTCTGCGTGGGTGACGAGGTGCTCGTAGAGCTCCCCCTCGATCTCGCTCAGGCCATAGGGAATGTCGACAGCGCTCATGGAAGCAGCTTGCAGGTCGGCGCCCCTGGTCACCAGGGCCGAACGTCACGGACGCCGACGGTTCGTCGGACCGGCGACGACCTCACGTGCACCGGAGGACGAGCGCGAGCGCATCGTCGCGGAGACGGGTGTTGGAGTGGGCGAGCGCCGCGTCGATGCAGGCATCGGCGACCGCCTGTGGACCCGCCGGGCCGTGCACGCGGATGGCGTGTTCGATCGCCGAGGGCCCGAGGAGCGAGCTCGAGGGTGAACGCGACTCGATGATGCCGTCGGTGTAGATCGTGAGGAGCGCACCGCGACCGAGCGCCCGGCGTTGCGGACGGTGCTCGGCGGGGCCCAGACCGAAGAGCGACGCCGTGCGGCCCCAGGTGTCGGTCGATGCGCCGGTGACGGCGAGGACCGCCGGATGGCCGGCGTTCACGTACTCGCACTCGGCCCCGTCGGCGTCGACCGCGAGGAGCACGCCGGTGGCGATCGTGTTCATCTCGGTCACCGAGCGGGCGAGCACATCGGCGATCCCTGCGACAGCGACGCCCGACTGCCAGAGCGCGGCGATCTCGAACCGGAGCCGCAGGGCCTGGAGTGCCGGGCCGGTGCCGTGGCCGGCGACGTCGACGACCGCGACGAGGAAGCCGCGATCGGCGAGCAGGACCTGGCACGAGTCGCCCGGGAGCGCTGCGAATGCTGCGGTCTGCCGGAACCCGACCTCCCAGCCCGGCGGTGTCGGCGGACGCTCGAGGAGCAGGTCGACGATCGCGGCAGAGATGACGTCCTGTTCCCCTGCTCGCTCGCGCACCGCCCGCGCCTCGCGCAGGGTGCGCTCGGCACGTTGCTCGACATCGTCGGCGGCGGCGAGCGGGAGCATCACGAGCAGTCCGAGCGCGAGCACCTGGGCGATGGCCATCGTCGACTGCACCAACCGGCTGTCGGGCATCGCCCGCTGCAGCAGTGCGCTCGTCGCGGTGAGCATGATCGGCGCGACCACCACGACGGCCACCAGTCGACGGCTCAGCTGCGCGCTCGGGCCGGCGTGGGTGAGCCGCGCGAACAGGCCGACGGTGGGCCGCGCGAGCAGCACGGCGAGGCCGAGCAGGGTGAGCGCGACACCGGTGTGGAGGGCCATGCCGACGACGACGAACGACGAGCCGAGGCCCTGCCGGTCGACGCCGATGACGAAGCCGAGCACGGCCGCGGCGCCCACCGACACGCCACCGAGGGCGAGCCCTTGCGACCATCTGGCCGACCGCCTCGAGGCGAGCAGGATGCCGGACGCGCCCACGCCCATGAACGCGACGCACGTCTCCACGACCGGGCGTCCGGGAACGGGCGTGGTGGCGGGGACGAACGGATCGTCGGGCCACAGCCCCTCGAGCACCGTGGGGCCGACGTCGAACAGGTGCAGCACGAAGGTGATCGCCGCGACGAGCAGCACGAGCCCGAATCCGACGACGGCGAGGCGCTGCCGACCCCGACCAGGACTCGTGGCGATCATCGCGCTCGTGCCGCCGATCACGAAGCCGAGTGCGGCGTTCGGGTACATCGGTGGCAGCGTGCGATACAGCTCGACCGCCGCTGCCCACCGAGTGACATAGCCGAACAACGCCACGGCGCCGATCGCGATCGTCAGCAGTGCGCACGCTCTGGCCACGTTGCGCAGTGCTGCCGGCAGACCCACCAGGTGCAGCGGCCGGTCGAGGGCCGGACCGACCGTGGCGTCGGGGCGGTCACCGTCCTCACCCGGGTCGAGCGCGCCGGTGCGGTCTGGTGCGTCGCTCGTGCGGGCCGGTCGCGACGTCGGTCGGGACAGGGCGCGGTTGCGGTCCGGCCGGGAGTTCACGGCGTGCGATCCTGCTGAATCGAGCGGGTGCTGCGGATCTGCCGACCATACCAGTCGTCCGCGACCAACGATCCGGGATCGGGATCCCGGACGGCGACGTGGCGCCGGTCAGCGGGCGCCGGTCAAGCGGCGTCGGGGCGGCGGGTCGCGACGATCAGCAGGATGCCGAAACCGAACAGCAGCAGCCCGACACCGACGGCCCGCACGTCGGTGGCACCGGTGACCGGCAGGTTGCCGGGGGGCGCCACGATCGAGGTGGGCGCCGCCTGGGAGACCACCGAGGTGGACGCAGGTGCTCCGCTCGAGCCGGTCGGCGCGGTGACGACCACCGAGGCCACCGTCACGGTGGTGGGCGTCGCGACGGTCGTCGGCGCCGTGGTGGTGCTCGGCACCGTCGCCGGTGCGGCAGCCACCGTGGTGGGCGGTGCCGTGGCCACGGTGGTGGTCGGCTCGGCGCACACGGGGATGGTGAGCGTGCCGGTGTCGAAGGTCCAGCCGTTGGCACCGGTGGGGTCGTCCCATGCGGTCACGCTCACGCGCCAGGTGTGCGACACGGTGAGGTCGCCGAAGGAGTACATCGCGCTGGTGGAGGCTCCGAAGGTGGTGGTGGCACGGGCCGTGCCGTCGATCCACACGCGCACGGTGTTGACGCCGTCGCCGTTGTAGTCGGTGAGCAGCACCGACAGGCCGTCCTCACAGCTGGCGCCGATGGGTGCCGTGTGCGCCGACGCGGGAGCGGTGCAGACGCCCGCTGAGATGAGCACGGCCGCGGCCGCACTCCAGATCGTCCGTGCCTTCGTTCTCGAACTCATTCGTCGCTCCATCGTTGCAACCCCCCGTTCCGTGCCGGCTGGTTCCTAGGTCTTGATCGATGTGTCCTGATGCCGGACAGGTCTCAGCTTGACCATTTCTTGAAGCTTAACCGGTGATGGAGCCGCTCGTCGGACGGTAAAGCCCCAGGTCGCGATGAGGATCGCCCGACGACGGCGCACCGTCGACCCGCCGCGATCGAGGGGGCGGGTCGAGACGTGGTCACGTGACGGTCCGGCCCGCCGCGATCGAGCCGACGGTCACCGGTGATGTGACGCGAGATAGGCCTCGAGCTGGCGCACCGTGCGCAGACCCATGACGTCGCGTTCGGGGATGTCGACCCCCGATGCGAGGCTGATCGATGCAGCGAGGTACTGCAGGTCAGCGGCGGTGAGGGTGAGCTCGGCATCGAGGTCGTCAGGGTCGAGGCACGGCGCCACGTACGCGAGCGCGGACGACACGAACCGATGGGGGGCGAAGTGTTCGGCCATGACGAGCTCCTTTCGTTGCTCCCATGTTCGGCATCGCGTGACCGACCACATAGAGCCATTGGTCCCCGGCCAACGGGTCCGCAGGCCCCAACCCGTCGCTGAGGGAATCGTCAGGCGAGCGCCGCGGCACCGGACGAGTCGGGCGGTTCGACAGCGCCGCTCGCCGGAACCGCGTCGATCGGCGTGTCGATCGGCCCGTCGATCGACGTGTCGGATCCGCTCGAGCTGCGCCGCACCTCGGTCACTGCGGCGGTGGCCGCAGCGATGAGCGGGATCGACAAGAACATGCCGAGCACCCCGCCGATGCTCCCGCCGGCGATGACACCGAGTGCCACCACGAGCGGGTGGAGCCGTACCGCACGGCCCACGAGCACCGGTTGCAGGAGGTTGGACTCCACCTGCTGCACGATCAACACCACGAGCAACATCAGCAGGCCACGGTTCACCCCGCCGTCGGCGAGTGCGATCGCCACGGCGATGGCGCCGGCGAAGAAGGCACCGAAGAACGGGATGAAGCTGAGGGTGAACGTGAACACGCCGATCGCGAGGACCGAGGGCACGCCGAGGATCCACGCGCCGAGCGCGATGCCGATCGCGTCGACGAACGCCACGGCGGCAGTGCCGCGGACGAACGCGTTGAGCTTGTCCCACATCGCGCGTCCCACCCGGTCGACCAGGTCGCGGTGCCCCGGCGTGTGCCCGAGGAACCAGGCCCACATCATGGGGCCGTCCTTCAAGTAGAAGAAGACCACGGTGAGGGTGAGGAACAGCGTGGTGACGAGGCCGACCGCGATGCCCACCATGCCGATCACGCCGCCGAGCAGCACCTGGACGATCTTCGCCGCGCCGCTCCGGATGTCGTCGCTGACCTGGGTGAGGTCGCCGTCGAAGCGGTCGTTGAACTCGCCCACCAGCACGTCGATGCCGGCGCCGATCTGGTCGGAGATGGTGCTCCACGGACCGACGAGTGCGGCGAGCAGCAGCCACACGAACAGGGCCACGAAGACGAGCAGCACGAACAGGCCGGCGAAGGCGGCGAGCCCGGGCTTCCAGCCACGGGCGAGGAGCTTGGTGCTGATCGGCGCGAGCACCGAGGTGAGGATCAGCCCGATCAGCAGCGGCAGCACGACCGAGCTGAGCGCCGTGAGCGCGGTGCCCGCGACGGCCACGGCTGCGACGATCACCAGCAATCGCCACGACCATCCGGTCGACACCTCCAGCCAACGGGGCGGTCTCCAGTCCGACATGGCGGTGAATCTAGGCGACCCGCCGAGGCCGTCGCCCCAGCCGGAACCTGCGCCGCGTGACCGCCCGCCGGACTCGGTTCAGAGCGATTCGACGAGCGCGGCCAGTGTGCCGACGCCGTCGAACACGTCGATGTAGCGCGTGGTGAGTGGCGACATCCCGAGGCGGACGACGTCGGGTTCGCGGAAGTCGGGGATCACACCGCGTTCGATCAGAGCTGCCGTGAGCTCCTTGGCACGCGGGTGCAACACCGACACGTGACCGCCGCGTCGCTCGGGCTCGCGGGGGGTGCACACGTCGAGGCCGTGGTGGTCGCACAGGTCGATCGCGTACGCCGTGATCGAGCGCGCCTTGGCAGCGATCGCCTCGATGCCGGCGTCAGCGGACAGCGAGATGCCGCACTCGGCACCGGTGAGTGCCAGGATCGACGGGGTGCCGATCAGCATGCCGGCGATGTCGGTGCGGGGCTCATAGGTGGGCCCCATCGCGAACTGGTCGCGCTGGCTGAACCATCCCCAGATCGGCTGGCCGACGATGCCCTGGAGTTCGGACGCGACGAACGTGAACGCCGGCGACCCCGGGCCGCCGTTGAGGAACTTGTAGGTGCATCCGACCGCGAGCTGGGCACCGGCCGCATGCAGGTCGACCGCCAGCACGCCCACCGCGTGCGACAGGTCCCACACCACGAGCGCACCGGCGGCGTGCGCACGCGCCGTCTCGGCAGCGATGTCCACCACAGCGGCGGTGCGGTAGTCGACCATGGAGCGCACGATCACCGCGACGTCGTCGAGCCGGTCGAACCCGTGGCGAACGGTGCGCCCCGTGGCACCCGCGACGCCGTCGACCACGTAGCGATCGCTGGGAAAGTCGTGCTCGTCGACCGCAAGGACCGGTCGGTCGGGTCGAAGCGCGGCGGCGCCGTGCAGCAGTTGGTAGAGGTTCACCGTCGTCGAGTCGTGCACCACGACCTCGCCCGGCCGCGCGCCGATCAGCGGGGCCAGGAGATCGCCGACTCGTTGGGGCTTGTCGACCCAGTGCGACCACGATCGGATGAGATCGGTGGCCCACTCGCGCTCGACCACGTCCTGGAGCCGGGCGACGGTGCGCCTCGGCATCCGACCGAGCGAGTTCCCGTCGAGGTACACGAGCGTCGGATCGGGGACGACGAACTCGTCGCGCCAGCGCGCGAGCGGATCGGTGGCGTCGAGCGCGATGGCCTCGGCACGGCTGAAGTCACGGATCGGGTCGCGAGGAGAGGCACCGGTCATATCCCGCCAAGCCTGCCAGATCGTCAGCGATGGCCGGCCATGCCCAGGCGTCAACGACGATCGAGCAGATCGATGAAGCTGGCGTGGCGCACGTAGCCCTCGTTGGTGAGCTCGGCGATCTCCAGTCGAGCGCGCAGCTCGGGCCTGATCCACACGGCATCGCGCGAGTACTCGCGGGGTGGCACGGGGTCGAACGGGCTCGCGTCCACCTGCAGGGGCCGCATGAGACCGAGCAGTTCCTCGAGGCGTCGTTGTGTGAAGCCGGTGCCCACCCCGCCGGAGAACACGAGCCGGTCACCGTCGGGCACGCCGACGAGGAGTGCGCCGAAGGTGTTGCTGCGGTTGCCACTGCCGCGTGTGTAGCCGCCGATCACCACGTCGATGGCGACGCGGTTCTTCACCTTTCGCCAATTTGGGCTGCGCTTGCCGGGCACGTAGGTGCTGCCCAGGCGCTTGGCCATCACACCCTCCAGCCCCTGTGCTGCGGTCGCGGCGAGCAGCTCAGCCCCGCCACCCACCCGGTGTGCCGGCACCGTCCAGTTGTCGCCCGTGTCGAGCACCTGGGCCAGCAGTTCGCGGCGCTGCTCGTAGGCGAGGCCGGTGACGTCGTTGCCGTCGATGTCGAGCACGTCGAAGGCCTGGAACACGACCTGTGTGTCGTGGCGCTGGAGGCCTTCGAAGCTGGGCCGCCCGTCGTGGCCGAACACCACGATCTCGCCGTCGAGCACGGCCCGGGTGGCGTTCACGTCGCGCCACATGCCGGCGAGCTCGCCGTAGGTGCGGCTCACGTCGAGGCCGCTGCTGCTCTGCACCCGCACCCGTTCTGGTTCGGGACGGGTGGCGTCGACGAACACGATCGTGCGGTACCCGTCCCACTTGATCTCGTACGCCCAGCGGTCGTCGTCGACGGGCAGCTGGCCGAGCGCTGCCTTCATCGGCGCGACCGGGAACTTCACGGCGTGACGGGGACCCTGCTCGTGAGCACGCCGTCGGCGTCGAGTTGCTGCAGGCGTTCGTCGTCGAGGCCGAGCAGATCGCGCAGGACCGCGTGATTGTCCTCACCGCGGTAGCGGGCCTCACCGCGCACGCCGACCTCGCTGCCGGCGAAGCGCCACGGTGCGTTCGGGATGCGCATCGTGCCGCCGCCGCGATCGCTCACACGCACGGTGACCTCACGGGCCTCGGCCCAGTCGGTGTCGCACACGTCGCGCACGGTGCGCAGCGTGCCGGTGGCGATGCCCTGCTCGGCCATCGCGTGCTCGATCGCGTCGGTGTCGGGCATGGTCGACGCCCAGGCCTGCATCACCTCCATCAGCTCGTCGAAGTGCTGCAACCGCAGGACGACGTCGGCGAACCGTGGGTCGTGGAACAGTTCGGGCTTGTTCATCGCGTGCACGAACCGGTCGAACGTGCCGCGCTCGGCCGGGTGCCCCGCCATGATCGCCGTGCGACCGTTCGCCGCGGTGAGCACCGGGTAGTCGCCGGGCTGGTAACTGCGGATCCAGTCGGGCTGCAGGGGGCCGTCCCACAACAGGTCGTGCACGTGCTCGTTCACGTAGAGCATGGTCTGCGCCATCGCCACGTCGACGCGTTCGCCGCGACCGGTGCGCTCGCGCTGGAACAGCGCGGCCAGGATCGCCGACGCGCACTCCATACCGGTGTACACGTCGGCGTGGCTCATCGGATCGTTCGCGTAGTGGCCACCGCGGGCATCACCTTGCAGCTGCGTGCTGCCCGCCTCGGCGCCCACCACCGGCGCGTATGCACGGCGGTGGACCCACGGACCGGTCTGGCCGTACCCGCTGATCGATGCGTAGACGATCGACGGGTTGCGGGCCGAGACGGCCTCGTAGCCGATGCCCATCCGGTCGGTGACGCCCGGTCGGAAGTTCTCGACGAGCACGTCGCAGTGCTCGGCCATCGACAGCAGCAGCTCCTTGCCGGTGGGCGTGCTCATGTCGAGGCTCACGTTGCGCTTGCCCGCGTTCTGTTGCACGAAGTAGCTCGACATGCTGTTCACGCGCGGGTTGGCGAAGCGGGTGGAGTCGCCATCGGGCGGCTCGACCTTGATGACCTCGGCGCCCAGGTCGCAGAGCATGCGGGTGCAGTGCGGGCCGCTGAGCACCCGGGTGAGATCGAGCACGCGCACACCTTCGAGCGGTCGTGGTCGGTGCGTGCCCTCGCCGGCGTCTGTCATGCGTCGAACCGTAGTGGCGTTCCCACCGACCCTCCGGAGCGGAGCCGCCGTCAGCTGCGGTCAGCTGCGGTCAGCTGCTCAGCAACTCGCGGCGGAGCGCGAGCAGCTTGGGCGACGGCTCGCCGTCGCTCCAGGCGTCGGCGACGATCGCCCGCTCGTAGCCCTCCCACTCCTGGCGCACGCCGGCCAGGTCGCCGCGCTGTGCATGGGCGCGCATGCGCAGCCCGATCAGCTCCTCGTGGCCCGGCAGCGCACGCAGACCCTGGCCGGTCGCCCAGAAGACGCCATCGACGTCGCCGACGGTGAGGTGGTGGCGGGCGAGCTCGGTGGCCGCGGTGGTCGCCAGCAGCGTGAGCGACGAGGCGAGCCCTTCGGCGTGCGGCCACAGGAAGTCGGTCCCGGCGAACGGGAGGTCGCGGATGAGTGCCACGCCCGGTCGCAGCACCTCGATCGCCTGGTGGGGCGCCCGATCGCGGCTGTCGTCGAGCCGCAGGCGCAGCAGGTCGGCGTCGGTGAGCACCCGGGGGTGGAGCGGGAGTTGGTCGGTGAGCGTGCGGGCCAGCCATTCCTCGCCGTCGGCCGGCGGGACCGCCCGGGCGAGCGACCGCCGTGCATCGCTGACGACGTTGGCGAACGTGGCGTCGCGCACCTCGAGCTCCCACAGCGCCGCCCGGGCCCCGCCGCGGGTGGGGTGGTCGCGGTGCTGGGCGAGCCAGGCGACGAGCTCGAGCGACTTGCCGCGATCGAAGGTCACGGCGGAACCGCTGTGGTCGACGACGTCGATCCCGCCGAGCACGCGCACCAGGAACGTCCACGACGGTTCGACGAAGGGGTCGACCGGCGCCGGCCGTCGGGGTCGTGGCGGAAGCTCGACCACCGGTTGATCGGCGGCGCCGATGAGGCGCCGCAGGTCGGCGACGTGGCTGGGTGCGAGGCCTACCGGCACGACCGTGAGACCGAGTCGGTCCATCACCCATCCGTGACGGGTGGCCCGCACCGTGAGCGATGCACCCTCGACCGCGTGACGAAGCACCACCGCGAGGCCACGACCGCCGCCGCGCGTGACCTCGCAGAGCTCGCGCAGCACAGCCGGGTCGTGGGTCGCCGCCGCCGACACCACGACGACCGGTTCCCATGCCTCCCCGCCGATACCGCGAGCGCGGAGTTCGGACGTGCGACGGTGCCCGACCGCGGTGGGAGTGGAGCCGAGCGCGGAGGCGGCGAGGTCGAGCGCCCCGTCGAAGTCGCGGGCGCGTTCGGCGTTGTGGTTGCCGAGGTGGACGGCTGGATCGAGTTCGTGTGTGATGAGGCGCAACGTCTCACCGACGGGCGACGCGGCGAGCGAGGTGGCGACGGCGCGCAGCACGGCGTCGCCACCAGCCCGGGCCGCCGCCGCGTCGGCGGCCCTGACGTCGTCAGCCGTGTCAGCCGTGTCAGCCGTGTCGGCCGTGTCGTCGGCATCCTCGTCGTCGATGCACACCAGGCCGAAGGCCTCGAGGTCGATGAAGAGCTCGCCGCCGGCGGCGTGGAGCGGGGGGGCGGCGGCGCCCCCGCGCCCAGCGACGGGGGCGACCCCCCGCCCCGCGGGCCCGGCGCGGAGCGGGAGGGGG
>CAUJET010000137.1 GCA_963169665.1 Actinomycetota bacterium | reverse complement strand
AGTTGGCGAGGAGGAGCAGGAGCGGCTGGGTTTCGCGGTCGCTGAGCGAGGTGTGCGGCGAGAGACCTTCGTGGTTGCGGCCGGTGGGGTGTCCCCGCTGTTACACGACGCGGCGTGGCCGCCGGCGTACCAGTTCGGTATAGCGAAAGGCCTACTGCTCACCGCCGAGGGCACGCTCCTACCGCTTCGGCTAGACGTTCTCGCCGCCGTCCTGCCGAGACTCGGTACTGATCTCCAAGCCCGGCTGTTGGACGAGGTCGAGTTCGCCATGATGTCGTCAGCGATCGCAGCGGACGAGGCCACCTTGATGGGTACGTGGACTGCGCTCGTAGCGATGGAGTCTTCTCTCCACGAATCGCTTCGCGCACGCTGGTCGGCTCTGGCCGAACGATTTCTCGTAGCGTCCTGACGGTTCGACCGGTGGCACCAGCTTGAACACGAGCGGCCCCGAGTCCGGCACCCCGGGCGAGTCCACGCGGTCAACGATCGACGCTGCTCGGTGCTGAGCCGAGATCACGGGGGAAACGCCGGGCCGGTTCTCCTCGCGGATTTCGCACCCCGATGCCCCGTATCTTCATTTCCGTGACCTCCTTCGACGATGAGCTGCGAGACCCCAGCACGATCGGCGAGGTGCGTGATCTCGTAGAGCTGCAACGCGACACGGTGGTGGCGATCGCAACTGGGACATCGATGGACTCGCTGCGGACGTCGTACCGGCAGCAGCGCAGCGTTCTCAGAGCGGCGCTCCGGGCTCGAGGCCTGACGGATCCATTCCCGTGGCCTGACGTCAACGTCGTCTGGGCCTGGGCGAAGCAGTGGGGAACATACGCCGAACGACGATCGGAGGTTGGCAACCTCGTCGCTCCGCTGCTGGATCAACTCGACGACCTCGAGCGCACGGGCAAGGTCGACGATTGGGTCGGGAGTCCAGACGAGTGGGCCGAACTCGAACAACGGCTGGCCGGCCTTCGCGAAGAGATGGACAACGCAACGACGCTTGACCACCACCAAGACGTCGGCCGACGTGGCCGCGAAATCGTCATCGACGTCGTGAACCTGATGTTCGTCGCGGACATGGTGCCCGACGGTGAGGAGCAGCCCAAAGGAGGCAACGCGAAGGCCCGGTTCGACTTCGTCGTCCGGGCGTACGCCGTTGGTGCGTCCCACGCGGAGCTACGAGGATTGATGAGGGCAGCATGGGATCTCAACCAGAAGGTCACGCATGGCGACATCACAAGGGTTGATGCGTTCGCCTCAGCGCAGGCCACCGTGCTCATCGTGCGCACTCTCGGAGAGATGCGTTCCGCTGGGCGGCCACGCTGAAGGCCGGAGGTACTTCCAGCGTTCGGCCGACACGAAGCGAACGCACTCGAACGCTGAACGCACAGCATTGCCAAGACCCACTTTGGGCCTCGGGCGCATGCATGGCCGGCGACAAGGTCGGCGGTCAGATCATCAGGCCGTCGAGGGGCACTGCGGGCTCGATCTGGACGGACGCCGCCTCGAGCGCGGTCGCTACCTGTGCTGCTTCGACGACGTGCGGCCAGTGCTGGAGGATCCATTGCTGACGCTCACGGTGCGCCGTCGTCACGTCGCTCAACAGGCTGTCGATCTCGTCGAACGGCAGGGCTTCCGTGTTCTGCACCTGCTCGATGAGTCCCCGGACGTCTGCGGGCGCGGTCGACAGGATCACGTCGAGTTCGGCCTTGCGGTCGTGCAGTTGGCCGACGGTCCGCGCATGCGTCGGCGGTGGGCCAAGTTGATCGGCGACATCGTCGAGCCAAGCTCGTGCGCGAGCGGCTGTGGCGGAGACCGCCGTCCAGACTGCGCCGTCCGAATCGCCCAGGCAGTCGGGTCCGGTCGGTTCAAGGGGATCGGCTATCCCGGCTCCGAGGCGGTGGTATGCGACGTCTCGCACTGCGTCTTCCCATACCTGGGTGGCTGCGGGGTTGTCGGTGGGACGCGTGCCGAGGAGGGCCGTCAGCCAGTCGGGTTCCGCGGCGCGGAGTGCTGCGGCAGCACGGTCAACGGCGAGCGATGCCGCGGCGGTGTAGACGTGGGCGTCGTTGGGTTGCACGCCAGCGGAGGCGAGGTGGCGTTGCCACCGATCGACGCGATCGGTGAGCGCTGCAACAGCATGGTCGAGTGTGGCCGCGTCGTGATCGCTCAGCACGCGCGATTGCGGCTGTGGCGGGTCGACGATGGTGATGTCGCCCCAGTCGAACGTGCGGTGGGCGATGTTGCCGTTGGCGGACACGAAGTCGACGTGAACGGTGCCGTTGTCGCCGAGGGCCGTGACGGTGCCGATGTTGCGGCGGTCCCATGCCTTGACGCGTTGCCCGACTGCGACGTGGTGGGCGGTGTGGCGGAGACGTTCGAGCCGCTCCTGTGCGCGGGCCGGGTCGCCGCCGATGCGGTGGGTGGCTTGCGCTGCGACCGCCCGGGCGTACTCGGCCCACCGCTCCAGTGTGGGGAGGTCGAGCGTGACGGCCTTGCGGTGGACAACGGAAGCGTGCGGATCTCGGGCGGTGGCCAGAGCCTTCCGGCGGGACGCGTTGAGCCGATCGTGGAGCACGTCATCGATCGTGTCGGGTTCCTCGACCAGGAGCGGCAGCGCGCTGTCGTGGCGGCCGATCTCGTTGTCGAGGCTTTCGAGTTCGGGCTGGGTGAGGATCAGCCAGTTGGAGTGACGGCCACGTGACATGACGAGGTAGCTGGCCTCTCGGTAGAGACCGTCGAGCCCGACAGCGATCGCCAGGTCCCACGTGCCACCTTGGGCACGGTGGGCGGTGGTGGCGTAGGCGTGGTCGATGCCGCCCGCTGCGATGTAGTCGTTGCTGACTCGTACGAGGCTCTCGTCGTGATCGACGCGCACGGTGATCCCGTCGTCGTCGATCGCGACGAGGGTGCCGGTTTGGCCGTTGAGCACGGCGATGTCGTCGCCGTCGATGGTGCGGGCTCGGTAGTCGTTGATCCGCATGACGAGTCGTTCGCCGAGCGCCAAGTTGTCGGTGCGCGGTGTGATGACGCCGGCTTCGAGGAGACGAGCGCGGACGGCGTGGTTGAGCGCGGCAACGACGTCGTTGGTGCCGGCGAGGAGCACCGGGACAGCGCCGCTGTGATGTGCGTCGATCCATCGATCGACGGCAGCGGCGATCATGTCGGCGCGGTCGTCGGCGACGACGATGCGGTCGTGATCACGGTATGCCGCGACTGAGGTGGCGACGTGGCCGTTGCGTAGTTCGCTGAGGGCGTCGCGTTCCCATTCATGATGTTGGCGACGGTTGACGGTGAGCTCGGCGACGGTGACGTTCGGGTCGACGGCGAGCGCGGCGAAACCTCCTCCGGCAGTGATCTCAGGGAGTTGGTGATGGTCGCCGACGAGCACGACGCGTCCGCCTGCGGCGATCACGGGCCGGGTGACTCGTTCGAGTTCTCGGATGCCGGCCATCGCGGCTTCGTCGACGACGAGCACGGTTCGCTCGGTCGGTAGGCCGAGGCCGCGGTCCCAGGCGCCGAGTTGACGGTGAATGGTGGCCGAAGAGATGTGGGCGTCGGTGGCGAGTTCTTGGGCGGCGCGAGCTGAGGGGGCGACGCCGACCACGTCATAGCCAGCGGCTTCAAGGACGCGCCGGACGGCGTCGAGCGTGAAGGTCTTGCCGGTGCCTGCGGGGCCGACGAGCACCGTGACCGCGTCGGGCGACGATGTGATCGCTCGGACCGCGTTCTCCTGATCCGGACCGAGCTGCGGGCCATGGCTGAGGACGACGCCGAGGACCGTCTCGTCGGTCGGGGTGCGCGCGTTGCGGGTGGCGTGGGCGGTAGTGAGGAAGCGTTGCTCGACGTCGAGCATGGTCGTGGTCGTCCACCGATTGGTGCTGTCGTCGGTTATGGGCACGATCTGGGGCGAGGCGAGCACGCGGGAGACGATCCGGTCGACGGTTGCCACGGAGGCTCCTTCGCCGATGCGGGCAGCGACTGCTTCGACGAGTAGCGGTCGGGTGAAGGTGGTGTCGTGCTCGGTGAGCGCGCGGCCAACATCGGCGATCCAGTCCTCCGTCGTGACGGCCCGGTCGACGACGGCGCCGCTGTCGGGGTCCTCAGTAGCCAGGCGCCACACGTCGTCTCGCACTGCCAGGCCTCCGGCGGACGACAGGAGCGCCTCAGCCTGCGTCGGACCCCATCCGGCGTCGACGGCCTCGATCTTCCATGCGGCGTCGTATCGCTCGCCCTCGACCTCCGGTTTGCCTCGCCTGGTGGCCAGAACGGCGGCTTGTCGGCCAACGGGATCGTCTGGGGTCCCGGTGGCGTCGAGCCAGGCGTCGATCTCGGCGGCTCGCTTGGAGAACACGTCGCACAGGTGCTGGGGGACGCCGGCTACTTCGGGGACGTGGCGACCGGGGCGCCACTGCAACCCGAGCCGCTCGGTCAACTCGTGGCGCAGGGCTGTCTGGAACAGCTCCCCTGCCGCGCGGACGGAGCGGTAGAGCTCGGGATGGACGAACGCTCCCCAGCGTCCGTCGGGTCCTTCGACGAGGTTCGCGACGAGGGTGTGCCAATGCAGCAGTGGGTCTCCGGCGCGGCTGGTGCGATGACGGAACACAGCTGCGACGACTCCGCGTCCGGGGATGACCCGGACCCTGGCGGCTTCGGCCGCTTCGGGGTCGCGGGCGGCGAGGTCGTTCAGGTAGGCGGCGTCGCCCGAGCCGCGTCGCACCCGGATCGCTTCGCGCTCCAACCAGGACACGACGGATCGGACGGCCGCCTCGCCGGCTTCGATGATCTGCCCCTGAACTCGGGGATCGTCGGTGACCGCGTAGAGGACCGATACCGATTTCGGGGCCTTGAACGTTAGGTCGAACCCGGGAACTCGCCGGGGATGCGTGCGCAACGCTTCTCCGTTCGGCGTCATGCCGCCTGTTCCTGGCGCGATGCCGGCGAGGACAGCGCGCAGGTCATCGGCGGCGACCGGGCCCTCGAGCCCGAGTCGATCGGCGCCGACACCGATCCAGGCGCCGTCGGCTTCGCCTCGTCCGGTGTAGTAGTCGTCGAGGCTTTGGGCGACGCCCGCGAGCGTGTAGGCCTCCTGCCCGACCCGGAGCTTGGCGATGCTCAACATGGTCGGCAGCGTGCGCCCGCCCACTCCCAGGCACGCTCCCGGAGTCACTCCCACACTCCCGAAACTCGTGCACACCGTTCCGGTGATTATCTGTGAAGTCGACTGGGTTCAGTCCTGACGGTGCTGGTGGACGTCGAGCGATGGCGTGGTCGGTGTCGTTCCCCTACCGGTGTCGGTGTCGGCGTTGTCGGTGCACGCGACCGGTTCGCTCAGACGCATCGTCAGTCTTTGGTGCGTCGGTGGGAAGCGCCGGAAGGAAGCGTTCGAGCGCGAGGAGCCGCTGCGCGTCGTGCCACGCGTCAGCCGGGTTGGGGTACGGACCTTGGAACGTCGCCCACCGGTCAGGCTCGTAGGAATCCATGATCCCGAACCATCGAACCGGTCGGGTTGGGGTGTCGGCGCCGAACTCGATCACGTCACCGGCGGCGAGCTGCATCGGCAATCGCCAGCCACGTCCGATCGGATCGGGCTCCCACAGGGCTCGAGCCCAGCCGCCGGAGATGCGGTCGTCGGGCCAGATCGTGGCGACCCAAACCCGGGCGTTCACCGCGACCGGCACGGGAAGATCGATCACGACGGCGTCGGGAGCGCGGAACCGATACCGGCCTCGACGGTTCCAGTCGTAGACAGCGGGTGGGTCGGCAGCGTCGTCGCTGGCAGTCATTGCGATCCTCCTGTCGGAATGACCGCAGAACGTACGAAGCTCGCTCTCCCGAGTTGTCGGCACGGACGTCGCGAGCGGCCACGGCACCCGCCCGGAGGGCGGTCACGGCACACGCGGGCGACGCCGGCCGGCCGCCGTGGTGGGCGACCGGGCCGGCTGGTTCAGAGTGGCGCGTGGCAGCGGGTGCAGCTGTCGTCGTCGCTGAGCCAGTCGATGAACACGGGCTTGGGGAACTCGCTGCTGTCGTAGCTGGTTGCGTCGTCACGGTCGATGGCGAGGGCGCCGGCGCACTGCTCGAGGACGTCGCCCGTGTCCATGTCGCGCGCGGCGGGGGCTGCGATGCCGTCGGCGATCATCGCTTCGATGAGGCAGCGAGGGCAGTAGAGGTCAGCTTGGTAGGTGTAGGCGGCAACCTCGTCGCTGCGCCGATACGGCGGGCGGTTCATGCGGCGACCTCCTCGTCGGCCTCGGCGGTGTTGATGGTGTGGCCGGTGTGGGTGTTGAGCCAATCGACGGCGGATTGGGCGCGGCTGGCGACGGTGAGCAGGGCACGGGCGTCGCTGCGCAGGATGCGGAGCCACCCGGCGAGGTAGGCGGCGTGATCGGTGCGGGTGATCGTCGACAGTCCGGTCTGGGCGCACCACATGGCGGCTCCGAGCTCGGCGATGAGCTCTTCGGCGGCGTAGGCGTCGTCGCCGAAGCGGCCGGTGAGGTCGCGGTTGAGTCGGCTGGTGTGCCCGGTCCAGTGGATGGTCTCTTATCCGCACCACGCTGGCTCGTGTCAAGCGACTCGTGCTGCGTTGGTCATTTGGCTGCTGGTGAGGATGCGGCGTGCGCAGGTGATGGCGCGTTCGGCGGTGGTGCGGATGAGGTTGGTGCCGCCGTTGGACCAGTG
>CAUJET010000136.1 GCA_963169665.1 Actinomycetota bacterium | reverse complement strand
TCGTGCTACTCCGCCACTCGGTGCACCCGTTGCTGTCGCGCCACGTCACGCGCGGCCGACGGCGCGGCCGTGCCCGTGCGCGAGACGCACGGGCACGGCTGCCGGCGGATCGGGTGCCGGCGTCCGGGACCCGAACGATCCGTCGTCAGGCGGTGGTGTCCTCGACGGTCACGCCGCCGGTCGTGGTGCCCTCGGTCGAGGCGGCCGGGGCGTCGTCGCCGCGGGGACCGTGGCCGCCGCGGCCGCCCATCTCGCCGCCACGACCGCCACCGATCGGGCCGCCGTTGTTCACGGCGTCGGTGATGCGGGTGGTGAGCTCTGCCAGCTTGGCGTCGGCCTCCTCCTGCGTGAGGTCACCGGCGGTCACGTGCTCGGCCAGGTGTGCACCGGCAGCGGTGACGAGGGTGTCGATCACCGTCTGGACGTCGACGCCCTGGGCAGCAGCGACCTCGGCGAGCGTCTGGCCGCCCTGCAGCGCGGTCTGGAGTTCGGCCTCGGTGACGCCGAGCGCTTCGGCGACGGCCGTGAGGCCCTCGCCGCCCATGCCCATGCCACGGCCGCCCGGTCCGTCCCCACCACGGCCCATCGGGCCGGCGGCGTCGAGCGCGGCGACGATCGCCGTGAGCTGGTCGGCGGTGATCGTGCCGTCGTCGACGAGCGGCTGCAGCACCTCGGTGAGACGTGCCGAACGATCGGGGCGTCCGGTCGAGTCGGCACCGGTCGAGTCAGTGGTACCGGTCGAGTCAGTGGTGCCGGTCGTGTCCTCGACGACCACAGCTGCCGGAGCGGCCGAGGCGCCGGCGAACCCGGTCGACTGGAGGATCAGGCCAGCACCGCTGCCGGCCACGAGGCCGGCGAGGAGGCCGCTGGTGAGGAGCTTCTTGTTCATCGTGTTGTTCCTTCGGGTGTGGGGCGAGCCCGGGGGGTCGGGCCCGGTGGGACACTGCACATGCTGCGACGCCAAGGTGAGGCGGCCGTCCGGGGAAGGTGAGAAGGAGGTGAGAGGCGACCGCGATCGGTGGGGCCGCGGTCGACACCCCCGCCTGGTCTGGGTAGCCTCGCCGCCGTGCCGGAACGTCCTGGCGCCTCGTCGGACACCATCGACCCGATCCATCGCATGCCGCACCCGTCTCGCGCCTCACGCCGGTCCCTCCTGTTGGGCACCGCCGCCACCATCGTCGGTGGCGTCGCCGCGCTCGGGTCGCGGCGCGGCGACGCGATCCGTACGGAGGCCGACACCGAGGTCGACGCACTGGCCGCCAGTGCGCCGCTGCCGATCGAGCGTGGCGCCACGGTGACCGCTCCTGCCAAGCGGCTGCGCCGCGTGGGCGGCATCATGTTCCCGATGGGCCCCGAGCCGCGTTGTGACGTCCTCGACAACTTCGGTGACGCCCGCTCGGGCGGCCGCAGCCATGAGGGCGTCGACATCCTGGCCACCCTCGGCCAGGAGGTGTACGCGGTCACGGACGGCGTGCTGGTGAGCCAGGCGGACGCCTCGGCCTCGCTGTCGGGCAACGCGTGGGGCCTGCTCGCCGACGACAACGGTGCGTACTACTTCTTCGCCCACCTCTCGCGCTTCGCCGAGGGTCTGACGCTCGGCGATCGTGTGCAGCGCGGTCAGGTGATCGGCTACGTCGGCGACACCGGCAACCCGGGTCCCGGCAACTACCACCTCCACTTCGAGGTGCACCCGGGTGGGCAGCGCGCTGCAGCGGTCGATCCACTGCCGCTGCTCGAGGTCCCGTTCGAGTGCACCATCACGTGAGCGCGGGCGTCGCCACCTGACGATGCCTCACGAGACCTCACGAGACCTCACGGCCCTCGTTCGTCGGTCCGCCTGCGGTGAGAACGCGGCCAGAATGCAGACATGTTCCCGCACGACCCGGCCGAGCGTCCCGACCCGACCACGACCCAGCGTCGGCGGCGGATCACAGCCGTGCGGCGCCAAGGAGAACAGGTCACCCCGCTCGAACTCTTCTTCGACCTGATCTTCGTCCTCGCCGTCACCCAGTGCACGGCGATGATGGCCGCAACCCCCACATGGACCGGCGTGTTCCGGGCGTTGCTGGTGCTCGCCACGCTCTGGTGGGCGTGGGTGGGCTACGCCTGGCTCACGAGCGTCGTCGATCCCGAGGAGGGCTCGGTGCGCTTCGCCATCTTCGGAGCGATGGCCGCACTGCTCGTCGTCACGCTGTGCATCCCGCTCGCGTTCGACGGCTCCGCGCTGGCCTTCGCCGTCGCGTACGGCGCTGTGCGGACCGGCCAGATCGTGCTGTTCACACTCGGTAGCCGCGACGAACCCGACCTGCGCGCCTCGGTTGTCGGCCTCGCCGGGAGTTCGGCGGTGGGCGTCGGCCTGATCGCCCTCGCCGCTGCCTTCGACGGCACCGCCCAGGTGCTCGTCTGGCTGGCGGCGGTGGTGCTCGACGTGCTCGGCCAGTTCCTGTTCGGCGCGAAGGGGTGGCAGCTGGAGCCTCACCACTTCGCCGAGCGTCACGGTCTGATCGTGATCATCGCCCTCGGCGAGTCGATCGTCGCGATCGGCGTCGGTGCGAGTGACCGGATCGACGGCGGCATCGTGACCGCGGTGGTGATCGGTGTGGCCGCGGTGTCGGCGATGTGGTGGACGTACTTCGACGTCACGATGCACGCAGCCGGCGACCGCCTCGCGCACACCCCGGTCGGCCAGGTGCAGAACGAACTGGCGCGCGATGCGTACTCCTACGCCCACTTCCTGATGGTGGCGGGCATCGTGCTGTTCGCACTCGGGCTGAAGAAGACGGTCGGCCACGTCACCGACCCGCTCGGAGCGGTGCCCGCTGCCGCACTGAGCGGCGGGGCCGCCCTGTACTACGTCGGGCACACGGTGTTCCGGTGGCGGGTGACCGGCTCGGTCAACGTGCCACGGTTCGCCCTCGCCCTGGTCCTCGTCGCGCTGCTGCCGCTGATGTCACGGGTGGACGCGATCGTCGCGCTCGCGATCATCACGGCGCTGCTGTGGGTGACGATCGCCTACGAGACGGTGACGATGCGCGAGGTGCGGCGCCAGATCCGCTCGGCCCACGGGCACGGCGGCCACGGCTGAACGCCCGACCGAGCTCGCTCAGCGGGAGACGATCTCCTCGATCCGGGCCAGCGTCTTCTCCATGTTCGCCTTGGTCTTCGCCCGAAGCGGGCGCACCATCGCCGGCACCTTCTCCTTGCTGATGTCCCAGGTCTCGCGCACGAGCGTGCCGCCCTCTGCCGGCTCGAGCTCGTAGCGCCAGATGCGGCCGCCGACGAACAGGCCCATGAACTTGATCGGCGAGTTGGACTGCCAGGCGATGAGGCGGTTCTCCTCGAACTCGACGACGTCGCTCACCATCGAGTAGCCGAAGCCCTGCTTCATCGACATGCCGAAGCGGTCGCCCTTGGCGAGGCGTCGCGATCCCTCGGACGTGCCTTTGACCGTGCCCGACCCGTCGATCTCCTGGTGGCGCGACGGATCGGCGAGCAGGTCGAAGATCTTCTCGGCCGGCGCGGGGATGAACCGCTCCACCGACTCGGTGTCCTTGGTCGAGAGCGGACGGGGAGTTCCTGCGGATGCCATCTCCGCAACGTAGCCGTCCCGGGCGCGACCCGTCGCCGACGTGTTGCACGGCACCCCCGGGCCGCGCAGTACCGTCGATCGTATGGCGAGTGATCCGTCGCAGCACAGCACCGACGACGTGGCCGGCAGGGTTCACGACCACTCCCCCGGCCCAGCGTCGGATCGGGTGTTCGGCGGCGTCGACGACGTGCTCGCCGTACTGCGCCGATGGGGGTCGGTCTTCTACGACGACCGGGTCACCCAACTCGACCACGCGCTGCAGTGCGCCACCCTCGCCCGCGAATCCGGTGCCGGCGACGAGCTCGTCGTCGCCGCGCTCCTCCACGACATCGGCCACCTGCTCGAGCTCGAGCGCAACGAGGGACGCATCGGCGACCTCGGCGTCGACCGCGACCACGAGTCGATCGCGGCACGAGCGCTCGCCCCGCTGTTCCCGCCCGAGGTCGTGGCGCCGGTGGCGCTCCACGTGGCGGCCAAGCGCTACCTCTGCGCCGTCGAACCCGAGTACCACGCCACGCTGTCGGAGGGGTCGGTGCGCAGCCTCGTCACCCAGGGTGGACCGATGACCCCGGACGAGATCGAGCGGTTCGAACGCCATCCCGCGCACGCCGCTGCGGCCGACCTGCGCCGGTGGGACGACGCCGGCAAGGTGGAACATCTCCAGGTCGCGGGTCTCGACTCGTTCGCCGCGACGGTGCGAGCGGTCGCACGCCCGTGAGGCGGGGCGCCCTTTCGGCGTAATCCTGAACGGTGATACCGTTTTCGCCATGAGCACGCTCTCCTCGCTCCACCTCCACGACGACCGCCTCGTGGTGGTCTGGGACGACGGAGGTCGGAGCACCTATCCCTGGATCTGGGTGCGTGACCACGCCCACGACCTGGCGACTCTGCACCCGGTGACCCAGCAGCGACAGCTGTGGACCGCCGGCGTCGACACGAACCTCACCGCAGCGGCCGTACACGTCGATCCGGCAACCGGCGACGTCGTCGCGCAGTGGGCAGACGGCTCCACGAGCGCCCTCCCGATGGAGTTCCTCGAACGCTTCCGCACCCCGCGCACGGCCACCGCTCACGTCGAGGCCGAGCGCGTGCTGTGGGATGCCGCCGAGATCGCGTCGCACCCGACCATCTCGCACGACGAGGTGATGGGCAGCGACGACGGGTTGCTCGCGTGGCTCCGGCTCGTCGCCACCTACGGCTTCTGCATCGTCACCGGCACCCCCGTCGACACCGGGTCCACACAGGCGCTCGCCGAGCGGGTCGGCTACGTCCGCGAGACGATCTTCGGCGGCTTCTGGGAGTTCACCGCCGACCTCAAGAAGGCCGACACCGCGTACACGAACCTCGAACTGCGGCCGCACACCGATGGCACCTACTCCCACGACGCGCCCGGCCTGCAGATGCTGCACTGCCTCGAGTTCGACGGCGAGGGTGGCGAGAGCACGATGGTCGATGGGTTCCGCATCGCGGACGAGCTCCGCCGTCGTTCGCCGGAGCAGTTCGCGCTGCTCGCGAGCGTGTCGATCCCCGGCCAGTACATCGGCGACGGTTCGCACCTGATGGCCGCCCGGCCGGTGTTCCGCCACGACCACACCGGCGAGCTGGTGCAGGTGTCGTTCAACAACGCCGATCGCGCCCCGTTCCTCCTGCCCCACGACGAGATGCTCGCGGTCTACGAGGCGCTGCGGGCCTTCGACCTGATCGCCAACGACCTCGCGTTCCAATGGCGCCACGTCCTGCGCCCCGGCGAGGCCCTGCTGTTCGACAACTGGCGGGTGCTCCACGGCCGCACTGCGTACTCGGGGTTCCGCCGGCTCTGCGGCGCCTATCTGAACCATGAGGACTTCGAGAGCCGTCTGCGCCTGGCCCCGCCGTCGCTGACGCCCGCTCGCGCCTGACGGAGAGCGCCCACCAGCGCCGTCCGCGGCGTGTCGCGCGATCGGGCAAGCTGTGGTGATGGCGATCGAGCACGGACGACGACGGGAGCGAGTGTGATGGACCGCGACCACCCGTCCGCAATCGGTCCGGTCGTGATCGACAACGCCGCCGCATCGCGCTTCGAGGTGTTGATCGACGGCGAGGTGGTCGGGTTCGCCGAGTACGTCGAGCGCGGCGACGTCGTCGAGCTCCCGCACACCGTCGTCGACCGCTCGGTCCGCGGTCGGGGTGTGGCGGCGATCCTCGTCGAGCGGTCGCTCGCGAGCATCCGTGCGTCCGGGCGCTCGGTGTTGCCGACGTGCTGGTACGTGGCCCAGTTCATGGACGGCCACCCGGACTGGTCCGACCTCCGCGCTGGCTGATCCCGACCTGGCTGCCGACGCTCAGCCGAGCGCGGCCGAGAGGTCTGCCCAGACGTCCTCGACGTGTTCGATGCCGACGCTCATGCGCAACAGGCCGGGCGGCACATGTGCGTCACCCGCGTACTTCTGCCGCCGCTCGATCGTCGACTCCACCCCACCGAGGCTGGTCGCGGGCACGAGCAACTGCACCCGACGGCACACCGCGTCGGCCTCGTCGGCGCCGCCGACCACCACGAACGACACCATCGCTCCCCAGCCCGGGTAGCGCACGTCCTCGACGGCGGGGTGGGCACGCAACCGTTCGACGAGGGTGTGCGCCGAGGCCTGGGCCCGCTCCATCCGCAGTGGCAAGGTGCGCAGGCCGCGCAGCGCCAGGAACGCCTCGAGCGCACCCGGTGTCGCGCCGTTCACCAACCGGGCGTGCCGCAGCCGATCGTGCAGCACGTCATCCGCCGTGACCGTGAGGCCGATCATCAGATCGCTGTGGCCGCCGATGAACTTCGTGCCGCTGTGCATCACGATGTCGGCCCCGTCGTCGAGAGGCCGAGCACAGATCGGGGTGGCGAACGTGCTGTCCACCACCACGCGTGCCCCGGCCCGGTGTGCGCCCTCGGCGATCGCGCGAACGTCGGCGACGTCCAGCGTGGGGTTGGTGGGGGTCTCGACCCACACCACGTCGGCACCGTCGGCGGCCTCGATCACCGCTGCGCTGTCGGTGATGTCCACGAAGCGGACCTGGAGACGGGCCTGCTCGACGAGGTCGTTCACCAGCGCACGCACGCCGAGGTACGAGAACGTGGGGAGCACGAGCACCCGGGGCGCCAAGGCGAACAGCGCCGCCGACGCCGCGGCCATGCCCGTGGCGAACGCCGTCGCCTGCCCTCCCTCGAGCGCGCCGACGGCTTCCTCCAACCCGGCCCACGTGGCCACACCGTGGGTGCGGGCGTAGACGCCCTCCTCACCGCGGATGTTCGAGGCGAGCACGATCGGATGGTTGAGGGGCTCGCCGACTGCGGTCGGCCGACCGGCCGAGACCGCCACGGTGTCGGGGTGGCGGGTGGTGGTGCGGGCGACATCGTGGGCGTGCGCGGGGGCCCGCCCCGGCTGGTCGTTCGACATGGCGTCACCCTTGCACACGCGACCGCGCGAGTGAAACGGGCGGAGGCGCAGGCAGCCGCCCGGCAGGTCGGTCAGTCCTCGACCAGGCCGTCCCGTCGGGCGATCGCGACCGCCTCGAGCCGCGACGTCGCACCGAGCTTGGTCAGGATCCGCTGGACGTGGTTGCGCACCGTGTTCGGGGCGATGTACAGCTCACGGCCGATCCGCTCCGCGGCGTGACCGGCGTGCAACATGCGCAACACCTCGAGCTCACGCGCCGTGAGCCGGGTGGGGTCGCTGCCGCTCAGCTGTTCGAGCACGCCGCCGAGCAGCGACGGATCGACGGTGGCCTGCCCACGCCAGACCGCACGGATCCCCGCGAGCAGCTCGGGCAGCGGCTGCTGCTTGGTGAGGTACCCCGCAGCGCCTGCTTCGATCGCGCGCGCCGCGTGACGCCGGTCGTGGGTGGCGGTGAGGAGCACGATCTTCGGTGCGCCGCCGAGTCGCGCGAGCCGCGGGATCGACGACACCGCATCGTCGCCGTCCAGACGGAGGTCGAGCAGGACGATGTCGGGGCACACCCGATCGATCACCTCCGCCGCCTCGTCGACGGTGGCGGCGGTGCCGACGACCTCGAGGTCGGCCTGTGCGCCGATCGCAGCGGCGAGGCTGTCGATCAGCAGACGATGGTCGTCGACGAGCACGATCCGGATCGCGTCCGGCTGCCCCGGAGCATCCTGACCCGAAATGGGTGGTGCCATCACCCAAGTATGGTCGCTCGGTGGTGACCACTGCCGACTCGTCCTCCACACCGTCGGGCGGGGACCGTGATGTTGCCGTGGCCGACGGTGCTCAGCGGCCGCCGAATCATCGCCGTCCGGTGTCGCTCCGCCGAGCGATCACGGTGGCTTCGGCCCTCACGGCCCTCACCGCGGTGGGGGTCGCAGCCGTGGCGATCACCACGTACGCGCTGTCGGTGCAGAACCAGCACGCCCGTCGCTACCACCTGCTCCCGGCCCTCGACGCGGTCGAGGATCTCAACCGGGCCCTCGTCGACCAGGAGTCGGGAGTCCGGGGATACATCATCACGGCCGACCCGCTCTTCCTCGTCCCGTACGAACGGGGTGTCACCGAGCAGGCCGAGGCGATGGAGGTCCTCGACGAGTCGTTGCTGCTCGATTACGCCGACCTCTACGCACTCGTCACCGCGGTGACCGACACCGCCTCGGTGTGGCACGACGACATCGCCCAGCCCGAGGTCGATCTCGTCAGCGAAGGTCGCCGAGACCAGGCGATCGCCATGGTGTCGACGGGCCGCGGGCTCGCGGTGTTCGACCGCCTCGGCACCGAAGTCGAGACCCTGCGATCCGCGATCGAGCGCGAACGTGATGTGAGTCGCAACGCGCTCTCGCGACGAGTCGACATCCTGTTCGTCGCGTCGCTCATCGGCGCCCTCGTGGCGCTGTCCGTGGCACTGAGCCTCTGGGTCCTCGTCCGACGCCGGGTCGTGGCACCGCTCGAGATCCTCGCCGCGCAGGCCGAGACCGTCGCCGGCGGACGGCTGGACACGCCGATCACGGCGGACGGGTCGATCGAGATCGCCACCGTCGCCCGCAGCGCCGAGCAGATACGCGTGCAGCTGCTCGGTGAGATCACCGCTGCCTACTCCACCGGCATGGTGGCGGCCGAGAGCGCCGAGCGTTCCCGTCTCGCCGGCGAACTCCACGACGACCCGATCCAGGTGCTCACCTCGGCGCAGTGGCAGCTCGAGGCGTTGACCATCGCACTCGATGCCCCGCAGCGCGAGGCCGCCCAGCAGGTCGTCCGATCGTTGGCGGATGTTCAGCACCGGTTGCGGACGCTGATGTTCCGACTCCATCCGCCTGGCCTCGACGACGAGGGACTCGCGACCGCGCTCGACGACCTGCTGACCGACACCTTCGACGGCACCGACGTGGCGATCGATCTCCGCGTGGCGGAGTTCGGGAACGAGACGTCCACCGGGGTGGCGATGACCGACGGTGCGCTCGACGACACCACGATCACGTTGTTGTTCCGGATCGCTGCGGAGGCGATCCGGAACGTCCGCAAACACGCGGGCGCGTCGCGGATCGAGGTCGTGGTGCGCGACACCGGCGACGGGGTGCACCTGTCGGTGACCGACGACGGCACGGGCTCCGAGGCGGACGATCTCCCCGACGGCCCGCACGGCATCTCGATCAGCCGTGCGCTCGCGACCGCAGCGGGCGGATGGTGGCAGCTGTCGTCGCGCCCGGTGCACGGCACCGTGGTGACGTGCTGGCTGCCACGAGCAGCGACCCCTCGGGCCGGCTGAGCCGGCACGACGACCGTCTCACCAACCTGCGTTCGGCCCCTGGCGCATGCGCCGCAGGTCTTCCAACGACCGCTCCGACGACTCGTGCGCCTGCCGCGCTCGTTCGAGCTGGCGCAATCGTGCGCGCAGCTCCACCTGGCTCGCGGCGTGTGCCGCCAGACGTACGAGCGCGTCGACCTGCTCGCCCGTCAGTTCTCGGGCGACGTGGTCGATGACGCACACCGTGCCCAACGTGACGCCGTCGCTCGACACCAACGGCGCTCCTGCATAGGAGCGGAGACCTGGCGCGTCGGCGACGAGCGGGTTGTCGCTGAACCGCGGGTCGGCCAGCGCGTCCGGCACCAGGGTCGGCGACGGATCGCAGATCGCGTGCGCACAGAACGAGGCGCTACGCGAGACGTTCCTGGCGGCGCCGAGACCGTACGCCGCCTTCAGGAACACCCGGTCGACGTCGACGAGGGTGACCAGCGCGATGGGCGTCTCGCAGATTCGTGCGGCCTCGGCGGCGATGTCGTCGAACAGCGCCTCCGGCGCGGAGTCGAGCACGCCCGAGTCGTAGACCATGCCGAGGCGTTGCACCTCGTTGGCCGGGACCGGGAAGCCCCGACGGCTTCGCTGCCCGTCCGGCGACGAGCCGGTGACCGGGTTGGCCAGCCGTGGTTGCTGTGGGAAGGCGGCGGGATCGCCGAATCGGGCGCCGTGCGCGAGGGAGCAGCCGAGGCGGCGGAGCGCCCGGTCCTGTGCCTCGGTCTCCACCCCGTCGGCGACGACGTCGATCGAGAGGTCGCGGGCGAGGGCGAGCACCGCCCGGACGATGGCCTGCTCCTGCGGCCGAGCGATCGCCGCGATGCAGCACGCCCCGAGGTGGAGCCGATCGAAGGGCAGGGCCCGCAGACGTGCGAACGCCGTGTCGGTGCACGCCACGTCGCACAGGGTCACGCGGACACCGGCGTCGCGCAGCGACTGCAGCTTCACGCCGAGGCGCTCCTGCTCGGTGACCGCGATCGGCCCGCACACCTCGATGAACAGCCGGTGAGGTGCGAGCCCGTGACGGTCCAACCGCTCGACGATGGCTCGATCGGACCCGTCGGCGAGGAGGGTGGCCGTCCCCAGGCGAACCGACATCGTCGGACGGGTGCTGCGGTGCGAGCCGTCGACTGCCACGAGGGCGCCGAGCACGTGTTCGAGCACCGCCGAGTCGACATCGGTCACGATGCCGGCCTCCTCCGCCAACGGCATGAACCCGTGGCCGTGTACCGAGCCGAGACGGGGGTGGTCCCACCGCGGGGTGGCCTGCCAACCGATGAGAGCGCCGGTCGCCAGGTGCACGACCGGCCGGAATACGGCACCGACCTGCCCGCGTGCGAGCCCGTCGAGCAGCGCGCCGAGCGGGAGCGGCGTGTCGGGATCTGCGGCGATGAGCACACGTCCCAGCCTGACCGGGCGGCGATGCAGCTGACAGGGTCGTTCCCACCCGTTCTCAAGGTGCACCGAACCCGCACATGTGACGCGATCGCGTCAGACGTCACCAGTGCGGGTGGATGTGGTCCGGGTGGCGGCGGCGGGCCACCATGGCGGTCATGACCCCGAGCCGGTCGGTCACGCAACCGCGCGACCCCAACGATCAGTCGACGCCCGAGTCGACCGCCGAGTCGACCGCCGAGTTGACCGCCGAGTTGACCGTCGCGATCGCGGATGACGACCCCACCGTGCTCGCGGCGATGGCCGGCCTGTTCCGCGCCCACGCAGGGTGGCAGGTCGTCGGCACCGCGACCAACGGGAACGACCTCATTGAGATCGTGGAAGCGACCCGTCCGCTCGTGGTGGTGAGCGATGTGTACCTCCCGGACGGTGAGGCACCCCTGTTCAGCCGCCTCCACGCACTCGACCCACGCCCTCGCGTCGTGGTCGCGATCAGCGCCCGTGCGACGGCGTCGCTGCGCCGCAAGCTGCGTGACGCCGGTGCCGACGAACTGCTCCGCAAGGGGCTCGACGACCCGGTGGCGGCCGTCGAACGGCTGCTCGCCGACGCCTGAGGGCCGAGCGCACACCGGTCGGGCGGGAACGCAGGACGTACGTCGCGCTACGGTCGCATCGCCGTGTCGAGTCGTCTCGCCTCCCTCACCGTCTTCGTCGCCTCGGGTGCCGTCCTCGTCCTCGAGATCCTCGCGGGGCGTCTCCTGGCGCCGTACATCGGCGTCACGTTGCAGACCTTCACCGGCATCATCGGGGTCGTGCTGGCCGGCATCGCCTCCGGCACGTTCATCGGCGGGCGGTTGGCCGACCGACGCGATCCGCGCACGATGTTGCCCGTCGCGCTGGCCGTCGGCGGCATCCTCGCGGTCGCGACCGTGTCGCTCATCCGGCTCTTCGGTCCGGGCCTCGACGGCGGTGTCGCCTCGATCGTGTTCCTGGCCGGCGTGTCGTTCCTGCTGCCGTCGGCCGTGCTGAGCGCCGTGTCGCCGATGGTGGTCAAGACCTGCCTCGACAGTGTGGAGCACACCGGCCAGGTCGTCGGTCGGCTGTCGGCGATGGGCACGGCCGGTTCGTTGGTCGCCGTCTTCGTCACCGGATTCGTCTTCGTCGCGGCATTCCCCACCACGCCGGTGATCATCGGGCTCGGCATCTGCCTCGTCGTGCTCGGCGGTGTGCTCTGGTTCGTACTCGGTCGGCCCGCTTCGCCCGATGCGGCGATCGGGTGTGTCCTCGCGCTGGTCGCTGCGGGTGGGCTGGCCGTGAGCGCCGGCACGCCGTGCGACGTCGAGAGCACGTACTTCTGCGCCGTGGTGCAGGTCGACCCCGATCGACCCTCGGGGCGGGTCCTGGTGCTCGACGATCTGCGCAACTCCTATGTCGACCTCGACGACCCGACGCATCTCGAGTTCAGCTACGCCCAGATCATGGGCGACGTGATCGAGTCGATCGCACCAGGCACCGGGGCGATCGACGCGGCGCACATCGGGGGCGGTGGCTTCACGATGCCCCGCTACGTCGATGCCACGCGACCCGGCTCGTCCAACGTCGTGTTCGAGCTCGACCCCACGATCGTCGATCTCGCCGAGGACGAGCTCGGGTTGCAGCTCACCGAACTGCTCGTCGCCCGCACCGGCGATGCACGTGTGAACCTGCGCTCGTTGCCGGACGCGTCACAGGATCTGGTGATCGGTGATGCCTTCGGCGGCGAGGCCGTGCCATGGCATCTCACCACCGTGGAGTTCGTCGGCCAGATCCGCACGGCGCTGCGGCCCGGTGGCGTGTACGCGCTCAACCTCATCGACTTCGGCGACCGCGGCTTCGCCCGTGCGGAGGCGGCGACGTTGCGCGCCGTGTTCGAGCACGTGGCGGTGATCGCCCCGGTCGCCCGACTCGTGGGCGGCGCAGGCGGCAACTTCGTGCTCGTCGCGAGCGATGACCCGCTCCCGGTCGAGGCGATCCAGGCGCGCAATGCCGCTCGCGGCGACGACGACACCGTGCTCGCCGACCCGTCGCGCCTCGACGCGTTCGTCGGTGACGCCAAGGTGCTCACCGACGAGCGGGCCCCCGTCGATCAACTGATCACCCCCGAACGATGAGCATCACCCCACCACCCGGCCTCCCGCTCGACCTGCACGGCACCGAGTTCCTCGAGGACCCGGCACCCACGCTCGCCTGGCTGCGCGAGCACGACCCGGTCCACCACAGCGCGCACGGCTACTGGCTGCTCACCCGCTACGACGACGTCGCCGCCGCCTTCCGCGACCCGTCGTTGTCGAGCGAGTGGACGAAGCGCCACGCCGTTCGGGGAACGGCTGCGCCGCAGCGGGCGACGCCGGCCGACGACCTCGGCCGGGCACAGGCGATCGTCCTGTCGTCGTTCAACATGAAGGACGATCCGGATCACGGACGCGTCCGCCGATTGGTGCAACAGGCGTTCACGAGGTCGGCCGTCGACCAGCGTCGCGACCGGATCGACGATCTCGTCACGGAGTTGCTCGACGCAGGCACGGCCGCAGACTCGTTCGACCTCGTCACCGAGCTGGCGTTCCCGCTCACGATCACGGTCGCGTCCGAGATGATCGGGCTGCCGGCATCCCTGCGCGACCGGTTCCGCGCATCGTTCGAGGACACCGAACGGCTCGGCGACCCGACCGCGACCGACGAGCAGCGACAGGCGGGGCGCGATGCACTGGTGTGGCAGCTCGGCGTGATCGCCGACGTCGTCGCCGATCGACGGGCGAACCCCGGCGACGACCTCGTGACGGCGCTCGTGCAGGCCGAGGAGGCCGGCGAGGTGCTGACGTCGGACGAGATCATGGCTGCGTTGCTCACGATGTACACCGCAGCCGGCACGACGACCGAGCGGATGATCTCGAGCGGGATGCTGCTGCTGCTCCGGCACCCCGAACAGTGGGCGATGCTCCTGGCGGATCCAGCGCTGATGAGCGGCACCGTCACCGAGATCCTGCGTTACCACCACCCGAACCAGCAGACCACCACGGCGCGGCTCGCGCTCACGGATGTCGTGTACGGCGGTCGGACGATCCCGGCCGGCGCCACGGTCCGCCTGGGCCTGGGTGCGGCGAACCGCGATCCGGCCCGGTGGCCCGACCCGGAACGCTTCGACATCACCCGAGCGGAGTTGGTGTCGCTGGCGTTCGGACAGGGTGCGCACTACTGCATCGGCGCGCCGCTCGCCCGCGTCCAGGCGATCGCCGCCTTCACGGCCCTCGTCGAACGATGCCCTGCGATCGCGTTGGCCCGCGGTGAGATCCGGCACGACCCGCGGCGGATGGACCGCTACGAGCGAGTGGTGGTCACGACCCGGGGGTGAACAGCCCTTCGGTACAGGGCGCCCCGTCGATCTCTTCCGATTCCCCTCCCACGGCCGCCTCCGGAATCCGCTCATCAGCGCGACCATCACGGGTGAGCCCCGCCGCGCATCGACGCCCGACGCGGCGTCACTCCGCTGCCGTATCGCCTCGCGACGATCGCTAGCTTGCGCGCCATGACCACCGCAGCAGTCGACGCGATCCGCATCATCCACGGCCACTTCCGCACGGTGCTGACCGGCCTCTCCGACGCGGACTGGGGAGCGCCCAGCGCCTGCGAGGGATGGCGGGTGCAGGACCTCCTCGCGCACGTCACGTCGAACCAGAAGGAGTTCGTCGACCCCACGCCGCCACCCGCCGAGCCGATGCCGGCGATGACGGCGGAGCAGGCGATGGAGGCGCTCGTCGCGCCGCGCAAGGACTGGACCCCGACAGAACTGCTGGCGGAGTACGACCGCTACACCGACGCGTGGTTCGCCGTGCTCGACGCCATGCAACAGGAGCCGATGGCGTCGACGATGAGCCCGCTCGCAGACCTCGGCACCTACCCGCTGCACAAGGTCGCCAACGCGTTCGCGTTCGACCACTACTGCCATCTCCGGATCGACCTGCTCCAGCCCACGGGGCCGCTCTCGGTCGATCTCGGCCCGCCGACCGATGACGAGGTGCGGCCGGGTATCGAGTGGATGCTCGACGGCATCCCGCAGATGCAGCCGGGCGTGCTGCCCCCCGTCGTCACCCAGCCACTCGGTCTGCGCCTCACCGGCCCTGGGGGCGGCGAGTGGACGCTGCGTCCGGCGGTGGGCGACGGGCCGCTCACGATCACCGATGGCATCGACGACGCCGCGGCGACGGTCACGTCCTCCGCCCACGACTTCGTGCGGTGGGGTACACAGCGCTGCGACTGGCGCGAGTGCAGCACGATCACCGGCGACGAGACCTACGCCGCGGTGGTGCTCGACACCCTCAACATCGTCTGATCGGACGGCGCCCCGCGCGGCTCGGGCGGTCGTCGGCGGGTCTCAGGTCTCCCGGGCGGTCGCGTCGATGATGCGGCGGAGGTCGTTCGGCACTGCGAGCTGCTGGGCGTTCACCCGCTTGGCGACTTGCTGACCCAACCCGCCCTGGTCGACGATCGCCCGCGCGACGGTGGAACCGAGCCGCCCGCCCACACCCAGTTGGCCCGACGCCACTGCGGCGATGAGCGCGCTCGACACCTGGGCGGCGACGGGTTGGACCTTGGCCCAGTCGACCTGGTCGGCCATCGCCTTCACGGTGCGAGCGGCGTCGCTGGTGCGCTCGGCGGCCGCCGCGGACACGGTGCTCCAGTCGACGCCACGCAACGCCTCCGCGACCTGCTCGGCGTCCGCCGCGATCGTCTCGTCGTTCACCGGCTCGGTCGACGTGGCGGCCGGATCGCTCGACGAGCTCGGCACGACCGCAGCAGCTGCCGAACGGAGCAGGCCGAGGACCCCGTCGAGCTGCTCCTTCGGCGACGACCAGATCGGCTGCGCCGGTGCGTCATCGCCGCGCTTGCCGGCCTCGTACTCGTCCTTCAACGTCTGGGCCGCCTGCTTCACGCGCCCCTTCCAGTCGGTGGCGCGCACGGAACGGGCCAGACGGCGTGCGGCGCCGGACGCGCCGGCGGGATCTGTGGGATCGGCGGGAGCCATCGCCGGTCACGCTAGCGGGGCTGCCAGAATCGCTGCCGATGAGCACCGACCCGAGCACCGATCTGCTGTACCTCCGCGACGCGTACCTCACCGAGTTCGACGCCACGGTCGTCGACGTCCGCGAGGGTGCGATCGCGCTCGACCGCACCGCGTTCTACCCGACGGGCGGCGGGCAGGCGCACGACACCGGCACCTTGGCCGGCGCTCCGGTCACCGACGTCCGCAAGGAAGGCCCGCTCGTGTGGCACTCGGTGGCCGACGCCGAGGTCTCCGTCGGCGACACCGTGCACGGCGTGCTCGACTGGGATCGTCGGCATCGACTCATGCGCACGCACACCGCACTGCACGTGCTGTGCGGCGTGATCTGGAACGAGTGGCACGTGCCGGTCACCGGCGGGAACATGGAGCCGTTGAGCGCGCGGATGGACTTCGAGTTCGACCCGCTGCCGGAGGGCTTCGGCCCGCGCGTCGAGGAGCTCGTCAACACCGAGCTCGCCGCCGACCGTCCGATCGCCGTGTCGTTCCTACCCCGCTCGACCGCGGTGATGGACGAGGACCTGATCCGCACGAAGGTGTCGATGATCCCCGAGTCGGTGCCCGAGATCCGCGTGGTCGACATCGTCGGCCTCGACAAGCAGGCCGACGGCGGTACCCACGTCCGATCCACCGGCGAGGTGGGCCGCATCCGCGTGGTGAAGCTCGAGAACAAGGGCAAGGGCAACAAGCGCGTCCGCCTCGAGGTCATCGACGCCTGACGTCGCAGCGGTCCGCGCGCGGCGATCAGTAGATCTGCCATCGCGCCCGTTCGGCAGATCCGGCGTGTCCCGGACCGGCACTCCGGGGACGCCGGATCGCTCGGACACCGAAGTCACCAGGATCTCGGCCTGCTTTCGGTCGCAGGGAACCGAAAACCGGCCGAGATCGGGACTCGTGTCGGGTCGTGGTGCCGTCGTTCTGCGCTCCCTGGGCCGAATCGCGTGATAGCGCAGAGCGATCCCTCTTTGTTCGTCAAGGGCCAAACTCGGGCGGCCGGGGCGCGCTGAAGTGAGGCTCTGGCCGAGCCTCGGGGCGTGGGCGTAGGGTTGGTGTCGGGTCCGGGAGTGGCTGTTGCCGAAGCGCCGGTGGATCAGGACAGTGGCCGGTCACGCAGGCTTGTGGAGTCGTTTCCTGGTTGCCCTCCCGGGCCCAGATCAACGCTTGGCGGCGCGAGCGGCGTCGGCGACGAGTGTGCGGTAGACGGAGTCGCTGATGCGTCGTTTCAACGCTCGCAGCGCTCGTCGCGAGCTCTTGCCTTCGGCTCGTTTGCGGTCGTAGAAGGCTCGCCCGGGCGAGTGCGCGTGACGGATCTGGGTGACGGCAGCGATGTGGATCGCATGGTTCATCGCCCGGTTCCCGCGTCGTGACAGCCGCCAGATCTTCTCGCCGTCACCGGAGGAACGCTCGACCGGTGCGGTGCCGTTGTAGGCGGCGAAGTGGTCCTCGTCGACG
>CAUJET010000135.1 GCA_963169665.1 Actinomycetota bacterium | reverse complement strand
TTCGAGTCGGTCTTCAGACACCGTCAGCGTGCAGCGCTTCATCCACGCCCGATGGGATCGGGTCGCCGCTCGCACAGTGAATCCAACCATTGCCGCAGACTAGGACCAGCCCGACTATCGCTACTCGTTCCAGATCGGCAGCTCTGCGCTACGTCCAGCTTCGCGTCAGTTCTCGATCGGGAGCCGGTCGGCAGAAGTCACCATGTTGCTGCGGGTTGGAAGGTGGCTCGTAAGTTCCGCAATGAAGTCGCTGTCGCCTCCGATGTACAGCGACCAGAAATCGACGTCGGTTGCAACGAACCAGCGACGGTCGGCCGGCCAGTACAAGTCCGGGTTGCGCCATTCGCCGGATGAGTCCGGGTAACACAACTGAGTGACCGCCGAGACGGAGCCCTCCAGGAGGTAGTACATCCGATCGGGCAGGACGAAGCGCGGCACCTTGTTCAACGCTGCTCGGATCGTTGCGTTTGGGCGCTCATCGTCGCTGCGCAACTGGGCTCGATGCTCGTCTCGGGCATGCCGGGTCGCCTCGTCGGGCGCCGGGTCCCGCCATGCGATCCGGGTGTTGACCGTGTCGAAGCCATGGCCCTCCCAGACAGCGAACAATGCCCGATCGGGGGTGGAGGTGTGTCGTGCACCGACGGAAGCGACGACCTTGTACAGACGGCGGTACTCCGACCACCAGCCCTCGGGCTGAGGGTCCGGTGCGCTCACGCGCAGCAGGAGCGGGTACTTATTCGGGACGAGCGCGCCTACGGTCCCGTTCGATCCGCTACACGCAGGCCCGATCCATTCGGCCGGTGCGACGCTCTCGGCCGCGATGAGTTCGTCACCGAAGATCATGCGCCCAGCGTGCACGATCTGTGCTGACCTCACCGAACTTTTTCCCACAGCGACAGATGGCGCGTAGTGCCCGGACCAGGCGGCGAGCGCAAGGCATCAAGCCGTTCCGATCGGCAGATCTGGCGTCCCAAGCCCGGAACGTCGGACGCCCTCGGCCGCAAACAACCGAGGGAAGACGGCGCACGTGTCAGCGGTGACACTTTCCTCTCGCAAGGTCACGTGGTCTCGATGAGTCTTCGAGCTGCGGCGGTGAACGCATCGAGACCAGGGGGGCGCCGCCGCCGGCTCGACCAGACGACCGCGGTTTCCACAGGTGCGAGGTCGGTGACGGAGATGAAGGCAAGGCCCGCTCCTGTCACGGTCGGGACCATCGAGCCCGGCACGAAACAGGCGGCGGCACCGGTGGCGACCGTGTCGAAGGTGTCCTCCGGTCCATAAGTCACGGGCCCGTCGGGTGGCACGTGTCCGTCTGGCCGCGGGAGGCCACGCCAGAAGTCCGACCACTCCCTCGTCCCTCCAGCTGGTCGGACGATCGGGACACCTCGGATTCGCTTCAGAGTCAACGTCCGAGCCTTCGCCAGGCGGTGGTCGGCTGGCAGACAGATCGACCGAGGTTCGGTGTGGATGACTTCGACGTTGAGGCCCCGTGCGTCGATGGGCAGTCGGGCGAGCACCAGGTCCACCTCGCCCGCTCGAACCGCTTCGCCTTCGGTGCCCCACGCGAGGCGCCGGAACGTGACGTCGATCTGGAGGGCACGAACGGCGGCGCCGAGAACTCCCGGTCGACGAGCCAGAGGTTCGCCATCGTTGTAGCCGATACGCAACTCGCGTCTGCCGCCGCGCTCAACTGCCCGAGTCGCAGCGAGCGCGACGTCAACCGATGCGAGCACCTCTCGAGCGTGAGCGAGGAAGGTCTCGCCCGCCTCGGTGAGCACCAGATGCCGGCGATCCGAGCGATCGATCAGGAGCGAGCCGACGCGTTGTTCCAGCTGGCGAATGGTGTAACTGAGTGACGGCTGGGCAATGAACAGCGCCTCCGCAGCGCGCCCGAAATGACCTCGCTCTGCGACCGCGACGAAGGAGTGAAGGTGCCGGAGTTCGATCCCATGATCCATCACCTGACCATAGATCGTCTCTATCACATGTGTGGTGACAGGTCTTAGACGACACGACGCAGAGGGCTCACACTCAACTCATCGCCAACACCGAAAGGGACGACATGAACCTCAACCAACTCCACATCAACCAGCTCACCCCGACCGGATGGGCCTGGTATCAGAAGTACCTCACCGCGCTCGACGCCTACGACATCGACGACTACGCAACATTCCTGGCCGACGACGTCAGTGTCCAGTTCAACAATGAAGCACCGATGGTGGGCAAGGACATCGCCAAGGTCGGCCTCGGCCACTTCTGGGGATCCGTGACGGCGATGGGCTTCGCGCTCGTGCACGAACACATCAACAACTACGGCGAAGATCATCACTTCGTCATGGAAGCGCTCAACCACTATGACACCAGCGACGGTCGGCGTCTCACCATCCGGGCGACAGCATGGACCGACCGCAATCATGACGGCAAGGTCACCGCAGTACGGCTCTACCAAGACCTGTCACCGCTCTACGCCCCGGCCACCTGACCCCAAGCGCGACCGCAACATTGGGGCCACGCTTCGACTACTGCGCCCCCAGCATGGAGGGCTGGGGCGCAGTAGCCGCGAGATCGCGACCACCTCACCGCGACACGGCTGTATCGAATCAAGACCCCGAGACAAGTAGCACCGAGCGGCAGTTAGGCGCTCAACCTTTGCTCGACATCGGTGAGCGTCGCCGACCATTCTTCAAGGCCCGCGGGGTTTTCGGACCACAGCTCCGCCAGCTCGGAGTCGGCTCCACGTAACCGCTCAACTACAAGAGTGGCCTTCGCCACAAGCGAAGTTGAGGGGGTCGCTGCGTTCGCGGTGACCCAAGCGACCACCTCTTCGCAGTACACCGTGTTCTCGCCCCGTCCTGAAACGAGGCGGGCAACCACATCGGCGGCCGCCAGCGCACAGCAACCAACGGGCGCCTCGATGAACTCGGCCTCGATGGCCGCATCAAGTGCCGCCTCGACGACAGGCAAGCCGAGCTCGGCAACTTCGACGCTCCAGTCCGCTGCATCGTCATTGTCATAGATTCCCGTTCCCCAAGCTCCCATGCCGCCACGGTACGCGACGTGGCTCGACCGACGTCGGTCCGATCCGATCGGCAGATCGGAGCTACCTGCGCTCCTGTTCGACTGGCCACTCCCAATCGGCAAGGCGTGCGATGAAGTCGTTGTACGGATCGCCTTCGTAGGCCTTGTCGAAGGGATGAACGCCCTCCTCGGATAGCGCTACAAGCACGTCGAATGATCCGTCGCTGTAGGCATCCGACAACATTTGGGCGAGGACCAGCCGTTGGTGAGCGGACAGATCCGCCAAGAGCAGATTCATCTGATGGGCCTCGGGAACGCGGCTCTCCGTGGCGTTTTGGTTCCAGACCCCATCACGAACCTTGTTGGTGTAGAAGGTCTCCGTCGAGCGGCATTTGTTGACCAGGTGGTCGATGAACGAGCGGTAGAACGCGTCTTCGCTTCGCTGATCCGATGCCGACATGACGTAGTCCTCCGGGCGCAACTGAGCGCGCATACTGCCCGGTGAGGACGCTTCTTGCAAGTGATCAGCCCATGCCGATCGGCAGCTCGGCGCTACTCGACGGTTTCGTCAAAGTCTCCCAGCACGTCGGTGACATGACGGCGGGCCAACTCTTGGAGGTTCCCCGAGAGGTTGTGCACGAGGACGACCACGGTCGGTGTGCCGTCGGGGTACGAGACATGCGCGGAGGCGGACAGTCCGATCAGCTCCCGACCAAGGGCGACAGTTTCCTCGTCAGTGAGACGCGCAACGCGAGCACGTGCGACGAGGCGCAAGTCCGACACCCGAGCAGATTGCCCCGGGCCGGGCGGCGAGCGCAAGGCATCAAGCCGTTCCGATCGGCAGTTCGGCGTCGCTTGCGCTGACATCTCGTAGCCTCGGGCAATGGCCCCGACGGAACCGCCGACCCATGAAGACCACCTTCGGTGGGTTGCCGACAACTTCCGCCGAGTTCTGGGATCGGATGAGCCGCCGTTTGAGGTCGCTGTCGCATACCTCAACGGCTTCAACGCCGCAACCGGTTACTCGCTTCTGCGCGACTTTCACGATTGGCTCGTCGTTGAACTCGGCGAAGGATACGAATATCACTGGATTGCCCTCGCCAAGAGGGTCGTTCTCGACATCACCAGTCGCTCCGAGGCCGGTACCTCCGTGGACCCTGGATCTCAAGCAGGGTCAGCCTTGTTCGGACTCGTCGTGAGGCACTTGGACAGCATCGCGGCCGATGGCGGCCGCGTTTTGCATCGTGCCTACGAAGACTTGCGGCGGGCAGACGGTCTTCCTTAGCGCTGTTTGGAGATAGCGCGTAATGCCCGCTCTGCTCGGGTTGATTCACTTGCGGGGACGCGCCCTTCACCGGGCATTTGGCTCGGCCCACGCGACCCACCGGAGGGGCATGGCGAGTACCGTCAGAGGCTGTGGGATTCGAGCGGCGTACTGCCTCATGCCTGCTGGCAATCGTTGGAGCGCTCGCGCTTTCGTCGTGCGGTCGGACCGACGATGCGGGCCTGAGCGCTGATGCAATCAACAGCGAACAAGGCGACGTGCCGCGACCCGGGCCCTTCGAGTGGGACATGGCACGGACGAGCGAGGACGAGCGCTCCGTGGCAATCGACTTCGTCGGAGGGGCCGAGTATGAGTCGTCGGACTTCTGCACGGTTCGATACGAGGCAACTGGGACAGGGACAGACGAGAGCGTCACTGTCGTAGTGAGCGGATGGAGTCCGCCGCCGCCGTCCGACACGTCGCTCCCGATCGGGTGCCCAATGCTCGGATACTCGCGCTCAATCACCGTGAGCCTGAGCGAGCCGCTCGGCGAGCGCAGCCTCATCAACGCTGCGACGGGTGCAGCGCATCCGGTCAACGTGGAGCCGTGGACGCCTCCGACCTCGACAACTCCGACAGTCGGTTCATCAGCCGCCCCTTGAGGTGCCGAGCGCCCATAGCTGCCGCTATGCACGGGCGACACCGCCGTCCAACCTTCGCCAGCGGTGGTCAAGTGACATGCTGGATGAGTTGCGGTCGTCATTGCTCGCCGCACTCAAGCGCGAGGTCGAATGAGATTCTGGAAGTGGTTCTGGGGCGACTGTGGGCGATCAGTGAATGTCGCGATCGGTGATCAGCGAATGTCGCGGTTGATGGGGGCGGGTTCTTCCTGAATTTCAACGGTTGAGGGGTGGTCCCTCCAGCATGTCGAGCGACCAAGCAAGACAACTGGAGGGACCTCTTCTCATGATGACTCAGGAGGAGTTCATGGATGTGCTCGCGATGAAACGCGCTGGCATGACGTTCGTGGAGATCGGCGCGCTGACGGGGTATCACCCGGCGACGATCTCGAAGTGGTGTCGGGAGGGTGGCCCGCCGGCGGCCCGCACGATCGGCGACGAGGAGCGTGTGGTCGACCCTCGGTGGGCTGACCGGTTGACGGCGTTGTTGGTCGGGAACTCGTCGTTGTTGGCGACGTCGTTGTTCGAGATCATCCGCGCGGAGGGGTTCGATGGTTCGTATCCGAGCGTGGCTCGGTGGGTGCGCGAGCAGCGGGGCCCACGGTTCCGTCGGGCGGATGCGGCGTCGGTGCCGATCGAGACCGCGCCGGGTGAGGAGGCCCAGTTCGATTTCTCGGACTGCTCGGCGTGGTCGCAGCGTGTCGGGCTCGGCCCGGTGTTGTGGTGCTTCGGGATGATCTTGTGTTGGTCGCGTTGGCGGCTGTGGTGGTTCACCACCTCGGTC
>CAUJET010000134.1 GCA_963169665.1 Actinomycetota bacterium | reverse complement strand
CGCGGTCGGCGTACGCCGAACCGACGAGCGTGCGGTGGGCGATGAACTGCACGACGTCGTCGACCTCGGCGGGCACCGGGACCGGCGTGATCGTGAGCGCGCCACAGTCCATGAGCAACGCGTGTCCTGCGACGCCGCCGGCGATGCTGAACTGGTCCATGATCCCGGTCGGCACGCCGCTCGCACGGTTCTCGGCGCGCTGGGTCAGCTGCGCGAGTTCGACCACGCTGCCCTCGAACCCCAGGGCGAGGGCGAGGGCGACCTCGAGCGCATGGCTGCTCGACATCCCGCCGCCGATGGGGATGGTGGTCGTGACGTGCCCGCGGATGCCGATGGCGGGCGACATCTCCGACACCACACCGGCGACGTACTTGCCCCATGCCGGTGAGACGGTCGTCGGGTCGTCGACACGGCGGGGGAGGGACACCGGTTCGGCCTCGTCGGCAGAGGTGAGCTCGATGCGGTCGTCGGCCTCGAACCGGATGTCGGTCCAGCGGTCGACCGCCATGGGGAACACGAGCCCGCCGGTGTAGTCGGTGTGGTCACCGATCAGGTTGACGCGGCCCGGCGCGCGGGCGATCCGCACGGTCACGACAGTCCCAGCGCCACGCTGAGGCGCTCGATCGCGTCGAGGTCGAACGGTGCGCGCAGCGCGATGTTCACCTGGTCGGCGCCGGCGTCGACGTAGCGGCCGATCGTGTCGAGCACCTGCTCGTCGGTGCCGGTGAGCACACCGGGCCGGACGAACTCCGAGATCGCGCCGAATTGCTGCTGCAGGCTCTCCTCGGTGAAGGCGAGACCCGTGTTGATCGCCCGCTTGATCTCCGAGGGATCGCGCCCGACGTCCGCGCAGTGCTGGTCGAGCACGGCGTTCTTTCGGGCGAACTCGTCGGGCGAGATGAACGGCACGTTCCAACCATCGGCATGGCGCGCGGCGATCTTCAGCGTGCGCTTCTCGCCGCCGCCACCGATCCAGATCGGCAGTTTGTCCTGCAGCGGCCGAGGCTCGTTTCGCGCCTCGGTGAGTGTGAAGTGTTGCCCGTCGAAGTTGGTGACGTCGTCGTGCAGCAGGCCCCGCAGGCACTGGATGCCCTCTTCGAGCTGGTCCATGCGGGTCTTCACGTCGGGGAACGGGATGCCGTAGGCCTGGTACTCGACCTGGGCCCAGCCGGCGCCGATGCCCATGTCGGCACGCCCGCCCGACAGCTGATCGATCGTGGTGATCGCCTTGGCCAGCACCGCGGGATGGCGGTAGCCCACCGAGTACACGAGCGATCCGCAGCGCACCTTGGTGGTGCTGCACGCGAGCGCGGCGTGCATCGCCACGGCCTCGAGACAGGCGGCGTCATCGGGCCGTCCGGTGGCCCCGTAGAAGTGGTCCCAGATCGAGATCCACCCGTACCCCAGGTCTTCGATGCGGCGCCACACCGAGCGGAGTTCGTCCGCCGTGGTGTGCTGCAGGCCGGCGTGCACTCCGAACACGGTCATGTCGGCCGACGGTAGTCTGCGCCGATGCCCCGCGCTCTCGTTGCCACCGGAATGGAACTCGAATACGACACGTTCGGCTCGCCCGACGATCCCACGCTGTTGCTCGTGATGGGCTTCACCGCCCAGATGATCCAGTGGGACGAGAAGTTCTGTCAGCTGCTGGCCGACACCGGTTTGCACGTCGTCCGGTTCGACAACCGAGATTGCGGCCTCAGCTCCAAGCTCGACGGGGTCGCGGTCGACGTCGGCGCGGTGATGGGCGCTGCGTTCGCCGGTGGCGAGCTGCCGCCGGTGCCGTACACCTTGTCCGACATGGCCGCCGATGCGATCGGTCTGCTCGACCACCTCGGTGTCGAGCGCGCCCACAGCATGGGCGCGTCGATGGGCGGCATGATCGTGCAGACGATGGCGATCGAGCACCCGGCTCGGGTGCGCAGCCTCACCTCGGTGATGAGCACCACCGGCGATCCCGCCGTCGGCCAGGCCGCGCCGGAGGTGCTCGGTGTGCTGCTCTCGCCGCCCGCCACCTCCCGGGAGGCCTACATCGAGGACGCCCCGAAGTGGATGGCGTGGCAGTCGAAGAAGTACCGCGACGCCGAGCGAACCAAGGCGCTCGCCGCGATCGGCTACGACCGTTCGAACTACGGCGAGGGCGGCCCTCGCCAGATGGCCGCGATCGTGTCGAGCGGCGACCGGACCGAACGGCTGCGCCAGCTCGAGGTGCCGACCCTGGTGATCCACGGTCGCGACGACACCCTGATCACGCCGAGCGGCGGCTTCGCGACCGCCGACGCGATCCCCGGGGCGCACCTGCTCTACCTGGCCGACATGGGCCACGACATCCCCGAGCCGCTGTGGCCGCGGTTCGTCGACGCGGTCGTCACCCACATCCGACTCGCCTGACCCACACCACACGTCCGACACCCCAGCGCGTTTGGTCGCTGTCGCGTCACATCGACGCGTTCGCGCACAGACGCGAACGTGGTGAACCGTGCGATTGGTCATGAACGCGTGCAGGTGACGCGCTAGCGACCAGACGCACCCGGTGCAGCGGGGTGGCGGCGCGCCGACTAGAAACTCGGCATGGCTGGACCGCTCACTGGATATCGGATCATCGAGATCGCGGGCATCGGCCCCGGTCCCTTCGCGGCGATGCTGCTCGCCGACATGGGCGCCGAGGTCATCCGCGTCGAGCGTGCACAATCGGTGCGCGGGCCGGCGCCCGACACACCGCACTTCGACGTCATGCTCCGCGGCCGCCGCAACATCGCGATCGACCTCAAGCACCCCGACGGCGTGGCGACGCTGCTCGATCTCGTCGCCGGTGCCGACGCACTCGTCGAGGGGTTCCGACCCGGCGTGATGGAGCGGCTCGGGATCGGTCCCGACGTGTGCCTCGCCCGCAACCCCAAGCTCGTCTTCGGACGCATGACCGGCTGGGGTCAGGAGGGCATGTACGCCCAGGCCGCCGGCCACGACATCAACTACATCTCGCTCGCCGGTGCGCTGGCCCACTTCGGTCGCAAGGGTGAGGCCCCTGTGCCGCCGCTCAACATGGTGGGTGACTTCGGTGGCGGCGGCATGTTCCTCGCCTACGGCGTCGTGTGCGCCCTGCTCGAGGCGCAGCGCAGCGGGCAGGGTCAGGTCGTCGACACGGCGATGGTCGACGGGGCCGCCGTGCTGATGAGCATGTTCTGGGCCTTCAAGTCGGCCGGCATCTTCGACGAGAACAACCGGGGCACCAACCTGCTCGACACCGGCGCCCACTTCTACGACGTGTTCGAATGCGCCGACGGCACGTACATCTCGCTGGGGTCGATCGAGCCGCAGTTCTATGCCGAGTTGATGCGGCTCACCGGTCTGGCCGGAGACCCGGAGTTCGCCAAGCAGATGGACCAGAGCCAGTGGCCGCACCTGAAGGACCGGCTGCGCGAGGTGTTCAAGGGCAAGACCCGTGCCGAGTGGTGCGAGCTGATGGAGGCGACGGATGTGTGCTTCGCTCCGGTGCTCACGATGAGCGAGGCGGCCGAGCACCCGCACAACGTGGAGCGTCAGACGTTCATTCAGGTCGGCGGTGTCACCCAGCCGGCGCCGGCGCCGCGCTTCTCGCGTACGACGCCCGAGGTGAAGAGCGCTCCAGCGCACCCCGGTCAACACAGCCGTGAGGTCCTCGCCGACTGGGGCATCGCCGCCGACCGCATCGACGCGCTGCTCGAGTCGAAGGCCGTGGTCGACGCCTGATGGCGACGCTGGTCTGCTTCCACGCACATCCCGACGACGAGGCCATCGCCACCGGTGGTTCGATGGCCCGGGCGGTGGAGGAGGGGCACCGCGTGGTGCTCGTCGTCGCCACCAACGGCGACCACGGCGAGGTGCCCGCAGACCTCGCGCCGGGGGAGACGCTCGTCGACCGCCGCCGTGCCGAGACCGCGAAGTCCGCGGAGGTGCTCGGGATCCACCGCGTGGCCTGGCTCGACTACGCCGACAGCGGGATGACCGGGTGGGAGCAGAACGACCACGAGCACTCCTTCCATCAGGCGCCACTCGACGAGGCCGCCGAACGGCTGGCGGCGATCCTCCGCGAGGAGCAGGCCGACGTCCTCACCACCTACGACTGGCACGGCGGCTACGGCCACCCCGACCACATCAAGGTGCACCACGTCGGCCACCGGGCCGCCGAGCTCGCCGGCACGCCGACGGTGTTCGAATCGACGATGAACCGCGACGCGTTCGCGCGCATGATGGCCGAGGCGCCGATCGAGGGCGTCGACTTCGACCCGGACGGCCCGAGCGACGACGGCAACCCGTTCGGCTCGACCGAGGCCGAGATCACCCACCAGGTCGACGTCACGGCGTGGGTCGAACGCAAGCGTGCCTCGATCGCCTGCCATGCGAGCCAGGTCAGCGATTCGAGCTTCTTCATGTCGATGGACGAAGCAGCGTTCACGATGGCGTTCGGGACCGAGTGGTTCATCAAGAAGGGTGCACCCTCCGGCATGAGGCCGGGCTGGCTGTTCGAATGACCCGGCTGTACCTCGTCCGTCACGGTCGGGCGTCGGCCGGGTGGGACACCGATCCCGATCCGGGCCTCGACGACCTGGGCAAGCGGCAGTCGATCGAGGTCGGCGCCCGCCTCGCGCCGCTCGGCCCGCTGCACGTGGAGACGAGCCCGCTGCGTCGCTGTCAGGAGACGGCCGCGCCGTTGCTCGCGGCCTGGCGACTCCCGCTGATGATCGAGCCGCGCATCGCCGAGATCCCCTCGCCCGAGGGCGTGGCGATGGCCCACCGCGTCGACTGGCTGCGCGCCGCGATGCAGGGGACGTGGACCGAACTGGGTCCGCGGTACACGGCGTTCCGTGACGGCGTCGTCGCCGCCCTGCGGTCACGGCCACGTGACTCGGTGTTGTTCAGCCACTTCGTGGCCATCAACGCGGCGATCGGTGCGGCGCTGGGCGACGACCGGCTGGTGATCCGCAGCCTCGACAACTGCTCGGTCACCGTGATCGACGTCGGGGCGGACGGCGTGCTGACGCTGGTCGAGGGCGGCCATGAGGCCGACACCCTCATCCGCTGATCCCTCGGGCTCGTCGACGTTGCTGCCGCGGGAGCACCCACCAGCTCGCGGCGTCGAATCCAGGATCTGCTGCCAGACTGCCCCGGTGCATCGTCGTGCCCTGACGTCCCCTGCCGCCGTCGCGGCGGTCCTGTCGGTCCTCGCCCTGGCGCTGGCCGCGTGCGGTACCGACGACGGCCCGAGCGACGAGACCATCGCACCGCTCATCACCACCACGACATCGACGACCACGGCCCCCGTCGTCACGACGCCGCCTGCCACGGTTGTGCCCACCGCGGTGCCGACCACGGTGGCAGCGTCAACCACGACGTCCACCACCGTGGCGGCCACGACGACGACGTCGATCCCGAAGGCCGCGGTACTGGTCCTGCGCGACGACGGTCTCGGTGACGCCCTGTTCGGCACCGACCCCGACCAGGTGATCGCCTACGTGTCGGCGAACCTCGGCAAACCCACCGCCGACAGCGGGTGGGCCGATCCGTTCTCTGCGTTCGGTGTCTGCCCCGGCACCGAGGTGCGCGGGGTCACCTGGGGCGACCTCACGCTGCTGTTCAGCGACGACTCGCCGATCGTGTCCGGCCGGCGCCACTTCTTCAGCTACCTCCTCGGTCCACCCTTCGGCGCGACCGTGCAGCCCGCCGGCATGACCACGGCCGAGCGGATCGGCGTCGGCAACACCGTGGGCGAACTCCGCTTCACGTATCCCGACGTCGAGTTGTTCGACGACGAGCTCGCCGGACCCTCGTTCGTGCTGTCGAACGGGATCAACGGTGCGATGACCGGCACGGCCGACGACGAATTGGTGACGTTCGTGTCGGCGGGCCCGCGCTGCGGGGAGTGACCCGTGGACGGCCAGTCGCTCCACGACCTCTATCGCACCGGCCTGTGGGTGCAGGTCGGTCTCAACGCTGCCGCCGGTGTCTGGGCTCTCGCCGCGCACCGATGGCCAACCGTGCGCAGCAGGGCCCTCTGGGTCTTCACCGTCGTCGCCGAGCTCGTGGTGACCGCGAATGTCGTGATGGCGTCGGTGCTGCTCGCCCGGTACGACTGGGAGTTTCCCGAGCTGCACATGCTCTACGAGTTCAGCGGCCTGGTGGCGATCGGCATCGTGTACTCCTACGCGCAGCAGATGAAGCCACGACGGTTCCTGATCTACGGCGGCGGCGGGTTGTTCCTCATGGGTCTGGCGCTGCGCAGCCTGTTCATGACCTGACCTGACCTGACCTGGCCTGACCTGACCACAGCGGTGCGTCGACCGGTTCCGACGACGTGTGAGACTCCCGGCGTGCGGGTTGGAGCGAGGTCATCGGCAGATGGTGGGCGTCGGCGTGGGCTCGGCGTCGCCGTGGTGTGGCTCGTGGTCGCAGCCGGTGTGCTGGCGGCCTGCAGTGGCGACGGCGACGGTGGGACTGCGGCCACCGTTGCGTCCGACCGCGTCGGCTCCAGCGGTGCGCCGAACGCCCCGGGCACCGACCCTGCCACCGGCGACACCCTGATGCTGCCCGACGAACCCGGCACGGCCAGCTCGGCACCGGCGCCGACCACCACCGTCGCGCTGCGACCGCGCGGCGCGACCCCGCTGTCGCCGGACGGCGTGCCACTGCTCACGCCGGAGGTGTCGTACCCGGGACTCGTGGTCGAGGCAGCGTTCGACCTCGCGATCAGCACCGCCGACCCGGCAGCGACCGGCGACACCGAACCGCGGATCCAGTTCGCCGAGGACGGCTCGCTGCTCGTGATGGACCTCGTCGCATCGACCGTCAACGCGTACGGGCCCGATGCGACGGTGCGCTGGTCGGTGCCGGTGCCCGTCGAGATCGAGGGGGCGACGCCGTGGGCGATGGCGCTCGGCCCGGAGCAGGTGCTCTACGTCTCGTACTTCCGTGCCGTCGACGGCACCTTCGTCCTCGCTGCGCTCGCCACCTCGGGTGAGCGCGGGGGACAGCTGCTCGCGACGTGGCCGACACCGTGGGAGTGCGTCGAGTCGTTCTGCGGTTCGGTCGAGCTCGCCCGTGACGGTGTCGTGTTGTCGGAGCTCGGACCCGGTGCTGCCGAGGTCTCGCCGTACGTGGACGCGCTCGGCGCCGTGAGCGGTGTCGCCCTCGACGTGCCGATCACGGCCGAACAACGCCAGGATGTCGGCCCCTCGATGCCCACCGACTGGGTCGGCATGGACGAGTTCGGGAACGCGCTGTGGGCGTCGCGCACGACCGTGTCGGCAGGTGGGCTGACGTGGGTGTTCGACGTGATGGGCGTGCGACAGGCCGAGGGCACGTACGCGTTCTTCGACGTGCAGTCCGACGGTTCGGTCATCTCCACGTTCGCGCTCACGGACGACGCTGCAGCGCCGGGGCAGCTGGTGTGGCTCGAACTGCTGCCCGACGGGTCGGTGTCGGCGTTCCGTCTGCCCCCTGAGGCCCAGTCGTTGGCCGCCGCGGCGGTGCTCGACGGACAGCGTTACGTCGTCGCTCGCGACCTCGGCCGCCTCCGGCTGCTCCGTCTCGCCACCGCCGGCTGACCGACACCTCACCGGCTGACCGACGCGTCGCTGGCGCCGGATCTGGCCCCGGGCGCGAGGAGGGGCCCCACCCGACGGATGGGACCCCTCGCTCCGGATCAGACCGCCGCCGGACGTGTGCCGGCAGCTGCTCGCGTCAGGCGCCGAGCTTGCTCTCGAGTTCGTCGAGCGCCAGGCTCAGCCGTGCCGGCAGGCGATCGCCGAACTGTGCGTAGTGGGCGCGGATCTGCGGGATCGCGCCCTGCCAGCCCTCGGTGTCGACCGACAGCAGGGTGGCCAGGTCGTCGGCGCTCACGTCGAGGCCGGTGAGATCGAGGTCGCCGGCCGAGGGGAGGAGACCGATCGGGGTCTCGACAGCGGTCGCGGTGCCCGCCACCCGCTCGAACACCCACTTGAGCACGCGGCTGTTCTCGCCGTAGCCGGGCCACAGGAAGCGGCCGTCCTCGTCGCGACGGAACCAGTTGACGAAGAAGATCTGCGGCAGGTTCGCCGCATCGGTGTTCTTGCCGACCGTGAGCCAGTGGGCGAAGTAGTCGCCCATGTTGTACCCACAGAACGGCAGCATGGCCATCGGGTCGAAACGAAGATTGCCGACCGCGCCCTGCTGGGCGGCAGTGGTCTCGCTGGCCATGATCGACCCCATGAACACGCCGTGCTCCCAGTCGGTGGCCTGGGTGACCAGCGGAACCGTGGTGCGACGGCGACCGCCGAACAGGATGGCCGAGATCGGCACGCCCGCAGGATCCTGCCATTCGTCGGCGATCGACGGGCACTGCGACGCCGGTGCGGTGAAGCGGGCGTTCGGGTGCGCTGCCGGGGTGTCGCTCTCGGGCGTCCACTGGTTGCCGCGCCAGTCGGTGGCGCGGGCCGGCGGTGTGTCGCTCATCCCCTCCCACCACACGTCACCTTCGGAGGTGAGCGCGGTGTTCGTGTAGATCGAGTTGCCCCACAGGGTCTCCATTGCGTTGGCATTGGTGTCGTAGCCCGTGCCGGGGGCGACGCCGAAGAAGCCGGCCTCGGGGTTGATCGCGTACAGACGACCGTCGGCGCCGAACTTCATCCAGCAGATGTCGTCACCGATGGTCTCTGCCTTCCAGCCCGGGATCGTCGGCACGAGCATGGCCAGGTTGGTCTTGCCGCACGCCGACGGGAACGCCGCGGCGATGTACTTGAACTCGCCCTGCGGGTTGGTGAGCTTGAGGATGAGCATGTGCTCGGCCAGCCAGCCGTCGTCGCGGGCCATGACCGAGGCGATGCGCAGCGCGAAGCACTTCTTGCCGAGCAGGGCGTTGCCGCCGTAGCCCGAGCCGAAACTCATGATCTCGCGGGTCTCGGGGAAGTGGACGATGTACTTGTTGTCGGGGTTGCAGGGCCACGCCGAGTCGGCCTCGCCCGGCTCGAGCGGCGCGCCGACGGAGTGCACGCACGGCACCCACTGGCCGTCGCCGAGCACGTCGAGGGCGCCCTGGCCCATGCGGGTCATGATCCGCATGTTGACGGCCACGTACGCCGAGTCGCTGAGCTGGACGCCGATGTGGGCGATGGGGGAGCCGAGCGGACCCATGCTGAACGGCACGACGTACATCGTGCGGCCCTTCATCGCGCCGGTGTAGAGCCGCTTCATCTCGGCTCGCATCTCGGCCGGGTCGCGCCAGTTGTTGTTCGGGCCGGCGTCGGCCGCGTGCTCGCTGCAGATGAAGGTGCGGTCCTCGACGCGTGCGACGTCGCCCGGGTCGGAGTGGGCCCAGTAGCTGTTGGGCCGCTTGGCCTCGTCGAGCTTGGTGAACACGCCGGCGTCGACGAGTTGCCCGCAGAGGCGGTCGTACTCCTCGGCGCTGCCGTCGCACCAGTAGACGTCTGCGGGCTGCAGGATCGCAGCCCACTCGTCGACCCACTGCTGGAGGCGGGCGTTGGTCGTGCTGGCACTCATCGGGGGAACTCCTTACGTCGACGCGACGCTGCGCCGTTGTGCTGGGACTGGTGGGGGAACTGGCGGAGGGGGCTGTTCGGTGCTGATTGCTGGTGCCGGAATCGTGCTGGCGCACGAGGCCCGGTGGTCAAGGGATCGCAGGCCCGGTCCTCGATGTCAATGGATCGAAAGGCCCGTGAGCGATGAGTTCGGGAGATGGCCGATCGCTGGAACAGATTGTGGTCGGAATGAACAAACGCCCGGCCTACTGGCCGGGCGTTCCCATGTCGGCTTCGGAGCCGAGGCGCAGGCGCGAGGCCCGCTGATTGTCGTCGAGGTCGAACACGACCCGTTGCCCCTGGCGGAGCATCCGGAACACCGATCCCTCCAGCGCGTCCGGCGCCAGATCGTGTTCCGACAGATCGGTGTCACGCACCACGACGCCGTCCCCCGTGGAGGGGTCGTACGACTTGATGACGCCCTGCACGGGTGCCTCAGCCGACCTTGACGACTTTGCCGCTCTTGATGCAGCCGGTGCAGACGTGGAGGCGCTTGGGCGTCCCGCCGACGATGGCACGCACACGCTGGATGTTCGGGCTCCAGCGCCGCTTGGTACGACGGTGCGAGTGCGACACGGCCATGCCCCAGCTCGGGCCCTTTCCGCACACTTCACAAACTGCTGCCATGACACGCCTTCTTTCGACCGGTCGGACCCGGGTCCGACCTGATGGAGTTCTTCTCGCCCAGCACGATCGCTCGATGCGGCACGCCGCGAACGGAGTCGCGCCACAGGGCTAGAAAACGATATCAGCGGTCGCGGCCGGTTCCCCAAGCCTCGTGCGACGGAGATGGGCTCATCTCGATGCCATCATCGCGGGTGATGGGGGTATCCCTCCCGGCGCGGTCCCGTGCCGGGCAGGGAGGGCGGCGCCGGGTGGGCCGGCCCTAGTCTGTCGGGCGTGCCGACCCTCGAGCTCCTGTCCGCCGAAGCCCTGCGCAGCACGGTCGTCACGTTCCGCGACCACCTGAAGGGCCACCAGGCCGGTCTCAACCGGTTGAACGTGTATCCGGTGCCCGACGGCGACACCGGGACGAACATGGCCCGCACCCTCGACGCGGTCGTCGCCGAACTCGACGGGGCCGATGCCGCGCTCGGACCGACCTGCGACGCGATCAGCCACGGCTCGCTCATGGGCGCTCGTGGCAACAGCGGGGTGATCCTCAGCCAGATCCTGCGCGGCCTCGCCGGCACGATCCGCGACGCCGGGGAGGCCACGGGTGCCACCGTCGCCGCCGCGCTGCGGGCAGCGTCGGCGGCCGCCTACCAGGCCGTGCTGAAGCCGATCGAAGGCACGATCCTCACGGTCGTGCGCGCCGCAGCCGACGGGGCGACGGTGAGCGCCGGTGACGGCGGCTCGCTCGCTGCGGTGCTGCACTCGGCTCGGGCGTCGGCGCGAGAGGCGTTGGCCCGCACACCCGACCTGCTGCCGGTGTTGAAAGACGCCGGGGTGGTCGACGCCGGGGGTGCCGGCTTCGTGCTCCTGCTCGACGCAGCGCTCCACGTGGTCGACGGCGAGCCCCTGCCCGAACCCGACGACGGGCCCGGCCCGTCCGCCGAGCAGCTCGAGGCGGCAGCGCACCGCCACGCGACCGGCGACGGCGAGGTCGACGTCTCCGAGTTGCGCTACGAGGTCATGTACTTCCTCGACCTGGTCGACGACCGGATCGAGTCGTTCAAGCAGGGCTGGGGAGCGATCGGGGACTCGATCGTGGTGGTCGGTGGCGATGGGCTGTGGAACTGCCACGTGCACACCAACGACATCGGCGCAGCGATCGAGGTGGCGCTCGATCTCGACGGCCGGCCGCGGCAGATCCGGGTGACCGACCTGTTCGAGGAGGTCGCCGAGGAACACGCGCACCGGGAGGCCACCTTGCACGGGGCTCATCCGCCGTTCACCGGCCACGCCACCTCGCTCCCGCCGGTCACCTGCGCGGTCGTCGCGGTCGCGAGCGGCGACGGTCTCGTCGAGCTGTTCGGCAACCTCGGCGTCCAGGGCGTCGTCACCGGCGGCCAGACCCTCAACCCGTCGACGGCCGAGCTGCTCGCAGCGGTCGAGGCGGTGAACGCCGAGCAGGTGGTGGTGCTGCCGAACAACAAGAACATCATCCCGGTCGCCGAACAGCTCGACGCGTTGACATCCAAGCGGGTGCTCGTCGTCCCCACCCGTTCCATGCCGGAGGCGCTCGCAGCCCTCGTGGTGTACGACCCGGAGGCCGATGTCCAGGCCAACGCGGAGGAGATGACCGACGCCGCGTCGTCTGTGGCCACCGGTGAGGTCACCCAGGCGGTGCGCGCCACCGCGAGCCCCGCCGGACAGATCGACGAGGGCGACTGGATCGGCCTGGTGCGCGGCGACGGCATCGTCGCGGTGGGTCCCACCGTCGAGCAGGTGTCGATCGAGCTGCTCGGGCAGCTCGTCGGTCCGGGCCGCGAGATCGTCACGATCGTCACCGGGGCCGATGCAGCGGTGGTGTCCACCGACGCCATCGCCGCGTGGCTGCACGACCAGCTGCCACAGGTGCAGGTCGAGATCCACCACGGCGGCCAACCGTTGTATCCGTTCCTCTTCGGCGTGGAATGAGCTCGCGACGCGACGTCGAGCGAACGTGGGTGGAGTGATGCCGCGATGAGCAACGACCTGTCGGCGGTGCCGCCCGCCCCGCCGCATCGGCCGCTGTCGTTGCGCGACCTCGACGCGATCGGTGTCGACCGCATCCGCGGCGTCGGCGAGCGCAAGCTGGCCGCGCTGCGCGAGGTGGGCATCTCCACCGTGCTCGACCTCGTCACCTTCTATCCCCGGCGTTGGGTCGACCGTACGAACGAGGCGCGGGTGAGCGACCTCGAGGTGGGTCAGGAAGCGCTCGTCCTCGTGACCGTGCGCAGCGTCACCAAGCGGGTCACGAAGAACCGCAAGACGATGGTGAACGCCGTCGTGGGCGACGGCAGCGGCCGGCTGAGCATCACGTTCTTCAACCAGCCGTGGCGCGAGAAGCAGCTGGCCGAGGGACTGAACATCTCGCTGTTCGGCAAGCCCGAGGTGTTCCGCGGCGGCCTGCAGATGACGAACCCGATCGTCGACCTCATCGGCGACCGCACCGGTCGGATCGTGCCCATCTATCCGCAGAGCGAGAAGGCATCGCTCACCACGTGGGAGATCGCGGGGTTCGTGGAGAACGCGCTCGAGCGATGCATGGCCCGTGGGATCGCCGACCCCGTCCCGTGGAGCATCCAGCAGCGCCTCGGCCTGCTCGACCGCACCGATGCACTGCGCCTCATCCATCTCCCCGAGACCATGGCCGATCAGGCGCGGGCTCGCCGCCGACTCGCCTTCGACGAGTTGTTGCGGGTGCAGACCGTGCTGGTGATGCGCAAGCGGGCGATGGAGCGCGAGTCGAAGGGCATCCGCCACGTGCTCGACGGCGAGCTCGTCCCGCGTCTGCGCGCCGCCCTCCCGTACGAGCTCACCGGTGCCCAGCAGCGCGTGATCGCCGAGATCGAGCGCGACCTCGAGGGCGTGCACCCGATGCATCGGCTGCTCCAGGGCGACGTCGGCGCGGGCAAGACCCTGGTCGCCGTCAGCGCCATGCTCACGGCCGTGCAGGGCGGGCACCAGGCGGCACTCATGGCGCCCACCGAGGTGCTCGCGGAGCAGCACGCGGCCGGGGTGCGCCGGCTGCTCGCCGACGTCACCGTGCCCGACTCAGGCAACCTGTTCGGCGATCGCCCGCTGCGGGTGGAGCTGCTCACCAACCGGGTCACCGGCGGCGACCGCAAGGATGTACTGGCCGGCTTGGCTGACGGTGGGGTCGACATCGCGATCGGCACGCACGCGCTGATCCAGGACGCGGTGGCCTTCAGGAGCCTCGGCGTGGTGGTGGTCGATGAACAGCACCGCTTCGGGGTGGAGCAGCGCGCCGCACTGCGCGACAAGGCGGCCGGCGGTGCGGTGCCCGACGTGCTGGTGATGACGGCCACGCCGATCCCTCGCACCGCGGCCATGACCGTCTACGGCGACCTCGACGTGAGCGTGCTCGACGAGCTGCCGCCCGGACGTACCCCGATCACCACGCACTGGGCGAACGGCCCGCTCGACGAGGCCAACGTGTGGGCCGACGTGCGTGAGGAGGTGAAGGCGGGCCGTCAGGCGTATGTGGTGTGCCCGCTCATCGGCGAGAGCGAGAAGCTCGAGCTGGCCAGCGCGCAGGAGACCTTCGAGGAACTCTCCGGCGGCGAGCTGTACGGGCTCCGCCTCGCGCTGCTGCACGGGAAGATGCCGTCGGCGGAGAAGGAGGCCGTCATGGACCGCTTCCGGGCGGGCCTCACCGACGTGCTCGTGTCGACGACCGTGATCGAGGTGGGTGTCGACGTGCCGAACGCGACGATCATGGTGATCCTCGACGCCGACCGGTTCGGCATCGCCCAGCTCCACCAGCTCCGTGGCCGAGTGGGCCGCGGTCAGCACGCGTCACGCTGCTGGCTGGTCACCCAACCCGACCCGGACAACCCCACCGACAACCCGCGCATCCAGGCGCTGGTCGAGAGCACCGACGGCTTCTACCTCGCCGAGGTCGACCTCGATCTCCGCGGTGAGGGCACGATCATGAACACCGCGCAGAAGGGCCGCAGCGATCTCCGCCTGGCGTCGTTGCGGCGCGACCGCGAACTCGTGGAGCAGGCGCGCGAGGCGGCGTTCGAACTGGTCGATCCCGATCCCGAGCTCGCCGATCACGAGGTGCTCGCCGACGAACTCCGCCTGCTGTTCAGCAGCGACGACGAGGAGTTCCTCTTCAAGAGCTGAGCGGGCACCGAAGCCGTGGAGGCAGGCGTGCTCGCGACATCGACCGGCGGTCGGTCCGCAGTCACTCCGCCGCCTGCGACTGCGACAGCAGGTCGGCAGCATCGCTCATCGGGGGTACGCCTGATGAGCGGCCGGAGGGGCCCGGCGCGGAACCGCCAACCGGCGGTAGGGGGCGGGGCGGTCAGGCGATCGAAGGTCGTGCTGCTCAGGAGGATGCGTTCGATCGGAGCGCGACACATCGTTGGAGGAGTCGATCGGTGAGATCGTCGGGGAGGCGATTCGTCGTCGAGCTGTCTCGATTGGGGACGGCGCCCTCGGCATGTTCGTTGAGCTGCAACCAGCCACGGTAGAGGTGCGCGATCTGCCACCAGGCAAGCCGGTGATCGTCGAGTTGGAACGCTGCGCTCTGTTCGTACGCCGCGCGATGGGTCCGGCCGAGCCAGTTGCGGAGCAGCCGAAGACCCACGCGCTCGAGCGGATGCTCTGCGATCAGCGAAGCGAACCAGAAGATCGCGATCGATCGGCCGACGTCGTGGTGCCGATCGCTGATGCTCGCATCGGTCCAGTCGACGACTCCGATACTGCCGTCGTCGGAGACGAGCGCGTTGAGGGGATGGAAGTCCCCATGGCAGAGCACTGCCGCCTCGCGGCGAGAAGAGGTGATGCGTTCGCCGGTGTCGTTGAGCCACTCCCAGGTACCGGTCTGGTCGACAGCGTTGACCGCTCGCCGGCGGCGGGTCAGGTCGCCGGAGAGAAAGTCGGCAGCGTCGACGCGTGGGAGTTCGAAACCCGATGGGTCGATGCCGTGGAGCCGCGCCTGAAGCGAGCCGAGCGCTCGCACGACCGTGCGCAGCTTCGGTGTGCCGAGAAGTTCGATCGCTGGGCGGCCGGGTAACCGCTGCTGCAGCAGCGCCGGGTGCGTGTCGTGCAGTTGCCCGTACCAACGGGTGCTCGCGACCGGGAACCCGCTCGCGACGAGGCGGCGACTCAGCGCGACTTCCCGTTCGAGAACCTCGTCGTGGCCAGGATCGAAGATCCGCAGCACCTGTGGGCCCTGCCATTCGGCCCGTACGTCCCCGGCCAACTCGACGAACCACACCCACGCGCTCGTCGCAGCCGTCACCCGCACCGGATCGCTCGTCAGTCGAACCGCACGGCCGCCGCCCGCACGCTCGAGCGCACCCACGACCGCAGCACCAACACTCGAAGCATCCGACGGGTCCAACAGCGCAGACACCGAGCGAACGTACCAGCCGGCCCACGAGTCGCTGAGCGACACAACCCGACACAGAAAGCTCGGGTGGGGGTGCTCGCCCGATCGAGCGGCCGAGCGCTGGCTGGGACACGTCGTCCAGCCGATATCTCGGCCGGTATTCGGTTCCCTGCAACCGAAATCCGGCCGAGATCCTGATGACCTTGTTCGTCGCGGCGCCTCGGCATCTCCGAAGTGTCGTTACACGGGGACGCGCCGGAACTCAGAACGCGAGCGCTGCTGCGGTGAGTGCGGCGAGGTGCGCGAGCAGGAGAGCGGCGGCGACCAGGCCGGCCTGGCGGCGGGCGGCTCGGTCCGGGACCACCCCGTGGCCGGTCGAACGGATCGAGGGGGCGATCGCGGTCATCCGTGTTTCCTCTCGTCGGCGGGTCGCTCGTCGGTCGACACAGGATCCCGGTGGCATCACGCACACATGGTGCAGTCATCGGCGCTTCCGGTCTGTCGGCATGCCGACACACGGTGTGTCACCTCGCCGACACACGGAGCGACGCTGCGATCAGCCGGCGGCCCAGCGGACCTGACCCGCTCGGGCGAGGCCGACGGTGTCGATGATCCGTCGCTTCACGTCCGGGGCGAGGTCGAGGAAGTGCACGCCGTACTCGCCGCCACCGAGGACGCGCACGACACGTGCGCGCCACCAGAGACCGGGATCCGCGGTGAGCTCGATCTCGTCGCCCAGGTCGAGCTCGAACGCGATCCATCCTGCGAGGCGTGCGCCGCGCGACGAGAGGTCGAACAGCAACGCCAACGACGGCGGTTCTGGTGAGCCGACGGGTCGCCAACGCGCCGGTAGCTCCACGGACGCGCGCACGGATGCGCGGCGTTCGGTGACCGGCCCTGCGGCCGCGAAGAGGCGACCGGGTCCGGTCGGAGGGACGTGCGGCGGGGTCATCGATTCACCCCGCCGTCACCGGATCGAGCGCGAGGATGCCGGTGTCGAACACCCGTGGCACATCGATCGCATCCAACGGGGACGTCCGGTCGGTGCGCAGCCACGGTGGTCCGTCCGCCAACCAACGGTGCAGCGTCTCGATCGGCACGGCAGGGGAGTAGTGGAACCCCTGAGCGCGCCGCACCCCGGCGCGCCGGAGGGCCTCCGCCTGCTCCTCGTTCTCCACGCCCTCGGCGACGACCTGCAGTCCGAGACCGGCGGCGAGTTCGACCGTGGCGGCCACGACAGCGCGCGCTGCCGCGCTGGTCGCCAGTTCGCGGACGAACCCGAGGTCGATCTTCACCCCGTCGAGGGGGAGCTGCGACAGCATCGCCAGCGACGAGTAGCCCGTGCCGAAGTCGTCGAGCGCCACGGTCATCCCGACGCCTCGGGCCGTGTCGAGCCAGGTCCGCGCCGCGCCGACGTCGTGGATCAGCGCGGTCTCGGTCACCTCGACCGACACCGCGCTCGGATCGAGGTCGTGTTCGGCGAGGTGCTCGAGGAAGCTGTTGAGGAGCGCGAGGTCCATGATCTGCGACGCCGAGACGTTGAGTCGGATGCGGAACGACTCGTCGACCACGTCGCGCAGCGCGGCCCTCGCGGCCGTGCCGGACGCGGCGGTCACGATCGACAGGTCGGCCAGGAGCCCGCAGTCCTCCACGAGCGGGACGAACTGGCCACCGGTGAGCACGCCACGCTCCGGATGCAGCCAGCGGGCCAGGCTCTCGGCGCCCACGATCTCACCGGTGACGAGGTCGACCTCGGGTTGGAACCACGAGACGATCTCGCCGTTGCCGAACGCCCGTCGCAGTGCACTCTCGTCGTCCACCCGCCGGGCGAGGTCGCCGCGCATGGACTCGTCGAACATCTCCACGCAATCGCGACCGAGCCCCTTCGCTCGATACATCGCGGCGTCGGCGTGTCGCAGCAGGTCGTCGGCCGTGTCGGCCGGATGGGTGTTGAGGGCCAGGCCGATGCTCGCGGTGACGACCATCTCCCGCACGCCCACCGTGATCGGCTCGCGCAGAGCGAGCCGGATGCGTTCCGCCGCGGCCACCACGTCGCGCGGATCGGTGATGCCTGGCATGAGCAGGGTGAACTCGTCGCCGCCCTGTCGGCCGAGGACGTCGTCGGTGCGCAGGCACGAACGGATCCGTTCGGCCACCGCGACGAGCAGGTCGTCGCCGACGAGGTGCCCGAGCGAGTCGTTGACGAGCTTGAAGCGGTCGAGGTCGAGGAACGCAACGCCGACGAGCGACGCCGTCCTATGAGCGACGGTGAGCGCATCCTCGAGCTGCTCGCGGAACAGCGGTCGATTGGCGAGTTCGGTGAGCGCGTCGTGCGCCGCCTGGTGCGCGAGCCGTTCGTTCATCTCCCGTAGCTCGTCGTTGGCCTCCTCGATCCGGCGACGCTCGGCCCGGAGCTCGTCGACCAGGTTCGAGTTGCGGTGGGCGAGCCGAACGGCCGCCACCGCAGCGGTGTTCGCCTGGTCGTACAGCACCATCGAGAACGGCAGTGCGTACAACACGACGGCGGCGAGCATGGAGGTGAACGTCGTGTCGTTCGCCAGCAGTCCCGTCGCGGCGATCAGCGACAGCGGGAGCTGGAACGCGAGGAACAGCCGTCGCAGCGGGCTGGAGAAGATCGCGTTCGCCGCCATGAACGAGATCACGTAGAGCGCCACGAGCGACTGGTACTCGGCGTGGCCGTCGCCCGGGAGGGCGAGGACGGGGAGCGAACCCCAGAGCGAGCCGCCCACGAACATCGCGATCGTGTACCAGCGTCGCCACGCTTCAGGGGCATGTCGCGTGCTGCTGCGGCGGTACCACGCGTGCAGGCTCACGTGGAGGGTGGCCGTCGCGAGCGCACACGAACTCCACAGCAGCAGGCCCGTGCGTGGGGCGACCCCCCACAAGGTGAGCAGGACGAGCGCGATCGTCGGTGGCGACCCCAGGCTCGCGCGCATGTTGAACCGGTTGGCCTGGTCGATGAGCTCCATGACGAGCTCGGGCTCCTCCGGATCGACCCATCGGCGGACGACACGTTCCCGCCGTCTCCATCGGCCCGATCGATCCGACGCAGCTGACGGACCCGCGTGGCCCGCAGGTGCGGGAGCAGGCGCGTCCGGCGCGTCGGGCGCGTCGAGGTGGTCGATCGTCACGGGAGTGCGATCGGCACCCGACCCCCCCTACTTGAGGGGGTCTTCGGATTCGGCGGTCAGTCGTCGTCGGCGTCGGGCAGGACCAGGTCCCAGCGGTCGCGGCAGTCCTCGCAGCGGTAGGCGACGATGTCGCCCGGCTCCCAGCGCCCGTCCTCGGGGGGATGGGTGAGCAGGAAGCAGCGTCCGCCACAGTCCACGCAGACGATCTGGGGTTCGGGTTCGAGCACGACACCAGTGTGCCGCCACCCGACGCGCCCGGTGCGCCTCGGCCGCGACCAGGGGTCACGGGGCGGACGGCCTCGATAACCTGCCCGTGTGCGAGTCGTTGCGGGAGAACTTGGTGGGCGCAAGCTGGTGGCCCCGGACGGGAACACCACCCGGCCCACCACCGACAAGGTGCGTCAGGCGGTGTTCAACTCGCTCGATTCGATGGGGTTGCTCGAGGACGCCGTGGTCGCCGATCTGTTCGCCGGTTCCGGAGCGATGGGGATCGAGGCGCTGTCGCGTGGTGCGGCCCGGTGCGTGTTCGTCGAGCGGGACCGCGCGGCGCTGCAGGCGCTGCGCACCAATCTGACCGCCCTCGATCTGGAATCGCGCACCACGGTCGTCACCTCCGACGTCATGGCCTGGATCCCCGCCATGCGCGGGGTCGACCTCGCCCTCGTCGATCCGCCCTACACCTTCGACGCGTGGCCGCAACTGCTGCAGTGGATGCAGGTCGACTACGTCGTGTGCGAGGCGGCGCGGGCCGTCGCCCCACCGGATGGCTGGGAGACGGTGCGCGGCAAGCAATACGGGCGCACCACGGTCACCGTGCTCGCCCGAGTCGGCTGACGCCGCGACACTCGACGATGCGGCGGCGGGGGGACCGCCATCGGTGCGGTCGTACCGGGTAACGTTCGCGCCGCATGTCGACCGTGCTGTACCCAGGGAGTTTCGACCCCATCCACCTCGGCCATCTCGACGTCGTCGAGCAGGCGCTGGAGCTCTTCGGGTCCGTCGTCGTCGCTGCGATGCACAACCCGTCGAAGCCGAGCGGCCTGTTCACCCTCGACGAGCGGCTCGCGATGATCGACGAGGCCGTCGCGCCGTTGCGGAGCGCCGGCCGTGACGTGCGTGTGGCGGCGTTCCCCGGCCTTGCGGTCGACGCAGCTCGAGAGCTCGGCACCGATTTTATCGTGAAGGGCCTGCGGACCGGCGGCGACTTCGAGGTCGAACAGCAGATGGCCCAGACGAACTATGTCGCGGCCGGCGTCCGCACCGTCTACTTCCCGTGCAAGCCGGCGCTGGTGTTCATCAGCAGCCGTTTCATCAGGGAGATCGCGAAGTACGGTGGTGACGTGAGTGCGATGGTGCCGCCCGCCGTGCTGTCCCGACTCCAGCGTGCGACTTTCGACTGATCTTGACTGATCTTGATTGATTTTGACTGATTTTGACTGAGTTCGACTGATCGACTGATCTCGACTGACCGGATCCCCATGACCTACGACGACGACTACGACGAGCTCGACGACGAGCTCGAGAACGACTTCGACGACTCCGACGCGTACGTCAAGACCACCAACGGCTACGTCGGCGATGCCGAGCAGCTGTTGCGGCGGGCGATCGACGTCATCGCGACGGCGCCCACGATGCCGCTGTCGTCGTCGCCGCGCATCGACCGCGACGAGATCATCGAGCTGCTCGAGGAAGCGCTCCACCGCATGCCCGAGGAGCTGCGTCAGGCGCGTTGGATGATCAAGGAGCGCCAGTCCTTCGTCGACAAGACGCGGCGCGAGGCCGACGAGCTGCTCGAGGCGGCCCGCGTGCAGGCCGAGCGGATGGTGCAGCGCACCGAGGTGGTGCGTGCCGCCGAGGCCCGTGCCCGTCAGCTCAACGAGGCCGCCGAGAGCGATGCCCGCCGGTTGCGCCACGAGACCGAGGACTTCCTCGACCAGCGCCTCGCCAGCTTCGAGATCCTGCTCGACAAGCTCAACAAGACGGTGCACGCGGGCCGGTCGCGGCTCGCCATCGGCGCCCAGCGCGACGAGGCAGTACCGGACGAGGACGAGGACCCGACCGGCTTCTTCGACCAGGACCGCTGAGACCCGCTCGGCCGTCCGCCGGAGTGCGTCGGCGACTGCCCGGCGTGCCGCACGAGGGGCACCGCTAGCCTGGCAGGCCCATGGCATACCCCCTGCGTGTCAACGCCGCCGAGCTGCTCCGCCGGCCTGGTTCCGAGAAGACGATCGACCTCCAGCCCACGGTGGCCGAGATCGGCCTGCACGACGAGCGGTTCCGCGAGTCCGACACGGTCGAGGTGCACCTGCGCCTCGAGTCGCTCACCGACGGGATCGTCGTGAACGGTGAGGTGACGGCCCCGTGGTACGGCATCTGCCGTCGCTGCGCCACGGCGGCCACCGGAACGCTGCGCAGCGAGGTGCACGAGCTCTATCAGGAGACCGTCACCGATCCCGAGGCGTTCCCGCTCGAGGGTGAACAGCTCGACCTCGAGCCGATGGTGCGCGAGGTGCTGGTGCTCGATGCGCCGTCGTCGCCGCTGTGTCGCGACGACTGCGCCGGGCTGTGCCCCGACTGCGGCATCGACCGCAACACCGGCACCTGCTCGTGCAACAACACCGTGGTCGACCCCCGTTGGGGTGCGCTCGACCAGCTCAAGGGCGTCCTCGACGACTGACCGGGCCTCGCCGGCCCGCCCGCCGATGCCCGCCGACGCGGTTCACCGTGACGTCATCGGCGCGTCGCTGAGCGATCACCTCGTGGACAGGTGGCCGAGCGGGCGCACCGGTACGGTCCCGGCCGATGGTCGCAGATCCGAGTTGCGTACGAGCCACCGTCGAAACGCTTCGCTCGATGGTGGTGGCCGCCGACATCGAACGCGGCCCGGGTGCTGGCACACTGCACGCCGCTCACGAGGCGAGCGCGGCGAACCTCGCGCATTTCGTGGCGCTGCGTTCCGAGGACCTCCGGGGTCTGCAGGACGAGTTGGCCGAGCTCGGTCTGTCGTCGCTCGGCCGCTGTGAGGCCCACGTGATCGCGACCCTGGACGCGGTCCGCCGTGCGCTCGCGGCGCTCGCCGGAGGCGTCCCGCCCGCACCTGACGAGCACGGGTGCCGCGCGCCGGGATTCGGTGAAGGCCAGGGCCTGCTGGAACGCAAGGCGGACGAACTGCTCGGCGCGGCCACGCCCGGACGTCCGACTCGGATCATGGTGACGATGCCGTCGGACGCCGCAGACGATCCGCGAGTGGCCGACGAGTTGGTCGACGCCGGGATGGACATCGCCCGGATCAACTGTGCACACGACGATGCCGAGGCGTGGAGCAGGATGGCAGCGAGCGTCCGGGCCGCGGCGCTGGCTCGCGGTCGTGACGTCCGGGTGATGATGGACCTCGCCGGTCCCAAGCTACGGACCTCGTCGATGGCGCCTGGTCCGGCCGTCATCCGCTTGAAGCCCGAGCGGGACGCGTTCGGCAAGGTGGTCGCGCCGGCGACCGCCCGCCTGTGCTCTGCCGCCGATCGCCCGACGGACGACGACGGACCGACATCGGTCTGCGTCGAGGGCGATGTGCTCGACGACCTGGTTCCCGACGACGTCCTCCACCTCGTCGACGCGCGCGGCAAGCGACGTTCGATGCGCGTCGGATTCGTCGGGGCACAGGTGGAGGTCTCCACGCACGGCACCGTCTATCTGGTGGAGGGGACCGAGCTGCGCAACCTGCGTACGGGGACCAACGGCGTCGTCGGGCCGCTCCGGCCCGCGGCCGGCCATGTCGAACTCGACGTCGGACGGCTCGTCGACCTGGTCGCCGGCGAACCACTGGACACCGGCGACGATCCGGCCGCCGACGTCGTGACCATCGGGTGCACGCTTCCCGAAGCCATCGGAGCGCTCCAGGTGGGGCATCGGGTCTACGTCGACGACGGTGCCTTCGGTGGCCGGGTGGAGTCGGTCGGCATCGGCGCCGACGGCCGACCGCACGCCCGGATTCGGGTCACCGGAGGGCCACCTGGTGGCGGCAAGGTCCGCGCCGAGAAGGGGATCAACCTGCCCGACACCGACGTCCCCGTGCCGGCGCTGTCGGCCGACGACCTGCGATCGCTCGACCAGGTCGTGGCGTTGGCGGACATCGTCGCCTTGTCGTTCGTGCGGACACCTCACGACGTCCGGATGCTGCAGGAGGAGCTCGCGGCCCGAGGCGCTGGGCACCTCGGTCTCGTGTTGAAGATCGAGACCGTGCAGGCGTTCCGTGCACTTCCAGAGCTGCTCCGCGCCGCGATGGCGACGCGATCGGTGGGTGTGATGATCGCTCGTGGCGATCTCGCCGTCGAAGCCGGTTACGAACGGCTCGCCGAACTCCAGGAGGAGATCCTCTGGCTGTGCGAGGCCGCTCATCTTCCCGTGATCTGGGCGACCGAGGTGCTCGACCGGCTCGCGAAGACGGGCCGGCCGTCGCGATCGGAGATCACGGATGCCGCCATGTCGGAACGAGCGGAGTGCGTCATGCTCAACAAGGGCAGGCACATCGTGCAGGCCATCGCCACGCTGGACGACATCCTGCGACGGATGGCCGAACACCAGTCCAAGAAGCGGCAGCTCCTCCGCCCGCTGCGATCCTGGGCCGACGCCGCCGGTTGACGCTCGTCGATCGGGGAGGTGGGGAAAGGGTGCCAGTCGCCGCTAACCTCATGCAGTCCAATCGCGCCAGGGAGATCCACGGTGGCTGTTCCCAAGAAGAAGAAGTCCAAGATGAAGACGCGCAGCCATCGGGCTGGCGCGTGGAAGCTCGGTGCACCCGCTCGCAGCGTGTGCCCCCGCTGCGCTGCAGCCAAGCTCCCGCACACGGTCTGCCCGTCCTGCGGCTGGTACAAGGACCGCGTCGCCGTCGACGTCGGCTGACGTCGGCTGACGCCCCGTCGGTTCCCACCTCCGCCTTCACCGCACCATGCTCCCGATCGCCGTCGATGCGATGGGGGGCGACCGCGCACCTGGCGAGATCCTCGCTGCGGCACATCAGGCGGCCGCGCAGGGCATCCCCATCGTCCTCGTCGGCCCGTCGGGCCTCGATGGCATCGGTGAGCTGCCGCTGATCGAGGCGTCCGAGGTGATCGAGATGGACGACGACCCTGCCCAGGGCGTTCGTCGCAAGAAGGATTCCACCCTGGTCCGCGCTGCCGAGGCCGTCCGTGACGGCCGGGCGAGCGCGATGATCTCCGCCGGCAACACCGGCGCCACGATGGCGTCCGCACTGTTGCGCATGGGCCGCATCAAGGGCGTCAGTCGCCCGGCGATCGCGACGCCGCTGCCCATTCCCGGCCACGCGCCGAACATCCTGCTCGACGCCGGCGCCAACGCCGAGGTGCAGGCCGAGTGGCTCGTCCAGTTCGCCCAGATGGGCTCGGTGTACGCACGCCACCGTTTCGGTGTCGAGCGGCCGAAGGTCGGCCTGCTCTCCATCGGCGAGGAGCCGGGCAAGGGCGACACCTTGCGCAAGGAGGCCTACGAACTCCTCGCGGTCGCCCCCAACATCGACTTCGTCGGCAACGTCGAAGGCCGCGACATGCTGCTCAAGACGGCCGACGTGATCGTCACGGACGGCTTCACCGGCAACGTGGTGCTGAAGACCCTCGAGGGTGGCGTGAAGGTCGTGATGAAGGCGATCCTCGAAGCGTTCACCTCCGACCCCGCCTACGAACCGCACTTCCAGGCGCTGCTCCCCGCGCTGCTCCCGCTGGTCGAGCAGATGAGCCCCGACACCTACGGCGGCGCGGTGCTGCTCGGTGTCGACGGCGTGTGCGTCATCAGCCACGGCTCGTCGAACGCCACCGCGATGCTGAACGGCATCAAGGTCGCCCAGGAGATGGTCGAGCGCGGCGTCGTCGCCGAGCTCCGTGCCGCGATCGGTGCCGGCACCGACAGCGCCGGTCCCACGGCCGACTGAGCGCACGTCCGGGCTACGCTCTCCAGCCACGCCGACATGCGGTCCGCCGCGTGCCCGTCCCGAGGAGATCCTGCAGTGTCCGATGCCCCGCTCGACCGAGCCGCCGTGTTCGAGATCGTCCGTGCCAGCCTTGCCGACATCCTGGAGATCGACGGCGCGACCATCAGTGAGGGGCAGTCGTTCGTCGACGACCTCGAGGCCGATTCGCTCGCGCTGATCGAACTCGTCGAGGCGCTCGAGGAGGAGATGGCCGAGCGGTCGGTCGATTTCCGGATCGAGGACGAGGACCTCGAGGACCTCAAGACCGTGCGCGACGCGGTCGACTACGTCTTCGCGCGCGTGTCGGGCGACTGAGGACGAACGATCCGGTGACCCAGACGTCCGCTGCGCCGCTGCCGCTCACCGCCGATCTGCTCGACGGCCTGAGCGAACGCATCGGACATCGCTTCGCGGACGCGGAGCTGCTCCGGCGGGCGATGGCGCACCGTTCCTGGTGTGCAGAGCACCCGGGCAACCTGTCCAACGAGCGGCTCGAGTTCCTCGGCGACGCGGTGCTCGGCTGGATGATCGCCGACATCGCGTACCGCGAACACCAGGAGTTGCCCGAGGGCAAGCTCACCGATCTGCGCAAGAGCGTGGTGAACGCATCGGCACTGGCCGAGGTGGCGGCGGCGATCGATCTCGGTCCGTGCCTGTTGCTGGGCAAGGGGGAGAGCGCTGCCGGCGGGCGGCTCAAGCCGTCGATCCTGAGCGACGCGCTCGAGGCCGTCATCGGCGCGGTCTACCTCGACGGTGGCGTGGTCGCCGCAGCACGCCTGATCGAGCACCTGTTCACCGGTCCGCTCGAGCAGGCGGCGAAGCAGCTCGACCGGCTCGACTTCAAGACGTTGCTGCAGGAGCTCACCGCTCGACTCTTCGACGCGGCGCCGGTCTACGTCGTGAGCGAGAAGGGCCCCGACCACCAGAAGACCTTCACCGCGACCGTCGTGGTCGCCGGACGACCGGTGGGTGAGGGGTCCGGACGGTCGAAGAAGGTCGCCGAGCAGGCGGCCGCGATGGCCGCACACACCCTGCTCACCACCGAGTCCTGACGGACGCCGACGAGAACGACGGGACGACCCGCGCATGCCCGAGCTTCCCGAGGTGGAGACCGTCCGACGTGGTCTCGACGTCCGCCTCGTCGGCCGCACGATCCGCAGTGTCGAGGTCGGCCGCGAGCGCACCGTGCGGCGCACGTCGCGCCAGGCCGTGATCGACGGACTCACCGGCGCCACCATCGTCGACACCCGCCGACGCGGGAAGTACCTCCTGCTCGGTCTCGACACCGGCGACGACGTGATGATCCATCTCCGCATGAGCGGCCGGGTGCTCATCCACCCCGTCGACGAGCCCCGCCCGCCGCACACCCACGTCGCGGCATTGCTGTCAGGGGATCCGACGGAGGAGTTGCGGTTCGTCGACCCGCGCACGTTCGGCGAGGTGGTGGTGTTCGACCCGGCGAACGTGGAGGTGGAGATCCCCGACCTGTTCAAGCTCGGCGTCGACCCGATCACCGACGGGATGACGCGCACGACGCTCGCCCGCATCGTGCGTTCCCGCGCCAGAGCGTTGAAGGCGCTCCTGCTCGACCAGCACGTGATCGCCGGCATCGGGAACATCTACTGCGACGAGATCCTGCACGCGTCGCGGCTGCGCCACGACCGCATCTCCAACACCCTCACCGGCCAGGAGATCACCCGTTTGCACCGTGAGATCCACCGCATCCTCGGGGAGGCGATCGCCGCCGGCGGCTCCACCCTGGCCGACACCCAGTACGTCGACGTCGACGGAAACGGTGGGCAATTCCAGCTCGCGCATCGTGTCTACGACCGCTTCGGGCAACGGTGCATCACCTGTGGCAGGGCCGACATCGCCCGGGTCGTCAACGCCGGCCGCACCACGCACTTCTGCCCCCGCTGCCAGCGCTGACGCGGGCGACCCGGTCGGTTCCGCTGCATCGGCGCAGGTCAGCGACGATGTCGATGACCTGGTGTTCGACGCCCTGGCAGCGCCTGGCGAACCGTTCGCGACGGCGAAGCCGCCGGGCCGGGTTCGCCGCCTCGGGAGGCCCGGCTAGGATCGACGAGCCGTGTTTCTCAAGTCCCTCACCCTCAAAGGTTTCAAATCCTTCGCCGACTCGACGACGATGGTCCTGGAACCTGGCGTCACCGTCGTCGTCGGCCCCAACGGGTCCGGCAAGTCCAACGTGGTCGATGCGATCGCGTGGGTGTTGGGCGCTCAGGCACCGAGTTCGGTGCGCTCGCAGAAGATGGACGACGTCATCTTCGCGGGCACTGCGAAGCGTCCCGCCCTCGGCCGTGCCGAGGTGATGCTCACCCTCGACAACTCAGCCGGCATCCTGCCCATCGAGTTCACCGAGGTCACCATCTCGCGCACCTTGTTCCGCACGGGCGAGAGCGAGTACGCGATCAACGGCGTCAACTGCCGACTGCTCGACGTGCAGGAGCTGCTCAGCGACGCCGGCGTCGGCCGCCAGCAACACGTCATCGTGAGCCAAGGTCAGATCGACGCCGTGCTCAACGCACGGCCCGAGGACCGCCGCGCGATCATCGAAGAGGCCGCCGGCGTGTTGAAGTACCGGCGGCGCAAGGAGAAGAGCGAGCGGCGCCTCGACGCCACCGAGGCCAGCCTGCTGCGTGTCCAGGACCTGCTGCGCGAAGTTCGTCGACAGCTCCGCCCGCTCGAGCGTCAGGCAGATGCGGCGCGGCGGCACGGCGACCTGGTCGCCGAGCTCAAGGCGCTGCAGCTGTTCGTCGCCGGCCGCGAGATCGCGGCGCTGCGCGCTCGGCTCACCACCTTCGCCGGCGACCGCCTGCAGCTCGACACCAAAGAACAGGCACTGCGTGCCGAGCTCGCCCAACTCGACACCCTGGTGCTGGCAGCCGAGGCCGAGCTCACCGCACGCGGCGACACCGATCTCGGCGACGAGATGGTCCGCGTCGAGCAGCTCCGCGAACGTGCCCGTGGCATCGCTGCGGTCATGGTCGAGCGGCGCCGTTCGCTCGAGCGCGACCGCGGTCAACTGATGGACGGTGGGGTCGTGGCCAACCTCGAGGCGGATGCGGCACGGCTGCGCGACGACCTCGACGCCGTCGCCGCAGATCTCGCAGCGCTCGGCCCCGAGGCCGAAGAGCTGGCCTCGCAGGAGCAGGAGTTCGCCGAGCACCGGCGCACCACCCTGCAGACGATCAACGACATCAATGCGGGCACCTCCGCGGCGTCGGCGGCGGCAGAGGTACGCGGCGAACTCCGGTCGATGCAGAACGGTGTGGGGCGCGCCGAGAGCGAGGCCCGCCGTCTCGAGCAGCGCGCCGAGTCGCTGCGCCAGAAGTCGGAGCGGTTCGAGGGCGAGATCGTCCGGCTGAAGATCCAGTGCGAGCAGGCCAACGAGTCCGAGGCGCCGCTGGTGGCCGAGGTCGAGGCGGCCGAGGCGCGCCGCATCGCCGCCGAGGCCGCCGCCGAGGTCAGCGCCCACGCGCGCCAGGACGCGGCGGAGGAGCTGTCGCGCTGGCGAGCTCGGGCCGAGGCCCTGAGCATGGCCCTCGAGACCGCCCGCGAGCGCGCCGGTGCCGAGCACCTCGCTGGCGTCGATGGTGCGCTCGGCACCCTGCTCGATCTGGTCGAGATCGACGAAGGCTGGGAATCGAGCGTCGAGGCGGCGCTCGGCGACGCGCTCCTCGCCGTCGTGGTCGACGATCCGGCCACCGGTCGGCGTGCACTCGAGTCGCTGCGTTCCTCCAACGTCCACGGCGCGGTGTTGGCGCTCGGCCTCGTCGGTGCCGCTGCACCGGTCGCAGCGCCGACCGCCGGTTCCCCGGTTCGTCCGCACGTGCGCAGCCGCAACGCGGCGGTCGAACGGCTCCTCGACACGATCCTCGGCAGCGCCGTCCGGGCCGATCACTTCGACGAGGCCGTCGACATCGCGATGGGCAACCCCTCCGCCGTCGTGGTCACCGCCGACGGCGACCGCTTCGGGCCGTCCGGTTGGCGCCTCGGCGCGTCGGGCGGCGGTGCAACCGCTGCTGCGCTCGACGAGGCCACCGAGCGCCTGTCGACCGCGCAGGCCGAGCTGGCCACGCGCGACCAGGCCGCACAGGCGGCGCGAGCCGAGCTGCAGGCCGCACGTCAGCAGGAGGCCGAACTCACCCGCCGGCTCGACCAGCACGACGCCACGTTCACGGCGAGCTCGGAGAAGCTCGCCCGTGCGCAGGCCGAGCGACGCGAGACCGCCGCCGAGCTGGAGGCGCTCGAGCGCAGCCTCAGCGAGGCGAACGAACGCATCGCCCGTGAGCGTGCCCACATCACCGAGCTCGAGGCGCTCGTCCCGGCCCTCGAAGCCGACGAGGCCGCGGAGGCAGAGGCCGCCAAGGCGCGCGGCGAGCTGCGCGCCCAGCTCGATGCACGGGCGGCACGCCTCTCGTCGATGCGCCAGGACCTCGAGGTGCGCAACGCCGGTCTGCACGAGCGCCAGGGCTTCCTCGAGCGCCGGCTCGAGGAGACCGAGCGACGCCTCGCCGCCGACGTCGCCGCACGGGCCGCTGCGGCGGAACGCCGCGTCGCGGTCGAGCGTTCGCTCGTGGCGATCGAACGCCTCGCAGCGCTCGTCGACGCCCACCGCCACGTCATCGAGGGCCGCCACACCGAGCTGCTCGAGGTCCGTCGTCGGCAGAGCGACGAGGTGCGAGCGATCGCGGCGCGGCTCGACGAGGCCCGCCGCCGGCGCAACGCCGCCGAACGCGAGCTCGACGAGAACCGTGAGCGCCAGCGCCGCATCGAACTCGACGACGCCGAGGCCAAGCTGCGGCTCGAGACCGCCGTCGAGGCGCTGCGCCGCGAGCACGACGTCGAGCCGGAGGTCGCCGAGGCGGCCGAGCTGCCGCCGTTGAAGGAGGGCGTGAACCCGGCCGCCCGCGTGCGCGACCTGGAGCGCGAACTCCGCCTGATGGGGCCGATCAACCCGTTGGCGCTCGAGGAGTTCAACGAACTGCAAGAGCGGCACACGTTCCTCGAGTCGCAGCTCGAAGACGTGCGCGAGACGCGGCGCGAGTTGCTGCGGGTCATCAAGGCCGTCGATCTCGAGATCCAGACCGTGTTCTCTGCGGCCTTCGCCGACGTGAGCGGCCATTTCACACAGTTGTTCAACAACCTCTTCCCCGGCGGCTCCGGCAAGCTCGTGCTCACCCAACCCGACGACCTGTTGAACACCGGCATCGAGGTCGAGGCCAAGCCGAGTGGCAAGAACGTGAAGAAGCTGTCGTTGCTGTCGGGCGGCGAGCGCAGCCTCACCGCGCTGGCGTACCTGTTCGCGGTGTTCCGCAGCCGCCCGTCGCCGTTCTACGTGATGGACGAGGTCGAGGCTGCTCTCGACGACGTCAACCTGCACCGGTTCCTCGGCCTGATCGCCGAGTTCCGTCGAGAGGCGCAACTGCTGATCGTGAGTCACCAGAAGCGCACGATGGAGGCCGGCGACTGCCTGCTCGGCGTCACCATGCAGCCAGGTGGCTCGTCGAAGGTCGTCACCGAGAAGGTGTCGACCCCGGCCTGACCGGTCCCGCGGCCGGCCACCGGCCGGAAGCCGTCAGTCACTCGGCCGACGATCAGTCGACGGCGACCGCCAGCCGCCAGCCGAGGTCGTCGGTGACGTCGACCAGGGTCTGCCATTCGCCGCCATCGCCGAATGGCTGCAGTTTCTCGCCGGTGGTCCAGCGCGCGTCGTTCGACAGGATCACGCGTCGTTCCTTGTTCACCAGTACCGCCGGGGCATCGAGTCGACGGATCGGCGGCAGGAGTGCTGACTCCAGCTTGGCCAGCGACACATCGGCCCCGGCGATGCCGACCAGGAAGCCGTCGACGACCACGGGCGCGGAGAACGTGAGGATGCACGAGTTCGAACACGGCAGGTCGATCAGCGGGCCAGACACGAACCGCCGGTGCTCGGCGAGCGCGGCGAAGAACCACTCCATCGAGTAGTAGTCGTAGTAGTCGGGGGCAGCGGGGTCGAGGTTGAGGATGAGCGGCTCGTACCCGTGGCCGGGGGAGCGGCTCCACCACTCGAGGTAGCGCGGTCGGTCGCGGAGCGCCGGCTCGGTGAGCACGTAGCCCGCACCGGAGAACGTCGGCTGCTCGTCCATCTGCCGGAACACATGCGTCTGGAGCGAGCTGAGGTGCTCGGTGGTGAGCGGTCGTGGCCCGTCGGTCCATGCCGCCGCGAGCGGTCGGGCCATCTCGTCGAGCGCGGCGAACACGATGGCCGTCGCAGCCACGAGCTCACGTACGCAGCGGGTGACGACGTCGGCTGCCAGGCGCGCCGGGAGCTGGCGGGTGCGGCGGCTCACGCGTCGACCAGTTCCATGTGGGCCGACACGAGCCAACGCATGTTCAGCTCGGTGCGACGTTCGACGAGCGACCGGGCGCGCTCCGCGTCCTCGGCGGCGACCGCGTCGGCGATCGCGGCGAGGTCGGCGGCCACCTGCTTCGGGTCGAGCGGCGCGCGGGTGGGGAGCCAGAGCAGCTCTCCCGACTCGGCCTGCAGGCGCAGTTCGGCGCGCGTGAGGCGCTCCGACTGGGCGGTCAATGCGAGCTCGATCGCGAACCGGCTGTTCGCTCGGGCGCGGTCGCCGATCGAGCGTGCGCGTGTGAGTCGCTCGGCGAACGCCCGCAGCCGGTTGACCTCGTCGGCGCTCGCCCGGCGCGCGGCGAGCCGTGCCGATGCGCCCGTGATCGCGGTCCACTCGTCGCCGAGGTCGCGCAGCTCGACCACGCTGAGGTCGCGCAACCGCGAGCGCAGCCGTGCGGCCGACGCTGCGACCGGGCCGCACACGAACGACCCGCCGTGACGGCCGCGCCGGGTCTCGACGAGGCCGAGCTCGCGGAGGTTCGCGAGCGCATCGCGCAGGGTGACGGTGGCGATGCCGAGCTGTGCGGCGAGCGAGCTCTCGCTCGGCAACTGCTCGCCCGGGGCGAGCAGGCCGAGGTGGATCGCGTCGGCCAGCTGCTGCGTGACCGACCCGGCCAACCCGTTGCCGGAGCCGGGGCTGAACAGGCGTGCGACCGTGGCTGCCGTCGACGACATGGCGGCGACTGTACACGTCGTCGGGCACCTCTCGTTGAGCCGTCCGTCGGACCCGCACGGACCGTTCACGCTGCGGTCATGCAGAGAGAATTGACCCCAAACCTCTGGGATCATAGGATTTGCCATTCGCCGGCTCCGGCCGGTGTCGAACGGGGGAGAGTCGCCGCCAGTGGCAAGTGAACGCTCGCAGGTGCCTGCGATCCAACTCGTGCGCCTCCGCAAGACCTTCGGTCGCGACGGTCACGACTCCCACCAGGTCGTCGCGGTCGATGACGTCGACCTCGAGATCGGCGAGGGCGAGTTCTTCTCGTTGCTCGGGCCGTCGGGGTCGGGCAAGACCACCGTGCTGCGCATGATCGCCGGCTTCGAGCTGCCGACGGGTGGGGCGGTGCTGCTCGGTGGACAGGACGTCACGCGCACGGCGCCCTACGACCGCGACGTCAACACGGTCTTCCAGGACTACGCCCTGTTCCCACACCTGACCGTGCAGCAGAACGTGGAGTACGGGCTGAAGGTGAAAGGCGTCGGCAAGGCCGAGCGCCGCCGGCGCGCCGGCGAGATGCTGGAGTCCGTCCGGCTCGGCAGCTTCGGCAAGCGCAAGCCGCACGAGATGTCCGGCGGTCAGCGCCAGCGCGTGGCGCTCGCCCGAGCGCTCGTGAACCGACCCAAGGTGCTGCTCCTCGACGAGCCGCTCGGCGCGCTCGACCTCAAGCTCCGCGAGGAGATGCAGGTCGAACTGAAGTCGATCCAGCACGAGGTCGGCATCACGTTCGTCTTCGTCACCCACGACCAGGGCGAGGCGCTCTCGATGAGCAGCCGGATCGCGGTCTTCAACCACGGCCGCATCGAGCAGGTGGGCGCCCCGCGGGAGATCTACGACCATCCGGCGACGTCGTTCGTCGCCGGCTTCGTCGGCACCTCGAACGTGCTCGATCCCGTCACGTCGGCGCGCGTGCTCGGCGTCGACGCCACGCACTCGGTCCGGCCCGAGCGCATCCGCCTCGTCGCCGTCGGCAGCGCCGGTGGCCGGGTCGACGACGGAGAGGTCAGCGTCGACGGCACGGTCGTCGACGTGCAGTACCTCGGAGCCGAATGCCGAGTGCGCGTCCAACTGGACGACTCCTCGGCCCATCTGCTCGCCAGCGTGCCCAGCGATGGGCTCGCCGGCGTGTCGCCCGGCGGACCCGTCCGCTTGGCCTGGTCGCGTCGAGCGGCCTTCACCGTCACCGCGACGGATCTCGACGACCACTCCGCTGACCACCTCGGCGCGGAGCTCCAACAAGGGGGAGACGAACAATGACAGCAGCTGGAACCGGTAGGAGACGATCGCACCGTCGGCTGGCAGGGGTCGCCGTGATGGTGTCGCTCGCACTCGTGGCCACCGCCTGCGGTGACGACGACGAGGAGACCACGGCCACCGAGGCGCCTGCGGCCACCGAGGCACCCGGCGCCACCGAGGCACCCGATGCCACCGAGGCGCCCGATGCCACCGAGGCACCCGACGCGACCGAGGCACCTGCGGCCACCGAGCCGGCCGGCGAGGTCGACTACATGTGGACGCCGAACGCCGACCTCGTGGCCGGCGCCGAAGGTCAGCTCAACGTGATCGCGTGGGCCGGCTACATCGAGGACGGCTCCACCGACCCCGCCTACGACTGGGTGACGCCGTTCCGCGACCTCACCGGATGCGAGGTCAACGTGAAGCTCGGCAACTCGAGCGACGAGATGGTGCAGCTCATGCAGAGCGGCGAGTACGACGGCGTCTCGGCGTCCGGCGACGCCACCACCCGTCTCATCCAGGGTGGCGAGATCGCCCCGATCGACGTGGCCGAGTTCTCGAGCTACGCCGACGTCTTCGAGGGCCTGAAGCTGCAGCCGTGGAACTCCCTCGACGGTGAGCCGATGGGCATCCCGCACGGCCGTGGTGCGAACCTGCTCGTGTACAACACCGAGGCGTTCCCCGAGGCGCCCGATTCCTGGGGCGTCATGTTCGACGGCGGCACCGCCGCCGACGGCGCCGTATCGGTGTACGACAGCCCGATCTACATCGCCGACGCGGCGCTGTACCTGAAGGCCACCCAGCCCGACCTCGGCATCGAGAACCCGTACGCGCTCGACCAGGCGCAGTTCGACGCCTCGATCGCGCTGCTCGAGAGCCAGAAGGATCTCGCCGGCCAGTACTGGGCGCTCTACACGGACCAGCAGGCAGCGCTCGAGGACGGCTCCGTCCTCGCCGGCACCACCTGGCAGGTCATCGTGAACCTCGCCCAGTCCAACGGCGCACTGATCGACGCGGTGAAGCCCGTCGAAGGCGCCACCGGCTGGTCGGACACCTGGATGCTCTCGTCGCAGGCCGCCAACCCCAACTGCATGAAGCTGTGGATGGACTGGATCGCCTCCCCGTGGGCGAACTCCCAGGTGGCCGTGTGGTTCGGCGAGGCCCCGAGCAACGCGAAGTCGTGCGGGCTCGACGGCATGGCCGAGCACTGCGAGATCTTCCACGCCGAGGAGACCGACTACTGGAACGACGTGTGGTACTGGCAGACCGCCACGGAGGAGTGCCTCGACGGGCGCACCGACGTGACGTGCGTGCCCTACACCGAGTGGGTCAACGCCTGGACCGAGCTCCGGTCGTAGTGACTGCTCCTGCGGCAGCAGGCGCCGCGGGCGCGTCCATCGGCGGGAGGGCCTCCGGGCCCTCCCGCCCGTGGCGCGCGCTCAACCGCGCCTACCACGGACGGCGTCGTCTGGGAATCGGCTCGTTGCTCGGGCTGCCGCTCACCTGGATGCTCGTCATCTATCTCGGATCGCTCGTGCTGCTGGTCGTCAGCGCGCTGTACGAGCTCGATCCCGTCACCCAGAAGCCGACCACCACCTTCACCACGGCGAACCTCACCTCGGCGTTCACGGAGTGGGACACGGTCTGGGTGGTCATCCGGACGGCGGGCGTGGCGCTGCTCGTCACGATCATCTGCTTCCTCATCTCGGTCCCGGTCGCCTTCTTCGTCTCGAAGGTCGCCTGGCGGTGGGCGCGCCGCGGCATCGTCGTCGCGATGCTGCTGCCCCTGTGGGCCGGTTACCTCGTGAAGGGCTACGCCTGGCGGGCCATGGTGTCGCCGGCCGGCAACCAGTTCGCGGCCGCGGGTCGCGGCGGTGGTGGCTTCCTCGAGTCCACGATCGGGTGGACGCCGGGATACGGACGTGTGGCCATCGTCGTCACCCTCGTCTACTTCTGGTTGCCCTACATGGTGCTGCCCATCTACGCCGGGCTCGACCGGCTCCCCGTGTCGTTGCTCGACGCGTCGGGCGACCTCGGGGCGCGCCCGCTGCGCACCTTCCGCTCCGTGATCCTGCCGCTGCTGCTGCCCTCGATCGCCGCCGGCTCGATCTTCACCTTCTCGCTCTCGATGGGCGACTACATCGTCCCGCAGATCGTGAACCAGGGCGAGGAGCGCTTCCTGTTCGGCTCGGTGATCAACGGCGTGCTCGGTGCGCCGAACCAGCCGCTGGCGGCCGCGTTCACCCTCTGGCCGCTGCTGATCATCATCCTGTACCTGTTGGCCATGAAGCGCCTCGGCGCCTTCGAGAACCTCTGACCCATGCGCCTCTCCCTGCCCGCACGCATCGCCCTGTGCCTGGTCACGATCGCGACGCTGTTGTTCCTCTACCTGCCGCTCGTCGTGGTGGCCCGCCTGTCGTTCAACCCGGCGAAGTCGGTCGCCTGGCCCGGGTGGAGCGGCTACACCACCGAGTGGTGGTCGAAGGCGTGGGAGAGCGATGCACCGCGGGAGGCGCTGCTCAACTCCTGCAAGGTGGCGCTGGTCGCGACGGTGATCGCTCTGGTCCTCGGCACGTTGGCGGCCATGGCGATGACCCGCTTCGGCTTCTTCGGCAAGGACGTCGTGTCGTTCCTGCTCGTGCTGCCGATCGCGCTGCCCGGCATCGTCACCGGTATCGCGCTGCAGAACACGTTCTCGCGCACGATCGACCTGGGGCTGTTCTCGTTCAAGGTCGGCTTCGGGTTCCACTCGTTGGTGATCGCCCACGCCACGTTCTGCGTGGTGGTCGCCTACAACAACGTCGTCGCCCGTCTGCGTCGGTCGTCGCCGAACCTGCTCGAGGCCTCCGCCGACCTCGGTGCCCACGGGTCGCAGACGTTCCGGTACATCACGTTCCCGCTGGTGCGCTCGGCGATGCTCGCCGGCGGCATCCTCGCGTTCGCGCTGAGCTTCGACGAGATCGTCGTCACCACGTTCACGGCCGGGTCCGGCTTCCAGACCCTGCCCCAGTGGATCCTCGCCAACTTCAGTCGCCCGCAGAACGTGCCGTTGGTGAACGTGATGGCGACGTTCGTGATGATCGTGTCGATCCCGCTCGCATGGCTCGCCCAGCGCCTCAGCGACGGCGGTGACACCGGCGCCGGCCGCTGATCACGTCACGGTTCGGCGCCGGGCGACCGGCGCCGATCGTTCGACCCTGACGTCCGGGGTCGTCGCACCGGCCGCGGGTAGCGTTGACGCACCATGGAGTGGATCTATCTCGCCCTCGTCGCGCTGGTGCTGGTGTTCGGCCTCGGCGTGCTCGTCCTCAACCGCCGCCGCACGCCCGAACTGAACGACGAGCGCACGTCGGAGATCGTCCGCCCGCCCCGCCCGGCGGTCGAACCGCGCCCGGTCTCGACTGCCGACGCGTCGCCGGGCACCGCTGTGCTCGAACCGGCCGAGGCATCGGTCGAGGTCGAGTCCGAGGTCGAGATCGAGCCCGACACCGATGCCGTGGCCGAGCCCGAGACCTACGAGCGGCCGTCGTTCACGTCGAGGATGAGCAAGGCGCGCAGCGCGCTCACCGGTGCCTTCCTCGGCATCCGCTCGCGGGCCGGCATCACCGACAGTTCGTTCGACGACCTCGAGGAGGCGCTGCTGCGGGCCGACGTCGGCGTGCGCGTCACCGACGAGTTGCTGAGTGGCCTGCGGGCCCGGGTGAAGTCGAAGGAGATCACCACGCCCGATGCGCTGCTCGACGCCTTGCGCGCCGAGATGACCGGCCGCCTCGAGGGTGCCGATCGCGAACTGCACCTGGTGCCCGGCGAGCCCGGTTCGCCGAACGTGTGGCTGTTCGTCGGCGTGAACGGCGTCGGCAAGACCACGACGATCGGCAAGGTCGGGGCGCTCCAGCGCAGCGAGGGTCGCACGGTGCTGATGGCCGCGGGCGACACCTTCCGCGCCGCGGCAGCCGAGCAGCTCAACACCTGGGCCGAGCGCAGCGGTGCGGAGTTCGTGCGCGGTGCCGAGGGCGGCGACCCGAGCTCGGTGATCTTCGACGGTGTCGAGCGGGCAGCCGCCCGCGGCATCGACCTCGTGCTCGCCGACACCGCCGGCCGTCTGCACACCAAGTCGAACCTCATGGACGAACTGCGCAAGGTGCGACGAGTCGCCGCCAAGGGCGCCGGTCGTGTCACCGAGGTGCTGCTCGTCATCGACGCCACCACCGGCCAGAACGGGCTCACCCAGGCCCGACAGTTCGGCGACGCGCTGCTGAGCGACGACACCGGCGTCGGCCTCACCGGTGTGGTGCTCACCAAACTCGACGGCAGCGCGAAGGGTGGCATCGTGTTCGCGATCGAGACCGAACTCGGCATCCCCGTGAAGCTCGTCGGCCTCGGCGAGACGATCGGCGATCTCGTCGCGTTCGATCCCGAGCAGTTCATCGGCGCGCTCTTCGCCGAGAGCTGACCCGGAGGAGCGCGACGACGGCCACCGGGCCGAGATCGTCGATCCCGGGACGGATCCGAGGAAGAAATCCGGTTCCGTCGGGAACCGACCAGTGCGGGAGCCACGTCCAATGCGCATGACCATCCAGCCCCGAACCAGCCGCCAGCACCGTGCCGTCCGCCGTGTCGCCGGCCCCCGCTCCCGTCGCCTCGCCCTCGTCGGCGCCGTCGTCGTGCTCGGCCTCACCGCGTGTGGCTCGGCTGACGACGAGAGCGCCGGCAGCGCATCGACGCTCCCCGCACCCGCCATCATCCAGATCGCCGGGTCGGCATCGGGCGGCGCTGCGCCGACGGCCGCCGGTGCAGCCGACGCGGCCATGTCCGAGTCGAAGATGATGCCGATGTCGCTCACCTACACGTGGAGCGGTGAGACGCCCGACCTCACCTCCCCGGCAGGGTCGTGGTTCTTCGCCCCCGGCGTGGCCCCGACAGCCGAGCAGGTGGAGCAACTGGCAGCGGCCTTCGGTGTCACCGGCGACGCGGTCGAACTCCCGGCCGACATGGGTGGCGGGTGGACCGTCGGCCCGAACGACGGCTCGGCGCCGTCGGTCACCGTCGCCGCCGACGCGATGCAGAGCTGGTGGTTCAGCCCGGCATGGCAGACCGAGGGACGCGGCATCGTCGACGACTGCGCCCTGTACCCGGCCGGCGATCCGGCTGCCGACCCCACCACGGCGGGACAGCCCGTGTGCGAGCCGTCGCAGCCCCCGGCCGGTGTGCCCTCGGCCGCCGAGGCCGAGGCGAGCGCGCTGGCCCTGCTGGCTTCGCTCGGCGGTGATCCCGCCGGCTACGAGCTCGAGACCTATGCCGACGAGTGGAGCGCATCCGTCACGGCCTTCCTGGTGCTCGACGGCGTACGCACCAACCTGTCGTTCAACGTCGGCTACGGCGAGCAGGGCGCGATCACCTGGGCCGGCGGCTTCCTGGCCGCACCCCAGCGCGGCGCCGACTACCCGCGCATCGGCGTGGACGCCGCGATCGTTCGCCTCAACGACCAGGCGAACGCCTGGATGACCGGGTACGGCCCGGCCGTCCGCGACGCCGGCGTGGCCACCGAGCCGGCCGCCATGCCCGCCGTCGAGCCGGCGGTGGGGGAGGACTACGCACCGCCGGCCGAGCCGACGGAACCGACGGAACCGACGGAACCGACGGAGGGTGTGCTCGGACCGGACGGGGCCCTCGTCCCCGACGATGCCGGAGCGTCCACGGCGTACGAGGAGCCCGTCCCCACCGACACGGTGCTCGTCGATCCCGCCGTCGGCGACTGCACCGACCCTGCGGTCTCGTGCGTGTCGGTCGGCTCGGTCGACCTCGCCCCCATGGTGATCGACCTGAACCAGGTCACCTCCTCGCTCGAGCAGGTCTGGGCGGCCGACGGCACCGTGTGGCTGCTGCCCGGCTACGCCTTCACCGGCGCCGACGGGATGATGGCCAACGTGCTCGCCGTCGAGGACCAGTACCTCCAGCAGGCCGAGCCCGAGGTGCTGCCCGAGCCCGTGCCGCTGCCCGAGCCGATGCCGGTCGAGACCGCCGTGCCCGGCACCGACGGCGTGGGCGAGCCTGCCGTCGACGCCGCCTTCGACGGTTCGACCCTGGTCGGCCTCAGGGTCGACGAGGCGTCGAAGCTCGCTGAGGCGAGTGGCTGGACCGTGCGGGTCGCCCGTGCGGACGGCGCCGACCTGGCGCTCACCATGGACTACAGCGAGACCCGCCTCAACGTCGCGGTCGAGGCCGGCGTGGTCACCGAGGTCGTGAGCATCGGCTGATCCGCCCGGGCCCCGGCGCCCGACCCGACCAGACCGTCTGAGACGAGAGGTGGGTGCCCCCGGGCGCTCACCTCTCTTCGCGTCTGTCATCGCGAAATGGGCTCGGGGACGGCCGGTAGCCTGTGCGGCGCATGTTCGATTCGCTGTCCTCACGCCTCGAAGGCGTCATCAAGAAGATCCGCGGCAAGGGGCGCCTCACCGAGGCCGACGTCGACGAGGTCCTGAAGGAGATCCGCACCGCGCTGCTCGAGGCCGACGTCAACGTCGGCGTCGTGCGCAACGTGGTCGCCCGCATCCGCGAGCAGACCATCGGTGTGGCGCTCAGCCAGGCGCTCGACCCGAGCCAGCAGGTCGTCAAGATCGTCAATCAGGAACTCACCGCCATGCTCGGCGGCGAGACCCTGAAGATCACCTACGCCTCGCGGCCGCCCACCGTGGTGCTCATGGCCGGCCTCCAGGGCTCGGGCAAGACCACCAACTCGGCCAAGCTCGCCCGCTGGTTCAAGAGCCAGGGCCGTCAGCCGCTCCTCGTCGGCGCCGACCTGCAGCGTCCCGCCGCCGTCGAGCAGCTGCGCACCCTCGGTCGTCAGATCGACGTCCCCGTGTTCAGCGAGCCCGGCGACCCGGTCGCCACGGCCACCCGGGGTCTTGCCGAGGCACGCCGCCTCGGCAAGGACGTGCTGATCGTCGACACCGCCGGCCGTCTGTCGATCGACGCCGAGATGATGGAGCAGGTCCGTCAGATCTCGGCCAACATCGAGCCCGACTACACCTTCCTCGTCATCGACGCGATGACCGGTCAGGACGCGGTCGGCGTCGCGGAGGCGTTCCACGCCACGCTCGCGATCGACGGCGTCATCATGTCCAAGCTCGACGGCGACGCCCGCGGTGGTGCCGCGCTGTCGGTCAAGGAGGTCATCGGTCGGCCGATCGCGTTCGCGTCCACCGGTGAGAAGCTCACCGAGTTCGAGCAGTTCCACCCCGATCGTATGGCCGGGCGCATCCTCGGCATGGGCGACATGCTCACCCTCATCGAGCAGGCCGAGCAGGCCTTCGAGAAGGATCAGGCCGAGGCCGCTGCCGAGAAGCTGCTCGAGGGCGAGTTCACCCTCGACGACTTCCTCGAGCAGATGCAGCAGCTGAAGAAGATGGGTCCGCTCGGGAACATCCTCGGGATGATGCCGGGCATGCCCAAGGAGCTGAAGGGTGCCCAGATCGGCGACGAGGAGCTCAAGCCCGTTGAGGCGATCATCCGCTCCATGACCGCCGAGGAGCGGCGCAAGCCCGAGATCATCAACGGCAGCCGCCGCAACCGCATCGCCCTGGGCAGCGGCACGTCGGTGGCCCAGGTCACCCAACTCGTCAAGCAGTTCGGCGAGATGCAGAAGATGATGAAGCGCATGGGCGCGATGGGCATGGGTCGCCCGGGCAAGAAGGGCAAGCAGAAGGGCGGCAAGGCCAGCAAGGGCAAGCGCGGCGGCGGGATGCTGGGCATGCCCAACATTCCCGGCGGGTTGCCCAACATGCCCGGCATGCCGAACATCCCCGGGATGCCGGGTCTGCCGAGTGGGTTTCCCGGCTCGAAGTAGGTAACCTCAGCCGGTTCGTTTTCTCCGAGGAGCAGTTCTTCTATGGCAGTCAAGCTTCGCCTCACCCGAGTGGGCAAGAAGAAGCAGCCGCAGTATCGCGTGGTGGCGGCAGACAGCCGCGCGGCCCGCGACGGCCGTTTCATCCAGATCATCGGTACCTACAACCCGCGCACCGAGCCGTCGTCGATCAACATCGACAGCGACAAGGCCGTGAAGTGGCTGATGGACGGCGCGCAGCCGACCGAACGGGTGAAGAAGCTGCTCGAGGCCTCTGGCGCATGGGAGGCGTTCACCGCGGCCAAGGCCGCCCGGTGAGCGACGAGACCAGCACCACGTCCGATCACGATGCCGAGGACCTCGGCAACGAGATCCCGGCGCCCACGGCCACGGCCGTGCTCGAGCACGTCGTCCGCTCCATCGTGGACGACCCCGAGGCAGTTCGGGTCGATGGCCAGGAGGGTCGCAACCGCGTTCGCCTCGAGGTCAAGGTCGGCCCCGGCGATCTCGGTCGCGTGATCGGCCGTCGTGGCCGCACGGCGCAGAGCATCCGCACGCTCGTGCGTGCGGCCGCCGCCCGTGACGGCGTCGAGGTCGACGTCGACTTCGCCGACTGATCGGTTGGCCTTGCCGACCGATCGACCCCCCGCCTCACCAGACGGTCTCCTCGAGGTCGGCCGGTTCGGTCGCGCCCATGGCGTGAAGGGCGGGCTCGTGGTCAGCCTCACGTCCGACCGCACCGAACGAGTGCAGGCCGGCGCTCGACTGTTCGACGGCCAGCAGTGGCACACCGTCGTCTCCGGACGAGCCCTGCCCCAGCGCAAGTGGATGGTGATCGTCGAGGGCGTCACCGACCGCAACGAGGCCGAGCGCCTCGCCGGCCGCACGCTCTGGGGTGAGCCCCTCGCCGATCCCGACGCGCTCTGGGTGCACGACCTCATCGGCGCCCACGTGGTCGACCAGACCGGTGTCGATCGGGGCGTGTGCATCGCGGTGATCGACAACCCGGCCAACGACCTGCTCGAGCTCGACACCGGCCACCTCGTGCCGGTCACGTTCGTGGTGTCGGCGAGCCGTCCACCCGACGGCGGCACCGGCGGCGTGATCGCCGTCGAGGCGCCCGACGGTCTGTTCGACCTGCTCGACTGATCGGTCGTCGCTACGCGGGGAACGGATCGGTCACGTCGACCACGGCGTCGGTGTTCAACGGGCCGTACAGATGGGGGAACGGTTCCGGAGCCCCGTCGAGCTGTTCGAACACGAGCTCGGCCGTGAGCCGGCTCTGGTCGATGTGCAGCAGCACCAGGTTCGCGACCCCCTGGTAGAAGCGCTCCACCACGCCCGGCACCTGCTCGGCGGTGCTGAGGTGGATGAAACCCTGTTCGTCCAGCTCCATCCCGATGGTGCTGGCGGTGTACTCGCCGGCGGCCAGCGAACGCTGCCACCGATCCCGGTCGGCGATGTGGAAGATCACCCTCGCATCATGGCGCACCATGCGACCGTCGGTCGCCGACGGCCGCGATCCGGGCCGAGAGCTGCGCGGGCGGTGTGCCGTAGGCTTGCCGACCGTGCGGATCGACGTGTTCACCATCTTCCCCGGCCTGGTGGACGACTTCTGCGGCGAGAGCCTGCTCGGCAAGTGCCGCACCAACGGTCTGCTCGACCTCCGCCTGCACGACCTGCGTGAGCACACGTCCGACGTGCACCGCACGGTCGACGACGCTCCCTTCGGTGGCGGCGCCGGCATGGTGATGAAGCCCGAGCCGATCTTCGCGTCGGTCGAGGCGGCCGATCCGCCGCGGCCGTTGTTCCTGCTCGGGCCCGGCGGCCGACGGTTCGACCAGACGATGGCCCACGAGTTGGCCGAGCTCGCGACGGCCGGCCCTGGCGCCGGGTTCAGCCTGCTGTGCGGGCGCTACGAGGGCATCGACCACCGCGTCCGCGAACACCTCGTCGACGGCGAGGTGAGCATCGGCGATGTCGTGCTGAGTGGGGGGGAGGTCGCTGCATGCCTGGTCATCGAGGCCGTGGCGCGGTTGCTGCCCGGCGCGATGGGCAACGCGGTGAGCACGGTCACCGAGAGCTTCGGCGCCGCCGGACTGCTCGAGGAGCCCCAGTTCACGCGGCCGGCGACGTTCCGCGACTGGACGATCCCCGACGTGCTGCGCAGCGGCGACCACGGTCGGATCGAGCGCTGGCGCCGGGCGCAGCGTCTGCACCGCACGCTCCGGTCCCGGCCCGACCTCATCGAGGCCATGGGCGGTCTCACGGATGTCGACCGGCGCCTGTTGGAAGAGTTCCCCTCAGTCCCTTATCCTTAGCTGTTCCATTTCTCCAGGCCTGCAGGATGTTCGCGCCATGAAGTCCACCGATCTCGTCGACAACCAGTACCTCCGCACCGATGTGCCCACCTTCGGGCCCGGCGACGAGGTGAAGGTCCACGTGAAGGTCGTGGAGGGCAACAAGGAGCGCGTCCAGATCTTCCAGGGCAACGTCATCCGTCGTCAGGGCAGCGGTGTGGCCGAGACCTACACGGTCCGCAAGGTCAGCTACGGCGTCGGCGTCGAGCGCACCTTTCCGGTGCACGCTCCGACCGTCGTGAAGCTCGAGGTCGTCCGTCGTGGCGACGTGCGTCGCGCCAAGCTGTACTACCTGCGCGACCGTTCGGGCAAGGCCGCCAAGATCCGCGAGAAGCGCGATTTCTGATCGCCCGGGGGCCACGAGGCCCCTGGTCAGCGACGGCCGATCCGTGTTGGATGGTGTGATGCACGCCCTGACATCGATGCCGGGTCTCCGGTGAGTTCCGACGACCTCGAGAACTTCGAGGCCGAGCGTGAACTGCAGCTCGCGCAGGAGTACCAGGACGTCGCCGGCATGTTCAAGTTCGCTGTCGAGACCGAGCGGCGCTTCTACCTCGCCAACGACGTGAAGCTCACGGTGTCCGGCGACAGCGCCCGCCCCGTCATCGAGGTCGAACTGACCGATGCCTGGGTGTGGGACATGTACCGCAAGAGCCGGTTCGTGCCCAAGGTGCGCGTGCTGACGTTCAAAGACGTCAACGTCGAAGAACTCCCGGTCCCCGACCTCAGCATCTGACGCGCCGGTTCGACGTGGTGGGCGCACCGACGGCACGTGGCGATCGATGAGCCGGCACGAACGACCCGAGCCGGCGAGCCCCGATCCGGCAGCGCGGCGATCGGCCGTTCGACGCATCGTGACCATGGAGGTCGTGTCCGGCCTGGGTGACGGCGTCTTCTGGGTCGGATTCGTCGCCCTGCTCTTCCGACTCGATGTCGGTGCGGTCGGCTTCGGCGTCGCCGTCGCCGTGCGCCTCGGACCCCGAGCACTGCTGGGTGTCCCGGGTGGAGCCATCGCCGACCGGCTCGACCGCCGCCGCTTGTTGGTCGCCCTCGACCTCGGGCGAAGTGCGTGCATGGTCGTCCTCGCGGTGCTCGCCGACGACGGAGCGGGAGCGGTGCTGCCCACGATGGTGGTGCTCCTCGCCTACGTGCTCGCAGCGCCGTACCGACCGGCCCTCACGGCCGGTCTCGCGGCCATCGCCGGCGAGTCCGGCCTGTCCACCGCGAACGCACGGATCAGCACCGTCAGGCAGGTGATGACCTTCGTCGGTCCGCTCGTCGGCGCAGCGATCGTGCAATGGTCCACGATCGAGGTCGCGTTCGTCGTGAACGCCGCGACGTTCGCCGTCTCAGCGATCCTGGTCGGTTCGGTGCGTGCACTGTCGGCACCGAGCAGAGCACGCCGGAGCGACGGTGGCCTCGGCGATCGAAGGTCGCCGTGGGCGACACCCGGCCTGCTGGTGGTAGGCAGTCTGGTCGCGGTGATGTACGGCATCCGTGGGAGCGAACTCGTGCTGTACGCACTCGTCGCCGACGAACGGCTCGGACTCGGCAGCGCCGGTATCGGTGTGCTCGCCGGCGCAGTCGGATTCGGGGCGCTCGCCGCGATGCCCCTGGCGCCGCGACTGGCCGATTCGCCACGGACCGACCTGATGCTCGGTGCATCGCTGGTGTTCACGGCGGTGCCGTTCGCGCTGCTCGGTGTGGTCCGGTCGCCGTTGGTCGCGTGCCTGGCGCTCGCGGTGGTGGGGGCGTGTGTCGTCGCGTTCGAGGTGGTGTCGGTGGTGTTGTTGCTGAGGCTCGCCGACCATTCGTCGCTCGGTCTCGTCTTCGGGCTGATCGGGTCGATCAGCAACGGCGGCAAGCTGCTGGGAGCGGTCCTGGCACCGGTGCTGGTCGCATGGGTCGGCGTTCCAGGAGCGCTCCTCGCCTGCGCTGCCGGGGCCGGTGTCGCCGCGGTCGTCAGCGCCGGGCCGTTGCAGCGGCTCCGGCGCGTCTCGGCCGTGGAACAGGCACGCGTCCGCCCGGTCGCGGCCGCACTCGGTGGGCTCCCGTTGTTCGAGGGGGCGTCGTCAGCGGCGCTGCAGCGGCTGGCGTCGGTGGTGCAGGAGGTGTCGTGCGCCGTCGGTGACGTCGTCATCAGGCAGGGTGCGATCGCCGACGACCTGTTCGTGGTGCGCGAGGGTGATTTCATCGCGACCGTCGATGGACGGCTGGTCAACGAGTTGCACCGCGACGACTGGTTCGGCGAGATCGGACTGCTCCAGCGAAGGCCGCGAACGGCCACCGTCACCGCGCACACCGCGGGGACACTCTGGCGCTTGCCCGGCCAGGCGTTCCTCGACGCGCTCGACGACGTGGCCGCCACGCCGGCGAGCCTGCTCGACGAGATGAATCGGCGGCTGCAGCGGCTGTGACCCGGGCCGGTCGGCGATCCGCGAGGGCTACTGGCCCGGCCGAGGTCAGAACAGGGTGCGGGGCGGCGTGACGGGCGAGCTGAGGTCGATCTCCTCGCGGCCCATGATCGACCACCAGCTGGCAAACCCTCGCGTCGGACCCGGGCCGGGTTCGATGTCGAGCTCCACATGAGTGGGGATCGGGCCGGACTGCTTGCCCGGGTTGAACACCCAGGTGTCGCCGATGCGGTCGGCCCACGCGCCGTCCGGCTTGAACGGTGGCTGGTGCACATGGCCTGACAACACGACGTCGGGACGGTGCTGATCGATCCAGCCGACGAGATCGGCGTCGCCGTAGTGCCGGCTGCCCGTCCAGCACGTGGGTGAGCCGACCGGCGGCCAGTGGTACACCCACAGCCACCGAGCCGGGCGTCGAGCGGCGTCGGCCGCGAGCTGGGCATCGGTGGCGTCGCGCCCGATCGGGCCGTCCCACCACGGGCAGATCGTCACGAGGGTGTCGCCGGCGCCGGTCGTGTCCTCGGGTCCCGCGACGACGAGCGAATCGCCGTCGGTCGGGACGCCCGCCGATCGTGCGGCCGCCAACCACAGCGCCGCCTGTTCGCCGTTGGCGTCGGGTCCGGTGAGGTCGTGGTTGCCGGAGCTGACGACCACCGATCCGGCCTCGCGCAACAGTTCGAGGTATCGCAGGATCACCACCGACTGGGTCTCGAGCGGCAGCGCCGACGCGATGTCGAGGTGATCGCCCGCCATCACGACCAGGTCGTACTCGGACGCGACACCCACCACCCAGTCGAGCTGGGGGAGCGAGTAGTGGAGGTCGGAGACGAGGAGGAGGCGCACTGGTGGTTCCCGGGACGGCATCGCCGCTCCCGCAGCCTAGGGCGTTCGTGGCCACGGGGCAGGGGTGCAGTAGCGTGCCCGATCGTGCAGGTGCATGTGTGCGGGGTACGAGGGTCGACACCGGCGCCAGGGGAACAGTTCGTCCGGGTGGGCGGGCACACCTCGTGCATCGCCGTGGGCCACGATCCAGACGAACGCCCCTCTTTGGTGCTCGATGCCGGGACGGGGCTGCGGCGCCTGTCGCAGGTGCTCGGCGGTGAGGCCTTCGTCGGCACGCTGCTGCTCGGTCACCTGCACTGGGACCACATGATGGGGCTGCCGTTCTTCGCTGCGGGTGACCGACCCGATTCCCGGGTCAGGGTGATGGTGCCCGAGCAAGGTGAGGATGCGTTGGCGCTGCTGAGCCGGGCGATGGCGCCACCGATGTTCCCGATCCTGCCGACCGACCTGCGCGGCGACTGGACCTTCGAGACCTACGACGAGACGACCTTCGACGCCGAGGGCTTCACGGTCACAGCCCGCGAGATCCCGCACAAGGGCGGGCGCACCATGGGACTGCGGGTCTCCGACGGCCGTTCGTCGCTCGCCTACCTGTCCGATCACTCGCCCCACGATCTCGGTCCCGGCGACGACGGGCTCGGCGCACTGCACCCGGCGGCGGTCGAGCTCGCCCAAGGTGTCGACCTGCTGATCCACGACGCGCAGTACACCGCGCACGAGCTGCCCGCCCGCGTCAACTGGGGGCACGCGGCTGCCAACTACTCCGTCACGCTCGGCGCGGCATGCAACGTGGGTCGCGTGTTGCTGTTCCACCATGATCCGTCGCGCACCGACGATCAGGTGTTCGCGATGGGCGAACAGCTCCAGGTGGACGGCGGGCCGGTGGTGGAGGTCGCGGTCGAGCGGACCGTGATCTCCCTCGGCGGCTCGCGCTCGCTCAGCTGATCCCGAGCCGCCAGGTGACGACCTGGTCGGCCTGTTCGCCGTGCTCCACGGGCGGGCGAACGAACGCCGACAGCACGAGGGTGGTGACGGCGCCGCCGATCACGGCCGGTCCCGCGAGACTCGCGCCGCCGTTCGCCGGCTCGATCATGTCGTGTCGCCCCCTGCCCGCACACCATGCCCGCACACCATGCCCGTGCGAGCACGGCGACCACGCAGCCGGATACCGCGACCGGCTCGGTGCGAGAGGAATCGGTCGACGTTGCGGGTTGACTGCCGCCGCGTCCCCCGACGAGGTCGACCGCCGCATGCTGCGGCGGTCGCGAGCGCTGGAGGCACACATGGATCCACGACATCCTGGAGGCGACGCCACTGCTGCGGCAGCGGATCGACGACCGATACCCCGTCGAGACAGGCAGGCCCTCGGGCGGTGGGGCGAGGCGCAGGCGGCTGCCTGGTACGAGCGTCGAGGGTGCGTCGTCGTCGACCGGAACTGGCGTTGCGACCGCGGCGAGCTCGACCTGGTGGTCGTCGACGGTGACACGGTGGTGTTCGTCGAGGTGAAGGCGAGGTCGAACGATCGGTTCGGGACCGCGTCGGCCGCGGTGGGCGAGCAGAAACAGCAGATCCTTCGCCGATTGGCCGCCAGGTGGCTCGACGAGCACCCGACGCGGCGCGGCGATCTGCGCTTCGACGTCGTCGCGATCACGGGCACCCGCCTGGAGTGGATCCCGCACGCCTTCTGACCTCGACCCCACGGCGACCGCCGGCACCCGCCGGCGACACCCGGACCTGGTCAGCTCGGTGGTCAGCCGAACGCTGTCCAGGCGACGAGCGCGATGACGGCGATCACCGCTGCGGCGACGAAGACGATGTCGGTGCGCCGGGCGACGCGCTTGCGGTTCGGGTTGAATCCCATGACGTCCAGTATCGCCTCGCCGGATGCGACCGGGACGCAACCGGGCAGCGCCGGTCGCGGTCCGCCGTCGCCTCCGGAGGTTCGCCCCGACGAGCCGACGGTCCCCGTCCCGCCTGAGGGACGCCGCCCGATGCCCACCGCCTGATGGCGTCTCGGCCTCCAGCGGTCGGTAACGTCGCCGCGCGTGGAAACCATCGACGTCCAGCGAACCGACGGCATCGTCACGATCACCCTCAGCCGGCCCGAGAAGAAGAACGCGATCAACGGCGTCATGTGGGACGAGCTGCTCGCGACCTTCCGTGAGATCGGCGCCAGCAGCACCGACCGAGCGGTCGTGATCACGGGGGCCGGTGGGGCGTTCTGCTCCGGCGCCGACCTCACCGCCCGGGGCGATGGACCGCAGGTGCACCAGCTGGCCGCCATGCGCCACGTCGCCGATGTGTGCCTGGCGCTGGCCCGCCTGCCCCAGCCCGTCATCGCCAAGGTGCGCGGTGTCGCCGTGGGCGCAGGGTGCAACCTGGCGCTCGGCTGCGACCTCGTCGTGGCGTCGACCAACGCCCGGTTCTCGGAGATCTTCGCCAAGCGCGGCCTGTCGGTCGACTTCGGTGGCACGTGGGTGCTGCCGCGCCGAGTGGGTCTGCACCGCGCCAAGGAACTCGCCTTCTTCGCCGACATCATCGACGCCGCCGAGGCCGAGCGCATCGGGCTCGTCAACCGCGTGGTCGACGACGCCGAGCTCGACGCCTTCGTCGACGACTGGGCCCAACGCCTGGCCGGTGGCCCGCCGTTGGCAGTTGCCATGACGAAGCGGATGCTGAACAACTCGATGAACGTCACCCTCGAGGAGGCCCTCGACGACGAGGGCGCGGCACAGACGGTGAACTTCTCGACCCAGGACACCGTCGAGGCGATCCGGGCCTTCGTGGAGAAGCGGACCCCGAAGTTCGAGGGTCGCTGATCTCCCGTCCCGGCGGGGCCGTCGCGGCCAGACCTGCCACCCGCTGAGGCGGGCGGGTCACTAGCGTTCCAGCGATGTTCGTCCGCCGACCAAACCGCCGCTCGCCGCGGACGACGGTCTGCGCGCTCGTCGGCGTCGGCTGTGCAGTCGTTGCGTTCTCGGTCCTCGCCGGGTGGCCGCAGGGCCAGGCGATGGCGGGGGAGTTGCCCGACCCGGTGCCGGTGCCGTCGCTGCCGCCGATCGAGGACCAGGAGGCCGACAGCGCCCGACTCATCCCGGTGCCCGCCGGCTGTGTGGCGCCCTCGGTCGAGCAGGTGGTGTTCATCGGCAAGATGATCATCAACGACGCGGTGACCGGTCGGTACCAGGTGGAGCAGGTGTTGTCGGGTTCGATCGAGGGCTTCTCGGTCGGCGGCATGATCGACGTCCGCTACGGCGACGAGGTGCGCTTCCTCTCGGTCGATCAGCGCTACATCGTCGGCGCTGCCGTCGATCCGGAGGCGCGCGTGCTGGCGTCGACCGTGCGCGCCCCGGCGCCGTTGTTCGGCGGGAACGAGATCGCCGGCGCCGACGATGCCGACGTCGACTGTCCCCGCGTCGACACGCCCGTGCGCACGCTCCTGCTCGACGGCTCGAGCGTCGAGACCGGTGTGCTCACGCCGCTGAAGGACGCGGAGAAGCGTGTCGTCCGGGCGATCCTGGCCCCGGTGGGAGCGGCGTTCCTGGTGCTGCTCGGCCTCGTGGTGGTGAAGCACCTGTTCTTCGCACTCGGCCGGTCGTTGCGCGATCTGAGTCGTACCGATCGTCCCACTCGACGCCAGCGTCGCAAGGCAGCGACATCGGGGCTCGACCGGATCGGCTGATCCGTCGGAGACCGTCAGCGGCGGAATGCCGCCGTGGCGGTGGCACGCAGGTCGCTCACCGCGTGTGCGAGACCCTCGGGATCGCGGAACAGCGCACTGCCTGCGACGAGGATGTTCGCACCCGCGGCGGCAGCACCGGCGATGGTGGCGGGTCCGATGCCGCCGTCGACCTCGAGGTCGACGCGGTCGCCGAGACCGGCGCGCTCGATCATGTCGCGCACCTCGCGGATCTTCGGTTCCATGGTGCCGATGTAGGCCTGGCCACCGAAGCCCGGGTTGACGGTCATCACCAGCACCATGTCGACGAGGTCGAGCACGTGGGCGATCGCCGAAGCGGGCGTGGCCGGATTGAGCGCGACCGACGCGGTCGCGCCGAGCGAGGCGATGTTGGCGAGCGTGCGGTGGAGGTGGGTGCACGCCTCGGCGTGGACGATGAGCCGGGAGCAGCCGGCGGCGACGTACTCGGCGGCCATCACGTCGGGCGTGTACACCATCAGGTGCGCCTCGAACGGGAGCGTGGTGTGGCGTCGGGCCGATGCGATCACCGACGGTCCGAACGTGAGGTTCGGCACGAACTGGCCGTCCATCACGTCCCATTGGATGCGGTCGACCCCTGCCGCTTCGAGCGCCGCGACCTCCTCGCCGAGCTTGCTGAAGTCGACGGGGAGCACGCTGGGAGCGATCTCGATGCGCGGTCCGGGTGCCGGTTCCGGCACAGGTGCGGAGGTCGGATCGGTCGGGTGATCGGTCGGGTGATCGGAGGGTTGATCAGCGTGATGAGGGGCGGAGCCGGACACGCGAGCGAGGGTAGCCGTGCCTACGCTGCAGACGTGGCCTCGGTTCCCCAGCAACACGTTCGGCTGCGCATCGAGCAGGTGGTCGCCGGCGGCGACGGGCTCGCCCGGGAGGCGAGCGGTCGGGTGGTGTTCGTCCCCGGCGTGCTGCCCGGCGAGGAGGTCGCGGTGCGGCTCGTGACAGCGAAGCGCGACTTCGCCCGCGGGGAGGTCTTGGAGGTGCTCGAGGCGTCGCCGGCCCGGGTGTCCCCGCCGTGCGCCGCCCACCGGCGAGGGTGCGGTGGCTGCGACTGGCAGCACGCCGACCCGGCCCGTCAGGACGAGCTCAAGCTCGAGGTCGTTCGCGAGGCATTGCGCCGGACGGCGCGGATGCCCGACGTCGTGGTGACCGCCGGTGGATCGGTGCCGACGTGGGCGTACCGCACCTCGATGCGCGTCGCCGTCGATCGGGCCGGCCGGGTGTCGTTGCGGCGGCCGCGCACGAACGAGCCGGTCGTGCTCGACCACTGCCTGGTCGCTCACCCGCTCCTCGACGAACTGGTCCACGACGCCCGCTTCGCCGGCGCCGACGAGGTGTCGTTGCGGGTGAGCGCAGCCACGGGCGAGCGGAGCGTCTGGTGGACCACCGCTCGACCGGACGACATCGTTGTGCCCGAGGGATTGGGCGCGGGGGTGACCGTGGGCGTCGACGCGGTCGTGCACGAGGAGGTCGCCGGTCGCCGCTATCGCGTGAGCGGCGAGTCCTTCTTCCAGTCAGGGCCTGCTGCGGCCGAACTGCTCGTGCGCACGGTGAGCGACATGGGTGGCGACGCGTTGGCCGAGGCGCGCTCGGTGGTGGACGCCTACGGCGGGATCGGGTTGTTCGCCGGATCGCTCGCGACGACTGCCCCTGCGGCGGCGTTCACGCTCGTCGAGGGTTCGGCGGCCGCATGTGCCGACGCCGTGGAGAACCTCGCGGATCTCGATGCCGACGTGATCTGCAGCCCGGTCGAGGCGTGGACGCCGTCGCCGGTCGACGTCGTGATCGCCGATCCGTCGCGGCATGGGCTCGGACGCGATGCCGTGACCGTGCTGGCAGCCACGGGTGCACCGGTGCTGCTGCTCATCGGCTGCGACCCGGTGGCCTTCGCCCGCGACGCGGCGTTGCTCGCCGCCGAGGGCTATGCCCTGGACGAGGTCCGATCGCTCGACCTGTTCCCGCAGACGCACCACGTGGAGGTCGTCGGCCGCTTCCGTCGCTCCACAGCGCACTGACCATGCCGAACGACCATGCCGAACGACCGTGCCGAACGACCGTGCCGAGTGCCGTCGATGGACCGTCCGATGAATCGTGATCCGGATCCGTCGGTGCTCCGTACAGAGGGCGTGCGTGACGATCTGACCGCCGCTTCCGACCCGGGCCTCGTGCTCGCGTTGGCGCGGTTCCAACAAGAGGCGCTCGGCGAGGTGTACCGCCGACATGCCGGCGCGGTGTTCGGCCTGGCCAGGCGGATCCTGTCCGACCAGGCACGGGCCGAAGAAGTGGTGCAGGAGGTCTTCCTCCGGCTCTGGAACAACCCCGAGCGATTCGATCCCGAGCGTGGCAGCCTGCGCAGCTTCCTCCTGGCCCAGGCCCACAGCCGTTCCGTCGACGTGCTCCGATCGGAGTCCTCGCGGCGCAAGCGTGAAGAGCGTGACGCCCGTGAGGCGGCCGAGAGCGGCTACGACCTCGATCGGGCGGTGTGGGACCTGGCGCTCGCCGAGCACGTCAGGGCTGCGATGGAGAAGCTCCATCCCGGCGAGCGGGCTGCGGTCGAGCTGGCATACTTCGGCGGTCGTACGTACCGCGAGGTCGCCGTCGAGCTCGGAGAGCCCGAAGGCACAGTGAAGAGTCGGATCAGGAACGGGTTGAAGCGCCTTCGCGCCGAGCTCGCCTCCTCGGGTGTGACGGTGGGTGACGCATGAGCGCTGAAGAACTCGAACTCGACGAACTGTTGGGCGCGTATGCGCTCGACGCGGTGAGCGACGAGGAGCGTCGTGCCGTCGAGCAGTACCTCCTCATCAGCCCTCGTGCGCGGCAAGAGGTCGCCGAGCACCGTGAGGTCGCCACCATGCTCGCCTGGTCGGGCATGGCAGCACCCGACGGTCTGTGGGACCGCATCGCCGCCAACCTGGAGAGCTCCGGTGAGGCACCTCGCCCGACGGGCCAGCTCGCATCGGTCATGGCCCTCGACGACGACCGCCGGGCGCGATCGGCGTCGCGTGCCGCATCCCGTCGTTGGCGCACGGCCGGATCGTGGGTCGCCGCATCGGCCGCGGCCGCGATCGTCGCCGTCGTGGCGGTCACGGTGATCGCCGGTGACGACACCGATCAGCAGCCGTTGGCGGCCGCCGTCTCCGATGCCCGGGCCGATCGCGACTCGCAGTTCGCCGAGCTCGCCAACGCCGACGGCGTGGTGGGTGCCGAGGTGATCATCGACCAGGACGGTCACGGCTACCTCATCGGCGAGGCTCTGCCGACCCTGGCGTCGGACCAGACGTACCAGCTGTGGGGTGTGATCGGCGAGCAGGTCATCTCGCTCGGCGTGCTGGGTGCGAACCCGGAGATCGAGATGTTCAGCGCCGGCGGCGAGGCGGTGTCGCAGCTCGTCGTGACGATCGAGCCCGCCGGCGGCGTGGTGTCGAACGGCAACCCCGACGGGGCCTATGCCGGCACGGTGGCGCCGGCCTGATTCCGATGCCGGCCCGATCCGTGCCGGAGCGGGCTGGTCGGAGCTGGTCAGAGCTGGTCAGAGCTTGGCCATGCGGCGCTCGACCCGGTCGAGGAACGCCACCCGGGCGGCGTGGCTGGCACGGTCGATCGTGTAGAACGCGATCCAATGGGTGCGGCATCGCACGTTGCACGCGAACCGGAGGGCTCGCGTCATCGTCCGCTTGCCGGTCTCACCTTCGATCGCGTTGACCCACTTCGACGACCCGTGGCTGGTGACGGCGACGAGCGAGTGGATGTTGCGCAACAGCGGACGGATCCGGTTGGTGCCCTCCGGGAGGTCCCACGCGACGCCCATCACCCAGACGCGGTCGAACCACCCCTTCAACATGGCGGGCTGGCCGGCCCACCAGGTCGGGTAGACCATGATCAGCGTGTCGCACCAGCGGAGGTTCTCGACGTAGCGGGCGATGTCGGGTCGCAGCTCGGGCTGCTGCCGGTGGTCGACGAGATGCACCTTGCGGTCGTGCTCGTCGAGTTCGGGGCGGAAACCCTCGGCGTAGAGGTCGCTGACGCGGACCTCGTGACCCGCTCGTTCGAGACCGGCGAGCACACGCTCGAGCGCGGACCCGATGAACGAGTCGTGGGTGGGGTGGCAGAACACGACGTAACTCTTCACAGCGACCGCGCCACCTTCTCGACCTTGTCGAGGAACCGCTCGCGCTTCGCGGCGCTGAGGGTGTCCATCCCGTAGAGCGGCAGCCATCGACTGCGGGTGCCCCAGCCGGTGCTGAGGCGGAGGGCGCGTTTGATCGTGCGACGGCCGTTGTCGTTGATGGTCTTGATGTAGCGCCACGGGGAGCCGTAGGTGGTGATGCCCACCAGGCGTTGCACGTTGGTGAGCCCCGGGCGCACCTTGTTCTGCTCGTTGAACACGAACCCCAGCCGGGCACCATCACCCGCTCGAACCACCCCTTGAGGATCGCCGGCACCGAGCTCCACCAGGTGGGGTAGACGAAGACCAGCGTGTGTGCAGCCTGCAGGTCGGCGATGTGCTCCGAGACCAGTGGGTCGACCACCGGCAGGTTGCCGTGGTATGCCTCGCGCTCCTCGGCGGTCATCGCCGCACGGAACCCCTCGGCGTACAGGTCGTGCACGGTGACCTGATGACCCGACGACTCCAGACCGAGCTGCACCCGAGCGGCGATCGCATGGCTGAAGCTGGTGGGGTTGGGGTTGGCGACGATCACGACGGCCCGCATGTGCATGCGAACCTACTTGTCGACGCGGCGGAGGGAGGTCATCACCCGTGACTGTCCGGTGAACACCCGGTTCGTGCCAGTCGGGCGCTGGCCGGATGCGCGGTGGTCGGGTCAGCGGCCGCCGCTCACGTCGATGAACGTGCCGGTCACGTAGCTCGCCTCGGCCGATGCGAGCCACAGCACGGCCCCCGCCACCTCGTCGGCGGTTCCCGAGCGGGCCATCGGCACCGTCGGCGCCATCCGTTCGAGTCGCCCGGGCGGGGCGTGGTCATGGAAGTCGCTCTCGATCAGGCCCGGACGGACACCGTTCACACGGATGCCGACGGTCGCGAGTTCTCGGGCGAGCCCGACGGTCATCGTGTCGAGGGCGCCCTTCGATGCCGCGTAGTGCACCCACTCACCGGATCCCCCGAGCACGGCGGCGCGCGACGACACGTTCACGATCGATCCGCCGCGGCCTCCGCGGTCGGTGGCGAGTCGGGACACCGCTTCGCGTGCGCAGATGAAGGCGCCCGTCACGTTCACGGCCCAGAGCCCGGTGAGCATCGACGAAGTGACGGTGTCGATCGAGCCGTACCCGCCGGCGATCCCGGCGTTGTTCACCAGGACGTCGAGCCGACCGAAGTGCTCGTCGCACGCGCGGAACATCTCCACGATCGACGTCTCGTCGCCGACGTCGGCGCGCTGCACGAGCACCGTCGCGCCGGCGGCGCGCAGATCGTCGGCGAGCGAGGCCACGTGGTCGCCCGGCGTCACGTGGTTCAGCACGAGGTCGTAGCGGGGGGCGGCAGCACGGGCGATCGCCGCGCCGATGCCGCGGGCGGCGCCGGTCACGATCATCACGGGTCGATCGATCATCGGGCATCTCCTGGTTCGAGCGACGAGCGGAGCCGGTCGCGGAGCGTCGGCCACTCGGCCGGGATGACGGAGTAGGCGGCGGTGTCGCGGGACGTGCCCGGCACCGACTCGGCTCCGGCCGCCGGGCGGTGGTTGCGCAGGACGCCCTCGAACGTTGCGCCGAGCCGTTCGATCGCCCGCCGGCTTCGCTCGTTGCGGGCATCGGTGCAGATCGCGACCCGCGCGACGTCCCACACGTCGAAGGCGTGACCGAGCAGGAGGAGCTTGGCCTCGCTGTTGACGGCGCTCCGCTGGGCGTCGGTGGACAGCCAGGTGCCGCCGATCTCGACCTCGACGGGCGTGTCCCGGCCGGACCACCAGACGATGTTGAGGAAGCGGGTGCAGCCGACCACGGCGCCGTCGGCCACGCGTCGCTGCACGAACGGGACCGCTGCGTCGTGCGCGGCATCCCCGAGGAGGCCGTCGACATAGGCGGTCATCGACCCGAGGTCACTCGGGACGAGCGTGAACCCGAAGGTGGAGCGATCCGCTGCAGCGGCGAGCAGATCGCCGGCGTGGTGGCGTTCGAGGGGTTCGAGCAGGACGTGCCTGCCGCGCAGAGCAAAGGGTTCGAGGCGCATCGCGCACCAGCATCGCACTACGGTCGATCGACATGCGGGTGGTTTCGTGCAACAGCTTCGGTCCCCTCACCGATCTCGCGATCGAGGAGCGCGATCCGTGGCCGCTCGGCCCTGACGACGTCCGGATCGCCGTGACGGCGGCCGGTGTGAACTTCGTCGACGCCCTGTTCGTGCAGGGCCTGTACCAGATCAAGCCGCCGCTCCCGTTCGTGCCGGGCAACGAGGTCGCCGGCGTGATCAGCGAGATCGGCAGCTCGGTCACGACGTTGCAGGTCGGCCAGCGGGTGTTCACCAACGTCGGGCTCGGCGGCTACGCCAGCGAGGTCGCCGTGCCCGCCAAGCGTGCGGTGCCCACCCCCGCGTCGATGAGCGACGGGCAGGCGGCGACGTTCACCCAGAGCTACTCCACCGCGTGGTTCGCGCTGGTGAAGCGGGCACGCGCGGCGGCCGGCCAGTCGATGCTCGTCCTGGGCGCCGGTGGCGGCGTGGGCCTCGCCGCGGTCGACGTCGGCAGGTCGCTCGGCCTGACGGTGATCGCCGCGGCCTCGTCGGCCGACAAGCGGGCTGCGGCCACGGCTCGCGGTGCTGCGGCCGTGATCGACTCGAGCAGCGAGGACGTCAAGACGCGCGCGAAGGAACTCGCCCAGGAGCTCACCGGCGACGGCACCGGTGTCGACCTCGTCTACGACCCGATCGGCGGCGTGCAGGGCGAGCAAGCGGTGAGGGCGCTGCGCGAGGACGGCCAGTTCCTGGTGATCGGCTTCGCCTCGGGCGCGATCCCGCAGCTGCCCGCCAACCAGGTGCTGCTGCGCAATCGCCGGGTCACCGGCGTCGACTGGGGCGCGTGGGTCGGGCGCCACCAGCAGGAGAACAACGAGATGCTGGCCGACATCGTCGTGGCGATCGGCGACGGGCGGCTCTCCCCGGTCGAGCCGATCGCGTATCCGCTCGACCAGGCCGCGCAGGCGTTGCAGGACCAGCTGGATCGCAAGATCGTCGGCAAGACCGTCCTCGTCCCGTGATGTGGTGAGCGCAGCGGCGGACGACTCGATCCTCTCAGCGGGTCGTGTCGCGCCCTGGCTCGAGCAGATGGTCGCGGCGCTCCGAGGCGAGGGTGAGACGGATGTGCCGTGTGGCGAGTGCGTCGCGTGCTGTTCATCGCGTCAGTTCGTGCACGTGGAGCCCGATGAGCACGCCGCCCTCGCCCACATCCCCGAGGAGGTCCGCTTCCCGGCGCCGGGTCTGCCGGCCGGCCATGTCGTGCTCGGGTACGACGACCGCGGCCGGTGCCCGATGCTCGGCGAGCGAGGGTGCACGATCTACGCGCACCGCCCGCGGGCGTGTCGCGTGTACGACTGTCGGATGTTCCTGGCCACCGGGGTCGAACCCGACCGCGATCAGCCGGCGATCGTCCGACAGGTCCGCCGTTGGCGGTTCGAACCGGAGACGGCCGACGACACTGCGGTCCTCGTCGCGCTGCGGTCGGTCGCGGCGGTGCTGGACGACCCCGCGTGCTACCCGGGTGATCGGTTGCCGTCGAGGGCGTCACAGCGCGCCGCGATCGCCGTCGGTCTGCACGAGATCGGTCGGGGCGGCGTTCCGGCGACGCCCGCAGCGGTGCGCGTGGAGCTGACGCGCCGCAGCAGCTGAAACGGCGTCAGACGAGTTCGTACGCGACCGGCAGCCGCTTCAGGCCACCGACGAACAGCGTCTGCATCTCGGCCGGTTCGCCGGCGAGCTCGATCGACCGGAGGCGGGGGAGGAGCTCGGTGAGCAACGCCTTGATCTCCATCCGGGCGAGCATCGCCCCGAGGCAGTAGTGCACGCCGAATCCGAACGCGAGGTGCTTGTTGGGGCTGCGGCCGACGTCGAAGGTCATCGGGTCGACGAACACCTCCTCGTCGCGATTGGCCGACGGGTACGACAGCAGCACGGCGTCGCCGGGGCGGAACGTGTGGCCGCGCAGGGTGTACTCGGTGGTGCAGTTGCGCATGAAGTGCTTCACCGGCGTGACCCAACGGATGATCTCGTCGACGGCGCTGCCGATGAGCGATGGATCTGCCTGCAGCCGTGCGAGCTGGTCGGGCCGCTCGATCAGCGCCTGCATGCCGCCCGCCATCGCCGACGCAGTGGTGTCGTGGCCGGCCGTCGCGACGATCACGTAGTACGAGATCTGCTCCATGAGTCCGATCGGCACGCCGTCGACCGATGCGTTCGCGATCACCGACGCGAGGTCCTCCGTGGGTGCCGCCTTGCGGGCCTCGGTGAGTTCGGTGAAGTAGGCGAAGAAGTCCTGGATCACCGCGACGAGATCGTCCATCGACACGCCGCGCGACAGTTCGGGGTCGGCCGATCCGAACAGCTCCTGCGTGAGCTTGAGCATGCGCGAGTAGTCGGTCTCGGGCAGACCGAGGATCGACAGGATCACCTGCAGCGGGTACTGCATCGCGATGTCGCGGGCGAAGTCGCAGTGGCCGCCGAGTTCGGCCATGCGGACCGCCGACAACGACGCGAGCTCGGCCAAGCGGCCCTCGAGTTTGGCCAGGTTCTTCGGCAGGAACCACTCGGCCGCGAGCCCGCGGTACGTGCGGTGATCGGGGTCGTCCATGTGGATGAGGGTGCGCAGCAGGTCGCCCTGCTGCTCGCGCATGCGGTCGGCCTCGAGGTTCGAGATCACCGGTCGTGGCGCGTTCTCCCACTCCTTGTTGTGGAGTTCGATCTCCAGCACGTCGGCGTGCTTGGTGATCACGTGGAACGGTGCGAAGTCGGGATGCTCGACGAGATGGATCGGATCCTCCCGGCGAAGCACCGCGCATGCCTCGTGGAACAGTGCCGGGTCGGCGTATGCGGCCGGCGTGACGAAGACCTGTCCTGCTTCGTACGGTGTCATCGGGATCCCCTCCAGAAGCGGTCCTTCCCCTGCGAGGACCGCGGCCCGACGGTACTCGGGGAGTGCCGGACCCGATCGAGTCGTCAGGCGCGCGGGTCGCGACCCAACCAGGCGAGCAATCGTTCCTCGTCGGTCGCGTCTGCCGGCGCAGGGACCTCGGGGCCGATCACGCCGGGCATGCGCATCGCCTCGCCGAACCCGGCCGCGTCGGTGCGGATGCGCACGATCTCGTTCGGCTCGATCTCCTCGTGCTGTCGCAGCCCGGTGGCACGGGCGATGTCCCAGCGGTGCAGCACGAGGTCGAAGCTGTAGAACTGGTCGACGGTCGCGCCGAACGTGGTCGGTCCGAAGTAGCCGTCGTAGGCGAAGCCAGCGCAGGCCGGGTCGTCGAGCGCGGCTGCCATCGCGGTCCGCACGAGCGGCCACGCGTCGAGTGGCTCGAGGTCGTCGACCGCCGGCCGCTCGAACTCCATCCTGCCGAGGAGGTCGAGTTCGGTGTCGACGACATGGCGGACGACGTCGAGGGCCGTCCACCCGTCGCACGGCGATGGAGCGTCCCAACGATCGGCGGGGACGGAGGCGATCAATCGGTCGAAGCGGTCGGCGTGATGGTGGAAGCGTTCGGCGGGGGTCATCGACCCATCGTCGCGACCAGCGGCGCCGCGGTCTTGAACGGATCGGACATGTCGGGGAACGTGGGGAACCACTGGTCGAGGAAGTTGCGGACGGTGAGGCCCGTGAGCGCCCGACAGTCACGCGACAGGTGCGCCTGGTCGGCGTACCCGGCGGCGGCCGCCAGTTCGGCGAGCGACCACGTCGCGGCGTCGGACGCCTGCTCGCGCACGGCGAGGAACCGTTGGAACCGGAGCTGCCGTCCGAGCATCGCCGATCCGTGCCCGAAGGTTCGCAACAGCCGGCGGTGGAGGTGCCGCGGTGTGATGCCGGCCGTCGTCGCGAGGTGCGACTGCGCGACGCGCGGGGAGCGGACCAGGAGGTCGGTCATCGAGTCGACGAAGGCGAGTTCGTCTCGATCGACGTCGCGCAGCCATGGTGCCAGCGCCGCCTCGAACGCCGACGCCCGCTCGTCGAGGCCGTCGATCCCGGCGATGGCGGCGATGGCGGCGCGGACCCGATCGGCGGCATCGAGGCCCACCACGTCGTCGAAGCGGACACGCCGGTCGAGCATCGACGAGGCGTCGACCTCGAACGCGAGCGATGCGCACCCCGGTCGGAACCGGACGCCGACGGCGACGGCGACGGGCGGGAGCTCGAACGTCCATGCCGTCCGCTCGGGTCCGCAGAGCCAGATGTCGGGTGTGACGACCGGGTCGTGGTCGCGCCAGATGCACAGCAGGTCCATGCACGCGTCGGGGACCAGCCGGTGGCGTCCCGTCGGCCGAGCGGTCCACGCGCACGCGAGCACGGAGGCGAGGTCGGCCCTGGGGCGTCGAGGCTCGTACCAACCCATCGGACCACCGTACCCAGCCGTACCCAGCCGGTGTCGGGAGCGTCAGGGGTGCAGCTCGACCTCGATCGAGTCGTCGCCGAAGGGCGAGTGCTGCATCACGGTGCGGCCGGGGCGCAGGCCGGGATCGTCGGCGTAGCGGGCGAACAGGCGGCGCTCGACCTCGACGTCACCGGCGTCCGCGGCGATGAGCATCGATGCCACCTCGTCGAGCCATGCGGCGTCCTCGGCGGTCACGGCTTCGCCCGGAACGCCGATCCGTCCCCACGAGTCCCACAGGAGCAACTCGTCGCCGAAGCGGTGCGCGATCTCGTAGATGACCTCGTCGAACACGAACCGCTCGCCGGCGAACAGCGGCAGCGACGGATCGACACCGTGGTTCGACACGTCGAGTTCGCCGCGCCGATGTGCGAGCCAGGCCGTCGCGGCCGTGACGAACCCGCGGCCACCGGCGACGTCGAACGAGAGGTCCATCGGCTGCGGCATGCCGGGGAGAGGGGCCTCGACCTCGGAGTCGAAGCGTCGCCACCGGCCGTCGATCCACGCCTCGACGATCACGTGGTCGTGGTGCCAGCCCTCGACGTAGTAGCCGGCGAACCCGACCCGCGACCGTGCCGGGATGCCGTGCTGACGCAATGCTGCGACGCACAGCAGCGTGTGGTCGCGGCAGCATCCCTGCACCCGATCGGTGATCGCTCGGGTGGTGTCGAGCGGCGTCGGGTGCCGCGACTGATCGGCGGCGAGCATGGCAGCGACCCATCGCGAGTTCACCTCGCCGCGGGTGGCCTCGGGCAGCACCTCGCCCGATGCCCGATAGTGGACGACGACGTTGCGGGCGACGGCCGACAGCTCCTCCGGCGAGGTGGGCAACGCCTCGAGCAGCACCGAGTACTGCCCGGGTGCCGTGTACGCCGTGTGCCGGCCGTGATCGATCGCTGCGGTGTTCATCGCCGCATCGTACGAGTCCGGTGCGCGGTCACCGGTCGGCGGTCACCCGTTGCGACGGGCGCGGAACACGACGTCGTCGACGTGATGGGATGCCGAGGCCGCGCCCGCCGGTCGGGCCCGGGTCTCGTGACGTTCGACCACCCACTCCTCCGAGCCGCGCAGCGCTCGCGCGAAGTCGTCCGGCCTGACGTATGCATCCGGGTCGAACGGTCGGCTGCGAGTCGTGGTGTCGATCGGCGCCCGCATCGGTTCGAGGTCGTGGCCCACCACCAGCAGGGTGCCTCCCGGCGCCACCGCATCGACGACGTGGGCGACGCCTCGGCCATCGGCCGTACGCGGGATCGACGCGTAGTGGGCCGTGACGAGATCGAACGCTCCGATCGGGAACGGCTGTACCGAGTTCGCATCGGCAGGGAGGCAGTCGATCGTGAGGTCTCGCTCGGCAGCGACGGTTCGGATGCGGGCCAGCGCCCGAGGGGAGATGTCGCTGGCGGTGACCTGCCACCCCCGCTCGGCGAGCCAGACGGCATCGCCGCCCTCGCCGGCGCCGACGTCGAGGGCCCGTCCCGGTGCGAGCTCGCCGACCTCGGTCACGAGCGAACCGTTCGGATTGCCGCTCCAGATCTGGTCACCGCTGTAGCGGCGGTCCCAGTCGTCGCGGTTCGCGGACGGTCGAGCCGCCGCCTGGATGTCGGCCTGGGCGAGGTCGGCGCTGATCATGCCGCCGACCCAGCTGCCGTTGGCCGCGGCGTGGACGACCTGTTGGCCGGGGTCGGCCACGTTGCCGGCGGCGAACAGTCCGGGCACAGACGTGCGGCCGGTGGGGTCGGTACCGATCACCTGGCCGAGGCCGGACGGGTGATCGGTCATGTCCGGGGAGAGCGTTGCGAATGCCTCGGCGCGCACCCGGAAGCGAGTGCCCACCACGATCGCCTGTGCGACGAGGTGGGTGCCATCGGCGATCTCCAGCGCGCTCACGCGTCCCTGGTCGTCCGCGACCACTCGCACCGCCGGCCCGTCGACGACGGCGACGCCGGCGGCTCGCAGCGCGTCGAGGGCGTCGAGGGCCGGGTCGTCGGCGTCGATCCCGCTGTGGAGCACGACGGTGAGGTGCTCGGTCAGCTGCCGGAAGAGGCCGGCGGTGTGGAGCCCGATCGGGTGGGTGACGATCTGAACGATGTGCCGGTCGCGGACCTCGTACCCGTGGCAGAACGGGCAGTGGATCACGTCGGAGCCCCAGTGCTCGGCCAGGCCGTCGACGTCGGGCAGGACGTCGACGAGTCCCGTGGCGGCGAGGACCCGTCGGGCGACGACCGTGTGCCCGCCGACGAGCTCGACCACGAAGCGGTCGTCGTCGGTCCGGCGGACGTCGACGGCTCGGGCCGTGAGCACCTCGCCCCCGTAGGACCTCACCTCCTCGCGACCGATCGCCGCGAACGCCGACGGCGGCACGCCGTCATGGCCGAGGAAGCCGTGCATGTGTGCCGCCGGCGCGTTGCGGGGTTCGCCCGCGTCGATCACGATCACGGATCGACGTTGGCGGCCGAGTTGGACGGCGGCAGCGAGGCCAGCTGCCGATCCGCCGACGATCGCGACGTCGCAGTGTCGTTCGATGACGTGTCTCGAGTGTTCGCTCATGGAATCGACGGTACGATCGTCTGTCGAGAGCTGCAACACACCTTGCAGGATTCGCAAGCCATTGACGACGTCGACGGGAGGCCCCGGGTGGGTGAGATGCAGGAGATCGAGCGGGTGGTACGCACTCGGTTGCGCAGCCTGCGCACCACGCTCGGCCTGTCGCTGGACGAGGTGGCGAGCCGCACCAACCTCAGCGCCTCCACCATCAGCCGGATCGAGACCGGGCATCGCACGATCAGCCTCGACGTGCTCGTCCCGCTCGCTCGGGCGCTCCACGTGGACCTCGACGCGCTGCTCGAGGTCCGTCACGACGACGACGTCGTCATCCGCCCCGTGGCGGCCAGCGACGGCGACACCACGACCTGGGTGCTCAGCCGGCCGACGAGCACCACGGTCGCCGTGAAGATGCGGTTCGAGCCGAGCGGGCGGGTGCCCGAACAGCGGGTGCACCCGGGGCACGACTGGTTCTTCGTGATCGAGGGGCGTGTGCGCCTGCTGCTCGGCGACCGCGAGGTCCTGGTCGAATCGGGCGAGGTGGCCGAGTTCGCCACGATGACACCGCACGCGATCACGGCCGTCGACGGGCCGGCCGAGGTGATCATGCTGTTCGATCGGGACGGTCACCGGGTCCATGTGCACCACGAGGTGGCAGCTGCGCCGCGCCGCCGATCGTCGCTGTCGGCCGCTCGGTCCTGACCCCGGCGGCCGGGCGCTCGAACCGGCCGAAAACGACGAAACGCCGTGGTCCGTGGACCGCGGCGTCGTGGTGCCCCCCCTCGGACTCGAACCGAGAACCTGCGGATTAAGAGTCGCCCCAGCGCCGTGCCAACGAGTGTTGTTGTGTCACGTCGCACCTGCTCAGAGCGGGTGCGGCAATCCAGACTGTACCGTCCGTCCCATCCTGTCCCAGCACGTTTCGCGGCAAAATTCGCGGCAAGGACTGCGCAGGGCCTGCGGACTCCGTGATCTGCAGTGCGTCACGGAGACGTCTCGGACCCCTTCGTCGGGGTGGTCGGCGGCGCGCTCGATCCGCTTCTGAGTTTGCGGATCCGTGCGATCTTTCGGTCGGTGTCGGATCGTCGGATCGGGTCGGTGATCCGACCGAGGCGCACCCCGGCGAGGAGGTAGGCGAGGTCGTCGGCTCGTTCTTCGACGGTGACGACTTCGATGATCTCGATGGTGCCGCCGGCCTCGCGGACCACGATGCGGTACTCGGGATGGCCGGCTGTCTCGACGACCACCTTGCCGCAGTCGCGGAGGTCACCGGTCTTGGCGTAGTGCTTCAGTGGTGTCGGTCGGAGCGTGCCCTGGTCGAGTGCCTTCAACGCGGTGAACACGCTTCGCAGCACCGGGGCCGCGCGCTCTCGGATGCCGTGGAGGTCGTCGATGGCCGCGTTGGTGAACTGGACGCGAGTGAACGGCGACGAACCTGGCTCGGTCCGTTGGCCAGGCGTGCTCGTCACAGCGTGTCGAGGTCGATGCCGAACTCGTCGGCGACATCTCGCAACGAGGTGCGCTCTCCGCTGTCGGCGGCGTCTCGCTCGTGGATCCGCTCTGCGATCACCAGGTCCTCGGCGATGTCGAGCAGGAGGCGGAACGTCTCGTAGGGCATGAGCACTGCGTCGGGGTGGCGGCGATCTCCGAAGACCACGGGGGAGGCCCCGATGCCTTCCGACCGGAACCGCGCTACGTGACCGGTGAGGTGCTTGCGAGTGTCGCTGACGGTCTCTGGGACCGATATGTACGCGTTCATGTACACATAGTTGCCGCAACAACCGAAATTGTCCAGCAGGTTGCAACCGCTTCGTGGGTGTCCCGGGTGTAGTCCACCTCGAGGTTCGATCCGTTGATCCTCGCTGAAGTCGCCATTCCGCATCGGCGGCCCGCAGGTTCGCCACAGTCCGCAGCGGGTCGCTGGGGGCACGGTCCCGGACAGGCGCACGATCAGCGGCATGGTGTGCCACGCTTGAGAAGCTGGTTCTTCGTGTCTCGGCGATGGATCGTGGGTTCTTGGGGATTCAGTCGGATTGGCTGGCGTAAAGCACGCAGCAGATTCGTTGGTGGCGGAAGTTGACGAGTCCGAGTACGACGCGTGTGTCCGTTTTGCAGAGTCGTTAGCGGCTTACGGTCGGCCGTTGGTGACGTGTGAGTGGTGCCAGGCCCTTCCGGAGGTGTTCATTGACGATCCGTAGATCGCGCCTCAAGATCGTGTTCAAGAGGGCTGCTTGCGGAAGTCCAATCTTCGAGTGTTCACTTTTCGAGCGTCGCTACTGACCAGTTTTCGAGCGTCGTCGACAAAACCCCCGTTGCGTGAGGCAGAGTCCATCGAATGGAGTCAGTTCAACGACTTCATCTGCCTGCGTTCTTGTTGTTGACCCACGTTCTCGAAGGATGCTACTCTCTCAGAGAACTGAGATTCGATGGTCGTTACGCCACGAATACCCACCCGACAGGAGAAGCGATGAAGACGGCTGTCATCTATTGCGCCATTGCAGTGGGATGTGCGGTGACCGCGATAAGTCCAATGACAACCTCGGTAGGGGCAGTCGACTTCGCCGCTCCCGACAACACCAGTTCGTCCCCGGAACGGCTAGCAGAGTTTCCACGCACGATTGACGACATTCCGTCCGACTTCGTGTTCCTTGCGAAGGCAGGCCCTGAGGATAGATCGCGGCCTCTCGAGACACCTCCCGAGCAGACCGAAAAAGTAGGACAGTCCGCTGGATTTCGTGCAAAGCCATCGTACGTTGTTTCAAGTGTGATCACCGCAGGAACCTGCAAATATCGACAGAATTCAGACAACATCCATACCACAACTTCCACCGGCACGACTGATGCCTCCGTTCACGGGTGGTGGACCAAGGAGAGCGTAAGCGGCAATACCTGCCCTTCAAAGGCGATCGTGACCATCTACCTGCAGGCTTACGGTTGCGGTAGTTTCACCGGATGCGGATGGGTGACGCTGGCAAGCGGTCAGAGGACTGTGTATGCAGGCGGAGGCTCTACCAACTGGGCGAACGCCCGCCGTACGTGCGCCAACACGAACTCGGTTGTCGTGTATCGCGAGCAAGTTGACGTCGACCTTGTCAACTGGTCCGATCCCTCCGGCTACTCCCAAGGCGCTGACAAACAACTGTGGTGCTATCCGACCTGATAGGCGGACGCTATGACTCGAGATCCAATTCACGGACATGATCGCGAGGCGAGCCCTGGAGAGATGCCTTTCGGGCGATTTGTCTTTGCCGCAAAGGAGGATGCGCCAGCGCTCTGGATCGATGAGGAGTGCCAGGGCGCAAACGGTTCGGTCGGATCCCTTGTTCCGGATCGCTTTGAGGGGATACTTAGAGTGTTGCCGGCCGCTCCAAAACCGACCGGTTGGTGGGCTGACTATAGAAGCCAATTTCAGACGATTGCATCCATTGGCGAACGGTATACAACTACTCCTGAACGCGCATGGTTTGCCATTTGGGAAGGGCATGGCTTCGACAAGGGATCAACGCGCATTGCCTCCTCCACCCAACTCGACGAGGAGTCGTCTTTGCTCCTAGCTGCCGAGCGTCGAATGGCCACAATGCAGGACGGCCAACGAAACGCTCTTATCAGAGTCGAACTAGAAGATCTTCAGCAGTTCCACCGGCCGAACCGTGCGTACTATCTCCTAGGTGGACCTGTGAAGTCAGCAACAAGGCTTGTCTTTCCGGGATTCAATGAGTGGCGAAACCCCGACTTGTTCTGGCCCGATGATCGAGCGTGGTTCGTCGCGACCGACGTCGACTTCTGGTCGATATACGTGGCTGGATCGCGCTTGTTTCTTTCAGCTCTATCGTCCCAAATGCAAACCGCTAACGAATGGGTCACTATGGATTCACCCTTAGATGTTGACCTGTGAGCGGAAGAACAACTCCAAATCGTTCAGCGGCTGCTAAGTGATGCATTGCAACCGGCAATGAGCATGAGGCTTCCGCCCAACGGACGCTAAGCCCCTCCGCTCAGAGTTCGATACCGAAGTCAACATCGGCTCGGTCCACGAGCTGTGCGGGCGGGTTCAGCGCTACGTGTTCGGAGGCGAGCGCGTTGACGAGTGCGCGGGCTCCGGGGACGGTGTCGACGTATCGAGCGAACTGTCCGACGGCGTGGTCGAGGTCGAGTCCGGTGACGGTGTGGCCGGCGGCCCAGGTGCGCCAGGTGCTGATCGCCTGGTCGAGCGCGATGTCGTCGACGCGGTAGTCGCGGAGATCGGCCGCTCGGCGGTCGTGCTGGTCGAGCCGCTGGGTAGCGCCGGCCAGTTCGCGACGCGTTGCCTCCCGCTGTTCGGCCACGGGCCGGTAGATCGCTTCGAGTTCGTCGACGCGACCGGCGCTCAGGGTTGCCCGTTCGGTCGCTGCGGTCGCGGCACGCTCGAGCGGGCGGCGTGTTCGCCAGGTGGCGTTGCCCGCCCGGTAGCGGGCGGTGCGGGCGGCGGCGTCGTCGATGTTCGCCTCACGACGGGCTCGGGACAGGTCGTGCTGGTCGGGTGCGGGGAGTGCCCGGGCCCGGTCGTAGCTCTGTCGTGCTTGGGCGACGGACTGCTCGAGGGCGGGGCGTTCCTCGGTCATCGAGGCGAGGAGCCCGCCGATCATCGGGACACGGTCGCGCACATCGTTCTGCCACTCGTTCAGCCAGGCGGGCTCGACCGCTCGACGACGCGGCCCGGGTGCCGGTGCGAGTTGGCGTTCGGCGAGGTGTCGCCGATGGGTGACCGCTGGGGTGTCGGCCCGGTCGGTGGCGAGGACCCGTCCGAGCAGGTCCATGGCTTCCCGCTCGGAGTGCTGGTCGGTGACGACGAAGAGTTGGTTGTCGTCGCGTCCGCGGGTCGCGCCAACGTAGAGACCTCGTCCTGTGGTGGTGCCGGTGACGAGGGTGATCGATTGGTCGGTGGTGATGCCTTGGTTGCCGTGCTCGGTGGTCGCGTAGGCGAGCTGAACGAACTCGCGCACATACTCGGCCGGCAGCGTCACCGTCGCCTCGCTGGTGTGTGAGTGGGCGGTGATCGATCCGTCGTCGTGGGTGGCGGTGATGGTCCAGCGGTCGCGGTTGCGGACGCTGTCACCTGCGGTGGTGGTGAGGGTGCGGTCGTTGCGGCGGGTCATCACCACATCGCCGATGTAGATGTCGCCGTCGGCCGCAGCGACCGGCCCGCCCGTGACCGCGCCGGTCTTGAGCCGGGTGTTCTGGATGTGGTGGTTGATGAGGGTGGCGTGTTCGTTGGTGGTGGTCGTGATCGCCAACGACCGCCCCGCCGACTGCGCCTCGGCCCACTGCCGCCCGATCGTTCGGAGGTGGTCGTCAATGTTCCCGTGTTCGACTCGTCCGTGCCACAGGTACTCCGACAGCACGGACGGGTCACCCCGGCGCAGCCGGAGTGACGCTGCGGCTTCCCACGGTTCGGTGAACCGATGGACGTGTTCCAGCTCGACCCTCCGCGTCGCCGTCGCGGCCAGTTCGGGGAACATCCCGCCGCGAGCGACGGCCTGAAGTTGGTGTGGGTCACCGACCAACACCACCCGCAGATCCAAGCGCTGAGCGAGGTCCGTGAGCCGCCACAGATCCGGTGTCGAGACCATGCCGGCCTCGTCGACGATCACCGTTGTCCCGCGCCGCAACCGCCACTCGGGTCGCGGACCGCCCTCACGGGCGTACTCGTGCAACAACTTCGCGAGCGTGTCCGCACGCATCCCTGTCTCGTCTTCGAGGACACGGGCCGCCTTGGCGGTCGGAGCGACGCCGAAGACAGATCGGTCGTGTTGCCGGAGGTCGTCGATCGCTGCGGTGAGCATGCTGGTCTTGCCGGCGCCGGCGGGGCCGATGATCACGACCAACCGATCCGCACCCGCCACCTCCGCTGCGGCTGCGGCCTGGAGCACGTCGAGGTGGCCGCGTTCGATCGACTGCGACGGTGACGGCTCGAGACCTTGGGCGCTCAACGTCCAGGCGAGCAGGTCGAGTTCCTGATCGATCACCTGCTGCGACGACCACCGTGGCGCGACCGGTTCGATCCACACCGACCGCCCATCCGACCCGCGACCGGCTTCGCTGTCGGGTTGGTCGGGGTCGAGGCCGATGCACTGCTCGAGCACCGTGTCGAGGGCACGATCCAACACACCCGACCATCGCTCGCCCGAGATCCCTCGTCGCGGTTGGAACCGGTCGGTGATCTCGCGCAGCACGTCGAGGTCGTGCCACACGCTCTTGCGATCCGACAGCGCTGTGAGGATCTCGGCGACCGTGGTCTTGGCCGGCTCTGCTTGTGCGCGTCCGGCGGTGTTCACGGCGTCGATCACCGAGCGCGGGGTGTGGCCGAGATCGGTGGCTTCCTTGCGCCACGCGGCCCGCAACTCTGCGGCAGCGGTGCCGGTCTTCTTCACTCGCGTGTCCGCAGAAGCCTCACGCTCGATCGCCGCCCGCTCGAACCGCGACGGCGCCCGCCCCTCCCGTGCTTCGAACTCCTCCACCCTTGCATCCGTTTCGGCATCCACCTGGGCGGCACGCTTGGAGAACGCGGCGAGCAGTTCCGGGTCGAGACCGGCGATCTCGGCCTGGCCGTTCACGATCGCCTCCCACCCGACCCCAAACTTCGCCGTGACCTCCGAGCGGAGCACCGACTGATACAGGCCACCGAAGGTTCGTTGGTGCTGCTTCAACACACGCGCGTCCAACGCCATCCACCGCCCATTCTCCGTCTGCACCTTCGCCGACACCACGAGATGCGTGTGGATCTGCGGGTCATCCAACCGCGACGTCGTCTGCCGGAACCCCGCCACCGACAGACCGTGAGTGTCCAGATGCAGACGACCACCGCCCGAGCGAAGCCGAGTGGTCGCGGCCCACCGCTCGAACGCATCCACCACCGCCCGGACCGCGACGTCGTGGCACTCCAGCAGACGGTCGTCTCCCGTGAGTGCCCACAGCACCGACAACGACTTCGGAGCCGACACCGTCGCGTCGAACCCCGCCACCGCCTTCACCACCCGACCATCGCTCGTCGTCCGATCCGTCAGCGCCCGGCCGAGGCTCCGTCCCGATACGGGGTCGAGGCCGGCGAGGAGCGCCTGCAACTGCTCGCCTTTCACCGCCCCGACGAGGCCGAGCCCGTCGGCCTGGGCGCCCATCCACACTCCAGGAGCCTCTCCCGGGGCGGCGGTGAGGTACTTCGTGTAGTACGCAGCCGACGAGGCGGCCGACGACGCATACAACGTGGTCACACGCATCACGACACATCACCGCCCGAAACGGGCACCTGTCTGTCCAGAAGTGAGCAACAGGGAGGATGAGTCGGGATGGGGTTCAACGCGATCAGTCCTCGAACGGCAGCGACTGCTGCGTGAACACGGTCTGTGACGTATCAGCCGCGGGTGACGGGTTCCCGCCTGATCGAGGGCGGGTCGTGCGCCTGCGTCGGGAACGCCTGACTGGCGTCGCGTGCTCCAGCGAGGCTTTGCGTTCGTCGAACTCGGGAAGCGACACGCGGCCACCGAGGATCGCCTCGATCGCGACTCGCGGGATCCGGATCGACCGGCCGAACCGAACGGCGGGGATGCCCTCGGCGCCGTCGGAATCGATGAACAGATTCGCCAACTTGTACGCCGAGTTGCGGCTCACCCGCAGCACCCGGGCCGCCTCGCTCACGCTCAGGAAGTCGGGCAGCGTCGGAGCGTCGGCGGTCACCGACGCAGTGCTCAGAAATACCTTCACCTAGAACAACTGGACAACGAGACCGGCCCGCGTTGAAAACTCGAGCCGATCGAAACGCAACCGTCACGGAAATGCCGCGGGTCGTGCGCGTGCCGCCGCGGTACGCCACATTCCGGCCTCCTCGGCCTCGACCGCGGTCAGTCGGGTTCGGCGAGGAAATCGGCCACGACGCGAGCTGCGTGCTCGTCGGCCCGACGCGTTCGGTGGGCGTAGATCTTCATCGTCGTCGTGCCGTCGGCGTGGCCCAGTCGAGCGGCAACCGTGGGCACCGGCACCCCCGCATCGAGGAGCTGCGTCGCTTGGAAGTGGCGGAGGTCGTGCAGTCGAACGCTCTCGCCGCCGGGCACCCGGGAGCGGGCGACCTCCCACTTGGCGCTGGCGACATCGGGCCGCCACGCGTTCCGCCCGAGCGGGTCGGTGCTGAACACATAGAGCTGGCGGCGTTCTGCTTCGGTCATCCCGACGAGCTCGGCGATCCGGACGGCAGTCGACCAGCCGGCCTCGAGCGCGGCGATCGTGACCGGATCGAGCGACACGGTGCGAGCCGATCGCGTCTTGGTCGGCCGGTCGCCCTTCGCCCCCGGGATGGCCAGGTAGCTCCGCTGAACGGACAACGAGCCGGCCTCGAGGTCGATGTCGCTCCATCGGAGTCCGCATACCTCGGCCCGACGCGCACCGATCGCCACGGCGATCCGCACGTAGAGACCGAACAACGGATCGAACTCGCGGGCGGCGACCAGCAGGGCTCGCACCATCGCCGGTTCCGGCGGAAGCTGCTCACGCTGCTCCTGTGACGGCGCCGAGGCGAGCTTGGCGACGTTGCGGTGCACCAACCCCCAACGCTCGGCTTGGTTCAGCGAGGCCCGCAGGATGGCGTGCATCTGCCTGATCGTCGATGACGACAGGCCCCGCTTGCGGAGCTTTGTGTAGAAGCGGTCGATGTCGAGCGGGGAGAGCTTCGACAGCCGGTTCGAGCCGAGCGCCGGCACGATCTCCCGGTCGATGTACTTGCGGTAGTTGTACAGCGTCGAGTCCGACCGGCCCAGACCGGCGAGGTGTTCCATCCACCGCTCGAGCAACTCGGCGAGCGTCGGATCGTCGGCGCCCACACGGCCGGCGGCGACCGCCACTTCGAGCTCCGCGAGCGCTGCCTTGGCCTCGCGCTTCGTCACGCCCTTCACGGTTCGGATCACGCGGCGGTATGCCCCGGTGTCCGGATCTCGTCCCGCGGCCACGCTCAACTCCCACGTGCCCTGCGCCCGCTCACGCATCGTCCCCATGTTCGACCCACCCTTTCGCGGCAGATTCGCGGCACGGACTGTAGCGGGGGAGGAACTCTGGTCTCAGAAAGTGGCTCTGACCAGGTACTGCGTGGTGCCCCCCCTCGGACTCGAACCGAGAACCTGCGGATTAAGAGTCCGTTGCTCTGCCATTGAGCTAGAGGGGCGAGTTGCTGCGAGTTACCGCAGGTGTGGCGGTCCGGCAGTGTAGGGATCCACACCACCGGCCGACAACATGGGGCCCGAGAGCCCAGGGTGACCGACGGGACTCGAACCCGCGACAGCCAGTACCACAAACTGGAGCTCTACCAACTGAGCTACGGCCACCATGAAGGGTCCACATTCTGCCAGACGCGATGCGGACTTCCACCAACGGTTCCGTGGCCCGTTCCAGGCCCGATGCCACACCCGCCGACGACCCGTTCGGCCCGGCGTCGTGCCCGAGCGCCCCCGGTGCCCAGGTGCGCACGGAGGGTCGCCGCGTCCACGTTCCGTCAGGGTGCGCGCGCAGCGGCGTCACCCGCCGCTCGGCCGCATGGATGCGAAGCGTTGCCATCGGCGCCGTTCACGACGGATTCCGTGGTGCGCTAGGCTTGCGAGAACGTGATCCGAAAAGGAACCAACATGAGTGCAACGGAATCCATCCGCCACGACGAACTGGTCGCCCGAGCTCGGCAGATCACCGCCCGCGAACTGCAGGTGTACATGCAGCGAACCGCCGGCTCCCAGCGTGCGACCGAGCGGGCCCGCAAGGTGCTGCCGCTCGGCGTGCCCTCGAGCTTCCAGGCCTACGACCCGCACCCGATCGTCGTGAGCCGCGCCCAGGACGCCTGGATGGAAGACGTCGACGGCAACCGCTACGTCGACTACGACATGGGCTACGGCGCCCTCTTCGCCGGACACTGCCATCCGCTGGTGCGCCAGGCGGTCGAGCGCCAACTCGACAACGGCACCTTGTTCGTCACGCCGTGCGAGACCAACGCCGACGTGGCCGAGCTGCTCGCCGCGCGCTACGGCCTGCCGATGTGGCGCTTCACGAACTCGGGCACCGAGGCCACCATGGACGCCATTCGCGTCGCCCGCGGCATCACCGGTCGCGAGAAGCTCGTGAAGGTCGAAGGCGGCTACCACGGTCACCACGACGAGGTCATGATCTCGATGAAGCCAAAGGTCGAGCTCGCCGGTCCGGCCGACAACCCCACGCCCATCCCTGCCACGGCCGGCATCACCGCCGCGGTGCTGGCCGACACCCTCGTCATCCCGTACAACGATCCCGAAGCGCTCGAGCGCGTCCTGCGCAGCGGCGAGGTGGCAGCGTTCATCGTCGAGCCGGTGATGGAGAACATCGGCATCTGCATGCCGCAGCCCGGCTATCTCGAGGCGGTCCGCGAGATCACCCGCAAGTACGGCACCATGTTGATCTTCGACGAGGTCAAGACAGGCATCACCGCCGGCTGGAGCGGTGCCACCGGCGTACTCGGCGTGCAGCCCGACCTGGTGTGCCTCGCCAAGAGCATCGGCGGCGGCCTCCCGCTCGGCGCGTTCGGCGGCACCCAGGAGTGCATGGACCAGATCACCAGCGGCAAGGTGCTCCACCTCGGTACCTACAACGGCAACCCGCTGTGCATGGCAGCCGCCAAGGCAGTGCTGCAGGACATCTGCACGCCCGAGGTGCATCAGTCGATCAACGCGCTCAACAGCAAGCTCGTGGCCGCGTGTCAGGGCACCATCGACGCCGCCGGCCTGCCGGCGCACACGGTGCAGTTCGGCGCGAAGGGGTGTGTGACATGGTCGGAGGAGCCGATCAAGAACTACCGCGACTACAAGGCCACCGACTTCGACCTCGCGTTCGCCCAGTGGATGCACGGCATCAACCGCGGCATCCTCCTGCCGCCGGGCCTCGACGAGCAGTGGCTCATCTCCGCGCTGCACAGCGAGCACGACGCGATGCGCTACGAGTCGGTGTTCCAGGAGTTCGTGGACGAGCTCATCGCCTGACCGGCGACCGGGGGCGTCAGCTCCAGCTGCGCTCCTCGCGGTATCGGTAGGTGCTCACCGGGGTGCTCCACCGGCGGCTCCGGCCCATCCGCGTGGAGGCCATGAACAGCGCGAGACCGACGCCGGCGAGCACGAACGCTGCGAAGAGGGTGAGTCCGAGCCCTGCGTCGGCCATCAGCGCCGGCGTGCGCGCCCACGCACTGTCGTCGAGCAGCGGCGGGATGAACTTCGGCAGCACGTAGCTGAAGATGATCGCGAGCGCTGCCAGTGCGACCAGGCCGATGCCGAGGGTGCGGAACAGCGCGCCGCGCTCGGGCCTCGCCAGGAAGCACAGCACGAAGAAGACGATCGCGGCCACGCCGCTCAATGGGACGAGCCAGCCGAGAATGCCGTCGATCAGCTCGAGCGAGCCGATCGTGGGCACCGCCACCTGCAGCGGCGGCAGCGCGCCGGCGCGCTCGTCACGCGTGATCTGCACGAGTTGCTCGGGCGTCACCACGACCGGCCCGGCGAGGTCGCCGATCAGCACGGCGTGGGCGTCGGCGAGCATCTGCCCGAACAACGGCGCACCCGCAGGCGTCGACGCCACGATCGTGATGTTCTGACGCACGAGCGCAGCGCCGGTCGGGTCGCCGGGGTACATCTGGTCGGCGGTCGCGTCGGCGACGGCGGCGATCGCCTCGCGCTGCACCTCCTCGTCCTGGAGGATCGATGCCGCCTCGCCGCCGGTGCGGCTCGGCGAGAACGCAGTGCGGTGGAGGAGGAAGCCGCTGATCGCCAGGCACGCGAACGCGAAGGCGACACCGAAGAGGAGACCGGCGAATGAGCGACGCACGGACCCATTGTGACCCATCCACCCTCAGACGCGCGCACGCGACCCGCGCCGGGCATCATGAGGTGAGCCGGACGGCACGTCGCTGCACCGTCTCGACGCTTGGGTCGGGTGGAGGAGCGGTCGTAGGGTGACACCGATGGCCGCCACACAGCAGAGGTTCACCCGCATGTCGGGACGGGCGATGCTGCTGAAGTGTCCGTGGTGCGGTTCCCGGCGCACCTTCGTGCGCGGCTGGTTCAAACGGTACGACCGCTGCCGCACCTGCGGCATCGCCTGGCACCGTGAGGAGGGGTTCGAGCTCGGCACCGTGACCGTGAACACCATCGTCACCTTCGGCGCGCTCGCGACGGCGATGGCCGTCGGGTTCGTCGTGACGGCCCCCGACATCCCGGTGCTGCCGTTCGTGCTGTCGTTGTTCGTGGTCGCCTTGGTCGTCCCGGTGCTGATCTACCCGTTCACGTACACCATGTGGCTGGCCTTCGATCTGGCGGTGCACCCGCCCGAACGCGCCGAACTCGACGACGCCGCAGCGGCCGTCGCGTCGGGCGATGCGGCGGCCGGCGTGCCGTTGCCCCGCTCGGCTCAGCGTCGCAAGCGCTCGACGTAGGCCCGGGCCGACGCCTGTCCTTCGGCGTCGCGCAGGCCGGCGAACAGCCCGTCGGCATCGGCCCAGCTGCGTCCGGTGCCCACCATCGACTCGGTCACCGCATTCACGTGCGCCTTGGTCTCGAGCAGGGCGAGCTTGGGCTTGGCGAGCAGGGTCTGCACCAGGGACTCGACCTCGTCGTCGAGCTGCTCGTCGGCGACGACCCGGTTGAGGAAGCCGCTGCGAAGTGCCTCCTCGGCGTCGAACGGCCGGCACGTCATCACCAGCTCCTTGGTGAGCGCCGGGCCGATCTCGCGGACGAGTCGGGGGATGCCGCCCCAGGCCAGCGGGATGCCGAGGTCGACCTCGGGGATCGAGAAGCGGGCCGACCGACCAGCGATCCGGAGGTCGCAGCCCGCGGCGACGATGAGGCCGCCGCCGACGCACCAGCCGTGCAGCCGGGCGACGGTGACGGCGCGCATCTCGTCGAGCGCCCGTCCCATGCGCCACCCCTGCTGGCGGTCCTCGGGGACGCCCGGCCCGGTGAACGACGACAGGTCGGCCCCGGCCGAGAACGCCCGGCCGGCCCCGCTCACGACGACGACCTTCAGGTCGAGCTGGTCGTCGAACCAACGTGCGGCCAGCTCGATCTCGCGGAGGGTGTGGGTGCTGAGCGGGTTGAGCTTGTCGGGCCGGTCGAGCACGAGCGATCCGCGTGCGCCGTCGGCCGTGACGGTGATCGTGTCGAACGAGGGTGCCTGCGATGTGCTGGTCATGGACGCGGACCCTAGTCATCGCGAGGATCGGCGGCGGCGGGCGAACGGACCGGGTCCGTCGGAATTCGCGGGGATTTGCCTGGATTCGCCTGGATTCGCGGGAAATTCCGTGTTCGATGCTTGATCGAACGTCCGTTCGTAACTACAGTCATGTCGTTCGTCACGGCATCACCGTCGGACAGCCCACGAGTCGCCGAGCGGCATCACCGACTCCGTGTCACACCCTTTTCGTACGGTGCTCAGCATCACCACATCGGGTCGAGTTCGACCCCGTCCCGTTCACGGGACACCCCATCACGCAAGTACCCAGCAGGCAGGAACGGAGCAGACGATGAGCAACAACAACGACCGCGAGAAGGCACTCGACATGGCCCTCGCCCAGATCGACAAGCAGTTCGGCAAGGGGTCGATCATGCGCATGGGCGAGAAGACGTCGATGGGCATCGACATCATCTCCACGGGGGCGCTGTCGCTCGACCTCGCCCTCGGCGTGGGCGGCCTGCCCCGCGGTCGCGTCGTCGAGATCTACGGCCCGGAGTCCTCGGGTAAGTCCACGCTCGCCATGCACGTCGTGGCCGAGGCCCAGCGCAACGGCGGCATCTGCGCCTACGTCGACGCCGAGCACGCGATGGACCCGATCTACGCCAAGGCCATCGGCGTCGACATCGATCAGCTCCTCATCTCCCAGCCCGACACTGGTGAGCAGGCGCTCGAGATCGCCGACATGCTGGTGCGCTCCGGCGCCATCGACGTGCTGGTCATCGACTCCGTCGCCGCCCTCACGCCTCGCGCCGAGATCGAGGGCGAGATGGGCGACAGCCACGTCGGCCTCCAGGCCCGTCTCATGAGCCAGGCGCTGCGCAAGCTCACGGCCAACCTCAACAAGACCAACACCATCGCGATCTTCATCAACCAGCTGCGCGAGAAGATCGGCGTCATGTTCGGCTCGCCCGAGACCACCCCCGGTGGCCGTGCGCTGAAGTTCTACTCATCGGTCCGCCTCGACATCCGACGCATCGAGTCCATCAAGGACGGCACCGAGGTCACCGGCTCGCGCACCCGGGTGAAGGTCGTGAAGAACAAGGTCGCCCCGCCGTTCAAGCAGGCCGAGTTCGACATCATGTACGGCAAGGGCATCAGCCGTGAGGGCTCGCTGCTCGACATGGCGGTCGACATGGGCATCATCAAGAAGTCCGGCGCCTGGTTCACCTACGACGGCGAACAACTCGGCCAGGGTCGTGAGAACGCGAAGAACTACCTGTCCGAGCACCCCGAGGTGATGATGGAGGTCTCCGACAAGGTGCGCCGCCAGGCCGGCATCGGTGACGAGTTCACCGAGGCCGACGAGCAGCCGCTCGGTGTCGAGATCGAGGCCGACCGCTGAGTTCGTGAGACGACGGCAGACGAGCAGATGAGCGTCACCGCCCACCTCAGCCTCGTCACCCTCGGCGTGGCCGACGTTGCTCGGTCCACTGCCTTCTACGAGGCCCTCGGCTGGCGACGCTCCGACGACAGCCAATCGACGATCACCTTCCTCCGCCTGGGCACCCCGGGCGGAGGGTGGGTGGTCCTCGGTCTGTTCGGTGCCACGGAACTCGCCGACGACGCCCTGCAGCCGGCGCCGTCGGGCGGGTTCCGTGGTGTCACCCTGGCCAGCAATCAACCGTCGCGTGATGGGGTCGACCGGGTGTTCGCCGCATTCGTCGCCGCCGGGGCCACGGTCGCGAAGCGTCCCGAGGCCGTGTCCTGGGGTGGCTACTCCGGATACGTGGCCGATCCCGACGGTCACCTGTGGGAGATCGCCCACAACCCCTTCTCGCCCGAGTGGGCAGCGCCCGTCACCTGACCGACGGCCCTCGGTAGCCTTGACCGATGTGACCAGCAGCCCTCGCAGCTACGTCGTGCACACCTACGGGTGTCAGATGAACGAACACGACTCCGAGCGCATCGCCGGGTTGTTCGATGCCGACGGCCTGGTCGCGGTCGATTCCGATGACGATGCCGATGTGGTGGTGCTCAACACCTGCTGCATCCGTGAGAACGCCGACAACAAGCTGTACGGCAACCTCGGCCACCTCAAGCGGTGGAAGGAGGCCAAGGAGGGCCGCCAGATCGTGGTCTCCGGCTGCCTCGCGCAGAAAGACCGCGATCTGGTCCAACGGCGCGCTCCGTGGACCGACGTGGTGCTCGGGACGCACAACGTGCACCGCGCCACCGAACTGTTGCACCACGCCACGACCCACGGCCCGATCACCGAGATCCTCGACGAGGCCGTCATCGACGACCACGCCCTGTTCCCCTCCGCGCTGCCGGCGCGGCGGGAGACCTCCTACAACGCCTGGGTCACGATCCAGATCGGGTGCGACAACTCGTGCGCGTTCTGCATCGTGCCGTCGGTGCGCGGTGCCGAGATCAGCCGTCCGTTCGACGACGTCGTGGCCGAGGTGCACGACCTCGTCGGCCAGGGCGTCACCGAGGTGACCCTGCTCGGCCAGAACGTCAACAGCTATGGACGTGACCTGCAGTTGGCCCAGCGTCGCGATGGCGACGCCGAGGCGAAGCTGCGACCGCTGTTCGCCGACCTCATCACCGCGGTCGCGGGGGTGCCCGGCATCCGTCGCGTGCGGTTCACGAGCCCGCACCCCAAGGACATGCGCCCCGAGACGTTCGCGGCGATGGCCGGTTCGCCGGCGGTGTGCGAGCACCTGCACTACCCGTTGCAGAGCGGCTCCGACCGGGTGCTGTCGCTGATGCACCGCGGCTACACGGCCGAGCGGTACCTCGAGCGTCTCGCTGCCGGTCGTGCCGCGATCGACGATCTGGCCATCAGCACCGACATCATCGTCGGGTTCCCCGGCGAGACCGAGGACGACTTCGCCCGCACGCTCGAGGTGGCCGCCGCCGCCGAGTACGACTACGCGTACACCTTCCTCTTCTCCCCGCGAGAAGGCACCGAGGCGGCGACGATGACCGAGCACTTCGTCGATTCCTCGGTGGTGAGCGAGCGATTCGAGCGGCTGCGGATCGTCGTCGAGCGCAGCGCGATCGCCAAGCACCGCGACCGCATCGGTCGGGTCGAGGAAGTGTTGGTCGAAGGGCCGAGCCGCAAGGACCCGAGCATCATCTCCGGCCGGACCCGCCAGAACAAGCTCGTGCACTTCACGCCGCCGCATCCGGTGCGGATCGGCGCCTACGCGACCGTCGAGGTCACCGGTGCGGCACCGCACCACCTCACCGGCGAGTTCCGCGAGCTGATCGCCGAGCCCTCGCACAAGCGGCGCATCGCCGTCGCCGCGTCCTGAGCGACGCGTGTCGATGAGCGCCGAGCGCCCGGTGCCGGCGGTTCCGGCGGTGCCGGCGGTTCCGGCGGTTCCGGCGGTGCCGGCGGTGGTGGTGCTCGGCCCCACCGCCGGCGGCAAGAGCGACGTGGCGATGGCGCTGGCCACCTCGGCGTCCGACGGCGAGCGGTTCGAGATCGTCGCCGTCGACGCGATGCAGGTGTACCGGCACATGGACATCGGCACCGCCAAGCCCACCGCAGCGGATCGCACCGCCGTGCCCCACCACCTGCTCGACCTCGTCGACCCCGATCACGACTTCGCGGTCGCCGAGTTCACCGACGCGGCCGCCCTGGCCCGTGCCGAGATCGACGCCCGCGGCGCCCGTGCGCTGCTGGTGGGCGGCACCGGGTTGTACCTCCGTGCGCTCACCGACCCGATGGAGATCCCGGGCTCGTGGCCCGAGGTGCGCGCTGCGCTCGAGGCGCGAGCAGCAGCCGAGCCGATCCCGCAGCTCCACGCCGAACTCGCCGCGCTCGATCCGGTAGCGGCCGCCAAGATGGAGCCGACGAACGCCCGGCGCGTGGTGCGCGCGCTCGAGGTGTGCCTCGGCTCGGGTCGGCCGTTCAGCTCGTTCGGCCCCGGCCTCGACACCTACCCACCGGTGCCGTACGTGCAGTTCGGTCTCCGCTGGGCCCGACCGATGCTCGCCGCCCGCATCGAGACGCGAGTGCACCGGATGGTCGCAGCCGGTCTCGTCGACGAGGTCGCACGGCTGCTCGACACGTTCCCCGATCTCTCGCGCACCGCCCGCCAGGCGCTCGGCTACAAGGAGCTCATCGAGCACCTCGAGGGTCGGGTGAGCCTCGACGAAGCCGTCGCCACCGTCGTGCTGCGCACACGCCAGTTCGCGGTCCGCCAGGAGCGGTGGTTCCGTCGTGACCCTCGCGTACGCTGGCTCGACATCCACGACGATCCCGTCGCCGAGTCGGTGCCGGTGATCGAACGCCACCTGGCCTCCTTGGACCAGCCGGACCGGTCGGATCCGTCGGACCGATCCGGCTCCGCCGACTCCCACCGCGACCACGCAGACGACTGAACGGAACGCCGTCGTGACCACTCTCCACCTCACCAAGCACCACGGCCTCGGCAACGACTTCCTGGTCGCGTTCCATCCGGGCGTGGCCGCCGACGACCTGCCGGCGCTCGCGGTCCGCCTGTGCGACCGGCGCCGCGGCGTCGGTGCCGACGGCCTGCTGATCGGCGAGAGCCATCCCGAGCACAGCGCGCGCATGTGGCTCTACAACGCCGACGGCAGTCGCGCCGAGATGAGCGGCAACGGCATCCGGTGCTTCGCACAGGCCCTGGCCGCCCGCCGCGGCAGCCTCGACCCGATGACGATCGTCACCGATGCGGGGCTGCGTCACGTGCAGGTGTTCGCGACCGATCGCGCCGCCACGATCGAGGCCAGCGTCGACATGGGTGAGATCGTTCCCGGCACCGAACCCGAGGGCTGGGCGGCGGTGGGCTGCCATCCCGACCGACCCGTGTTGCACCTCTCCACCGGCAACCCGCACACCGTGGTGGGCGTCGACGACGTCGCGGCCGTCGATCTGTTGCACCTCGGCCAGCAGGTGCCGGGCACCAACCTCGAGATCGTCGAGCCCGGCCCCGAGCCGCACGTCATCCGCATGCGAGTGCACGAACGCGGCGCCGGCATCACCGAGGCGTGCGGCACCGGTGCCTGTGCCAGTGCCCACGCGGCGCGCACCTGGGGCCTCGTGCCGGCCAGCGCGTCGGAAATCGTCGTGCAGATGGACGGCGGACGCGCGAAGGTCAGACTCGACGAACCAGCTCCCGGTCGGGCCACGCTCGTGGGACCGTCGGTGCTGATCGCCACCATCGAGGTGGAGCTCGACGACGTCGGGCCCCACGACACCAGCAAGCTCGGGTCGACCGATCACTCGTCGACCGCTTCAGAAGGGACCACGGCCACCGCATGACGAACCCGTACCAGGAAGCACTCGGCGCCACGCTCATCGAGCGCACCAAGCGAGAGCGCATCGTCCTGGTCGGAGTCACGTTGCCGGGTCACACCGACGATGACACCGAGGCCGGTCTCGACGAGTTGGCGCTCCTCATCGACACCGCCGGCGCGGACGAGGCCGGTCGCCTCGTGCAGCGGCGCGACGCCCCCGATCACACCTGGTTCATCGGCAAGGGCAAGGTCGAGGAGCTGAAGCAGCTCTGCCTCGCCGTCGACGCCGACACCGTGGTGTTCGACAACGATCTGAGCCCGGCACAGCAGTTCAACCTCGAGAAGCTGCTCGGCCGGACCGCGCTCGACCGCACCGCGGTGATCCTCGACATCTTCGCCCAGAACGCCCACACGCTCGAGGGCAAGGCACAGGTCGAGTTGGCGCTGCTCCGCTACCGTTTGCCTCGTCTGCGCCGTGGCAACAAGGCGAACCTCTCGCAGCAGAGCGGTGGCGTCGGCACCCGCACACGCGGTACCGGTGAAACCAAACTCGAGGTCGATCGACGGACGCTCACCAAGCGGATCAGCCGCCTCGAGCACGATCTGGGCGAACTCCGCGAGACTCGGCACCTGCAGCGCAAGAGCAGAGGCCGCAGCGGCCTGGCCGCGGTCACGATCGTCGGCTACACCAATGCCGGCAAGAGCACCTTGCTGAACCGGCTCACCCAGGCCGGGGTGCTGGTCGAGGACCGTCTGTTCGCCACGCTCGACCCCACCACGCGCCGGCTCTCGCTCCCCGGTGGTGAGCCGGTGCTGCTCACCGACACCGTCGGATTCGTGCGCCGCTTGCCGCACGGCCTCATCGAGTCGTTCAAGAGCACGCTCGAGGTGGCGAGCGAGGCGGATTTCCTGGTGCACGTCGTCGATTCGTCCGCGGCCGACCCGGAGGGTCAGATCGCTGCCGTCCGTCAGGTGCTCGCCGAGATCGACGCGGACGGGGTGCCCGAGCTGATCGTGTTCAACAAGGCCGACCTCGTGCCCGAAGCGATCGCCGAGCTGGTCGCCGACCACGAGGGATCGGTCGCCGTCAGCGCGGTGACGGGGGAGGGGATCGACGACTTCCTCGCCACCCTCGCGGATCGTCTGCGCACGATCGCGACGCCCGTCGAGCTGCTCATCCCGTACGACCGCGGTGACGTGCTCGCCGCCGTCCACCGCGAGGGCGAGGTCGTGTCGAGCAGCCACGAGGACGGCGGGGTGCGCGTCCGTGCCCGCCTGGCCGATGCCTCCACTGGCCGCCTGTCGGAGTTCGTCGTCGCCACCGACACCTGAACCGGCTCGCGCGTCGACATGTCGAGAACGCATTGGGTCGGCTCGCGTCGAGGTGCCACGATGTCGGTCCATGGACGCCCTGTCTGAGTCGCCCGCCGGTTTCGTGCCGCCGCCGTATCCGTACGACAAGCTCGACCGGTTGGCCGCGATCTGCGCCGCGCACGACGGTGGCATCGTCGACCTCTCGATCGGCACGCCGTGCGACCCGCCGCCGCCGGCGGTGATCGCCGCGCTCGCGTCGTCGGACAGCGAACGTGGCTATCCGCCGAGCATCGGCACCGCAGGGCTCCGGGGTGCGATCCGCTCGTGGATCCAGCGCCGCTTCGATCTCGACGTGTCGCTCGACCAGATCGCTGCGTGTGTCGGCACGAAGGAGTTCGTCGCGACGACCCCGCACTACCTCCGGCTGCGCACGCCTGCTCGCGACACCGTGTTGTACCCGGCGGTGGCGTACCCCACCTACGAGATGGGGGCGATCCTCGCCAACTGTCGACCGGTCGCGGTGCCGCCCCGCCCTGACGGCGGGCTCGACCTCGACGCGATCGACCCGGCCGACGCGGCTCGTGCGCTGATGCTGTGGGTGAACAGCCCGTCGAACCCCACCGGTGCGCTCAGCGACCTCGATGCCGCGGCGGCGTGGGGCCGTGCTCGTGGCGTGCCCGTGTTCAGCGACGAGTGCTACGTCGAGTTCACGTGGGAGGGCCGGCCGCGCACGATCCTCGAGCAGGGCACCGACGGTGTCGTCGCCGTGCACTCGCTGTCGAAGCGGTCGAACCTCGCCGGGCTCCGCGTCGGCTTCTACGCCGGCGACACCGAACTGGTCACGTACCTCAAGGAGGTGCGCAAGCACGTCGGGATGCTCGTGCCGGGACCGGCACAGGCCGCGGGCGTGGTCGCCCTCGCGGACGACGAACACGTGCAGGTCCAGCGCGACCGGTATCGACGTCGGCTCGAGCGGATGGCAGAGGTGTTGTCGGCGTGGTCGGGTATCGAGGTACCGCTGCCGGCCGGGGGCTTCTATCTCTGGTTCGATGCCGCCGACGGCTGGGCGTTCGCCGAGCGGCTCGCGACCGAGGGCGGCGCGCTGGTGAGCCCTGGTGACTTCTACGGCGCCGGGGGTGCCAACAACGTGCGTGTCGCCGTGGTACAACCAGATGACCGGATCGACCAGGTCGCTCGGCGACTGGGGGTGTGAGGACATGTCGTATCAGCAGTTCCCGCCGGCGGATGGTGCCGGCGGGATGAACCCGCTCGGCCAGGAACCCGTCGTCCAGCAACCGTCCGCGCCGTTCACCGCGGCCTCGCCGGGTGGTCGACGTGCCGGGTTGATCGGCGTGGGCGCACTCGTGCTCGCCGCCGGCGTGGTCGCCGGGGTGGTGCTCTTCCTCGCCAGCTCGTCCAACTACGACGAAGGGGTGCAGAACCTCGCCCGTGCGCCGATCGGCTGCACGACGAGCCTCGAGTTCGACGCTGCCGGCACGTACACCATCTATCTCGAGACCATCGGCGAGATCGGCGAGCTCCGCGGCGACTGCCCGAACGTCGACGACGACTACGAGTACCGCGGCGACGACCTCCCCGACGTCGACATCGTCCTGGTCGACGACAACGGCGACGAGATCGACCTCGACGACGACGAGTCGAAGGACTACGACGCCGCCGGATTCGTCGGTCGATCCGTCGCCTCGGTGGAGATCCCCGAGGCCGGCGACTACGAGATCACCGCGACGTCCGACGAGGACGAGGTCGCGGTCGCCGTGGGTCGCAATCCGAAGGACACCGCCGGCTCGACGAAGACGATGGGCATCGGGGCGCTCGCGCTCGGCGTGCTCATCGGCGGGCTGTGCCTCGTGCTGGGCATGCGCCGCAAGCCGGCCAGCGGTGCCGGTGGCGCCAACGGGGGCACGCCGCCTGCGCCCGTGTCGTACGGCTCGCCCGGCCAGCCCGGCCAGCCCGGCCAGCCCGGTCAGCCCGGTCAGCCCGGCCCGTACGGATCGCCGCCGTTCGGTGGCTCACCCGGCTCGGGTCAGGTGCCGGTGACCCCGCCGCCGTACCAGCCGCCGGCCTACCAGCCGCCGGCACCTCCGACGGCGCCCGCCCCGCCGGCCCCGACCGTGCCGATGCCCGCCGCGCCGCAGCCGCAGCCGCCGACGCCGCCGCCTGCTCCGCCGGCGGGCGGCCCCAGCTGGCCCGCGCCGCCGACCGCCTGAACGGCGCCCTGACGCGACGATGCGCCGTCCTGGGGACGGCGCATCGTGCGGGAACGTCGGTGCGCAGGCGTGGCCTGCGGGCGGTTCGACCGCTCGGTCTCAGAGGCGGCGCATCACGGTGACGACACGACCGAACACGCTGACCTCGTCCGGCGGGAACACCATCGGCTCGAGCCGGTCGTTGGCCGGGAGCAGCGTGATGGTGCGACCGGTGCGCTGATAGGTCTTCACCGTCGCCTCGCCGCCGGGGATGCCGGCGACCACGATCTCGCCGTTGTTGGCGGTGGTCTGTGCACGACACACCACGAAGTCGCCGTCCATGATGCCGACGTTGATCATCGAGTCGCCGCGGACGCGGAGCATGAACAGCTCACCGGCGCCGGTGAAGTCCTCGGGCAGGGGGAACAGCTCCTCGACGTTCTCCTGGGCGAGCACGTCGGTGCCGGCTGCGACGTCGCCGACGAGCGGGACGTGGCGCACGGGGCGCCGCTCGATGGCCGCACCCGACGACGGGTCGTAGCGCACCTCGAGCGCACGCGGTTTCGTGGGGTCGCGGCGCAAGAACCCCATCTTCTCGAGCGAGGCCAGGTGGCTGTGCACGGTGGAGGGGGAGGTGAGACCGACGGCCTCGCCGATCTCGCGGACGCTCGGCGGGTAGCCGCGTTCGCGCATGCTCGTCTCGATGACGTCGAGGATGCCCTTCTGACGTGCGGTGAGGGTGGTGGAGATCGCGTCGGCCATGGGGCAAGCGTACGCGTGTTCGCCGCCGAGGTCAAACATCTGTTCGTGCAACAGGTGTTCGATTTTCTGGTCCGGAGGTGTTGACGAACGGGTGTTCGCTCGACATACTGACGAACGTCCGTTCGGGAACACCCGTTCGGTCCGGTTCTCCCGGAAGGGTCCATCTTGTCGGCTGTCACGGCGTTCCTCGCACCCCGCCTCACCGCTTGTCACAATCTCCGCTTATATGGGC
>CAUJET010000133.1 GCA_963169665.1 Actinomycetota bacterium | reverse complement strand
GCCGACGGGGAATGTTTCGTGCTGCCGAACGGGGTGCGGTTGCATGTCGGGGACGAGATCGCCACCCGGCACAACGACCGGACCATCGAGACCGACCGGCACGAGATGGTCCGCAACCGCAACACCTGGACCATCACCGCGATCAACGACGACTGGACCATCACCGCCCGCGGATCAACCGGCACGGTCGTCCTCCCGGCCGCGTACCTGTGCGACCACGTCGAACTCGCCTACGCCGTCACCGCCATGGGCGCACAAGGCCGCACCGTCGACCACGCCATCACCGTCATCGACGCCGTCACCGACGTCCGCAACCTCTACGTCCCCATGACCCGCGGCCGGGAATCCAACCACGCCTACCTCGCCGTCTAAGGCGAGAACACTGCCGTCGACGTGTTCGCCCGCTACCTCACCAACGACTGGATCGACCTCCCAGCCCACCAACGCGCCCAAGAACTCTGGGCCCCCACCGGCCTCGAACCCGACTTCCGGACACCGGCCGCGAGCCGAGACAATGACTTCGGCATCGACCTGTAAGAGCCGTCCCACCGGTAGGAGCGTTGCCAGATGCGGGTCGCCCGCACGCGGTTATTCCGGTGATCCAGCGAGCGCATCCGGGTTATTCCGGTAATTGAGGGGCCAGCCAACGTGTGGCCACGCATCGAACGCTCCGTTCCGCATGTGGTGCCGAGCCCGGGCATATCGGCAGTTCCGCGCTAGCTCTCGGGCCGCCAGGCGGGCAGTGGCTCTAGGTCGAACGCCCGCGCCGGGCACGACGGATCACCGCACGCAACGTCTGGATCGTCGGGGTGCTCGAACTCGTAGTGAAAGCATGACCAGTGCATTCTCTCGAACGTCTCGAAGTGCTCGCGATTCCTGATCACCGGCCGATGGCATCGAACGCACTGCGGGTCACTCACGGTCGCATTCTCTCGCGCCCGATCGGCAGTTCCGCGCCAACAACTGATGATTCACCCTCTGTCACCGGCTATCGCCCGGTGCTCAACGAAGCCGTTCGGTCTCGAACAGATGATCCACGAACACCTCGTGCAACCCGTCACCCAAGGACTCGCCGGTCTCATCCACGAGCCGAACTCTCCCGACTTCAGCGCTCGCCGAACCTCCATCGACAATCACCAACATTGAATGCAGGGCGACGTGTACGAACTCCTGCACGGCGGTGGCGAATGCGTCGACATCCTCTGGCGACTTCACCAGGGAGCGCAACCGCTCGAAGGCATCGGGGCGTTCTGTCCAGGCGAGTGAGCCGTCGACGAGTGCGTCGCGGGCAGTCGACCATGACAAGTCGCAAATCAGCGCCAGGTCCTCAAAGACGGCACGACGGAGTTCATTGTTCATTGGGTCTCATCGTCCTTCGCTGCTAGTGCATGGTGCCGGGTGCGGGCGTTCCCCGCAAGTGACTGGCCGCGCCCTATCGGCAGATCGGCGTGGGCGCACGACCCCTCTGCCCGCGGTTTCGAGGTGCGCTGAGTCACCACTCAGGAGTTGAGCGGGCGAAGGTTCAACACTTCGATCAACTCGCGTCCAGTCGACGCTGTGACTACGACGAGCGCAGAGCCGCCTGCGTGAACGAACCGGAACTGGCGTAACCCGAGCAGGGTGCGCCGGGTCAGAACAGTTGTGCCTGATGGACACATGACCGTCACCTGCGTCGGCATGCCGGCCGATGCGAAGAGCCGTGCGAACTGCGGCCAAGTCAACGTCACGCCACCGCGCCGAGCGGAAAGCGATCCGAGTGGGAACGAACACACCCAGAGTCCGTCAATCAGACCGCACGAAGCGATCATTGTCCGAGACGCGGCCGCGGCCCCGTCGGACGAGACGACCATGTTGGGCGCCCGGTTCAAGGTGCGCGATCTGTGAAGGAGTCCGAGCACGCCGATCGCAGCTACCGCCACGGAGGAGACGACGAAGACGGTCATTGATGGGCACCCACGAGTACGAGCATGTCATGGCCTCACGCCGCAGAGCAGGAGCCAACAACGCCGATTGAGCGATCCGATCGGCAGATCGGTGCGGCGCCGTCAGAAGCGAGTTCGCACCCAGTCACCGCTGAGCGAGGCGCGATCGGCCTCTTCGTTTGGTTCGAGATCGAGCACATCAGCCACGGACGCATCGCGGTCGATCACGTGACCGAGCCCAACGACTCGGAGAGCCGAGGCATCGTCTGGATGATCCTCAGCACCGCACATGAAGCACCAATCACCGTCCGGTCGCGTGACGAGCATGATGTCGCGGCTACCCGCGAAGACATGGCTGCACACGTAGCACTTCAGATCGAAGGGGGGACGTTGTTCGCCAGATTGCCCCGATGCCATCGCCAACCCTCCCGCAGCGCGCCTGGCAGCCCAGATTGCCTGAGGCGACGAGCATTGTCCAACGAGCAGAGCGGCAGCTCTGCGCTACCCGAAGAACGACAGGGCGCCACCGGGCGAGCACACCACCATGTTGCGCCCGCGCACGAACGCCTGCCAGGACTCAAACTCCTCTGACGGCCGCACGGTCAGCACGCGATCGTCGGCGAACTCGACGAGGAGCACCCCGCTCTTGTGTAGCTGGACCGACCTGCAGACCGCGTTCAAGAGGGTGCTGGCTCCAGAGAGGCGATCGCTGTTTCCCGGCACGATGTGCACAGAGGTCGTACCGTCGGTCACATCGAAGGGCACCTCGATGACGAGCGCGTCTGAACCGATGTGCAGCGTCACCTGGTGGTCCAGCAGAACTCGGCCGACTCCCACTCCCTGAAACGTTGGCGCGAGGTAGATCTCGCCGCGCTCGACGTAGGGGTTGTCCGACACGCACGCACTCTGCACGAACCCGGACCGGCTTGTCCAACACGCCGATCGGCAGTTCTGGACGGATGCGGGACGGCGAGCCCGGGACGCCGTCTACGGCGAGGCAGCGGCTTGGATGGCTTCGGCGCACTCCTGTGGTGCAACGTCCGTCATTCGTTCTGTAATCGGGTATCCGTCGACGGTCGGGATCACGATTGGCGCGTCGATTCCTTCCTCGAGTTGCGTCGCGAAGGCCTCCCGGCTTGCGGCGAGCTGCTGCCAGTCGCCGATCCAGTCGAGTGCTGGTTCATCGTCGCTGAGAACCTCACGATCGAGCTCGTTCATCGTGTCCACAAGGGCGTCGATCGCGACGTTGCCTGAGCGGATGTCGGCGACCCGGTCACGGGTCCGGTTCGTCAATTCCCCAGCCAGTTTCGAACACGACGCCGACGCCGTTGACCGAATGTCCTCATCATCCAGGCTGCGGGCGTCGTGGGCCTCGCCCGAAGCGAACGCGTAGAGCAGCATCGATCCGAACATGACGGCGATGGCAGCGAGAACGCTGAGCGAGATCAACAGCGCGGACCGGGTCCGTGATCGTCGCGGGGGCGTTCCGGGAGTCGGACTGGCCACGTGATTGGTCCATTGACGTCCGTCCCACCAGAGGAGTGTGCCGGATGCGTCACCAGCCGGGTACCAGCCCGGTGGAGAGCTGTGAGCAACATTGCCGACGCCCTCCACTGCGTCTTCGCCTGAGCCGTCAGCCACGCATGAAGATTGCCGGGGCGCACCGCCTCGCGCAAGGCAGCACACCGTGCCGATCGGCAGATCTGGACGCACCTCGCCTTTCCGCCCTACAGCTCTTCCTCGGGGTTGCGCCCCGCTGCCGACTCGTTTGGATTGCGCCTCTTCCAAACCCGGTAGCGCCAGATCATGACGGAAAGAGCCACGGCGATAGTGCCCGCCGAGAGGATCGGTGCTTCGAAGAACGCGACGACCGACATTCCAATCACGATGAGGTACACCTGGTTCACGATGTACCGCGTGTCGCTGTTGGCGATCAACGAAAGTCGCGTTCTGCGATCAACGAAAGTCGCGGTCGCGGGGTGGGGTTCGTCCTGCGTGGGTGACGTTAGCGGCCTCGGCGTTTGGTGGGGTCTGTGGTGGCGGTGGTGAGGGCTTGGTGCTCGCGTAGACGCCAGGAGGGGCCCTTGATGTTGAACACGACGGCGTTGTGCATGAGTCGGTCGAGGATCGCTGCGGCGACGACGGTGTCGCCGAAGATCTCGCCCCAGTCGGGCAGCCCGCGGTTGGTCGTGACGATCGTCGAGTGCTGTTTCTCGTAGCGCTGGTTGACGACTTGGTAGAACGCGGAGGCGGCGGCTCGGTCCATCGGCAAGAGGCCGACGTCGTCGATCACGAGCACTGATGGTGCGGTGTAGGTCTTCAGCTTCGACGCGAGGGTGCCTTCTCGGTTGGCTTGGGCGATGTTCGCGACCATCTCTTCGGCGTTGGTGAAGTAGCCGCGGTAGCCGGCCTCGACAGCGAGGATCGCGATCGCGACGGCGAGGTGTGTCTTGCCGCAGCCGGGTTGGCCGAGGAACAGGATCGGTCGGCCGGTGTCCATGAACCGCAGCGATGCGAGGTCATCGACGAGCTTGCGGTCGACGGTCGGTTGGAACGCGAAGTCGAACTCGTCGATGGTCTTGCGGAACGGGAACCGCGCGTATCTGAGTCGTGCGGTGAGTCGCCGG
>CAUJET010000132.1 GCA_963169665.1 Actinomycetota bacterium | reverse complement strand
GAGGTGTTCCCCAACGTGGTCACGCCGCTGTGCGGCTCGATCTACGCCGACGCACCGGCCCTCGGTCACCGACGCAACTTCGTGCAGATGGGGCTGTTCACCGAGGCCGAGGTGCACCGGCACGGCATCGTCGTGTCGGGCATCTTCGGCGGCTACCTGTACCTGAACATGTCGGTGTTCCGGCTGATGGGGGTCCGCACGCCTGGCATGACGCCCGAGATGGCCGACGAGCAGGGCCTGGGGGTCAGCGACGCCCCGCCCTATCGCGCGCAGCCGGGCGATCGGAGCATCGGAGCGTCCGTTCGCCTGTCGCGATGGGCGATGCGCACCATGCGTCGGCCGGACACCGGCACCATCGACGAGACGTGTGCTCGCGCCGCGGCGTGGGTGGCGTCGTTGCCCGAGGTCGGCACCGCGACCGACTCGGAACTGCTCGCCCTCGTGCAGACGTTCTCCGCGCGCATCGCCGATTTCTTCGTTCCGCTCGGGAATGCCACGGCGATCGCCGGGGTCGGACGTGGCGGTCTCGAGCAACTGCTGCGGCGCGGCACTGGCGGCGATCCGACGCTGCTCGTCAACCGCCTGACCGCAGGGCTCGGCACGATCGAGTCGGCCCTCCCGGCGACTCGGCTCTGGCAGCTCGGACGGATGGTCGCCGCGGATCCGGCATGGACGGCGCTCTTCGACGAAGGACTCGACGCGGTCGTCGAACGCATCGACGCGACACCATCGGACGACCCGGGCGCCGCCGTCACGGCCGAGTTCGCGTCGTTCCTCCGCGACCACGGACACCGCGGCCCCGACGAGTACGAACTCGCCGCACCGTCGTGGGCGCTGGCGCCGCGAATCGCACTGGCACTCGTCGACCGCCTCCGGTTCGCGCCATCGGAACGCGACCCCGCCGCCGTCGCGATCCGGCTGGCCACCGACCGCGCCGCGGCGATGGACGAAGCACTCGCGCTCGTGCCGCGTCCGGCGCACCCCGTCTTCCGCCGCGCGCTGAACGCGTCGAAGGTCGGCGCATCAGGACGCGAGCGGGCCAAGGACGCGATGGTCCGCGAACTCGGCGCCATGAAGACCGTGCTGTACGAATTGGCTCGCCGGGCGCGTGAGCGAGGCGGCCCCTCCGATCTGCGCGACGCCTTCCTCGTGACCACAGACGAACTGGCGGCTTTCGTCGAACGACCCACCGACTTCGCCGACGTGATCGCAGAACGGCGAGTGCAACGCGACCACCGGCAGGCGCGCATCCCACCGTTCTGGTTCGACGGAGCGATCACCGATCCATCGACGTGGCCGCTTCGCGCCGACGGCGCGACCGGTGGCCCGACGCCGGTGGTCCTGCAGGGCATCGCGGTGTGTCCAGGGATCGCCGAGGGCCGCGCCCGCGTCGTCCTCGACCCCGCCGACCCTCGCGGGCTCGAACCCGACGAGATCCTCGTCGCGCCGATCACCGATCCTGCGTGGACGCCCCTGTTCCTCGGCGCCGCGGCGGTCGTCGTCGAGGTCGGAGCCCAGCAGAGCCACGCGGCGATCGTCGCCCGCGAGCTCGGCATCCCCGCGGTCGTCAGCGTCACCGACGCCACTCGCCTGATCTCCGACGGCACCTGGATCCGGGTCGACGCCGACACCGGCGAGATCCACATCGACAGAACCCGCTGATCGAGCCGCCGAAGACGGAGAGGCGACGCCGGCGCAGCAGGACGCCGAGCGGCGTCGCGCAGTGATCGCCGGGGCCTCTCAGGAGGTTTCGACGAGTGAATCGACGATCGCCCGGATGCGTTCTGGATCACCGGCGATCGACACCTGGATCTGGCCGACCCCGACGTTCACGCGGTTCGCCTCGATGGGGGCGCCCCGCAGCTGCTCGAGGAGCGTGGTGCTGCAGTCGGCACACGATGCAGGCGGCTGCATCGACGACGGAAACCGATCGACCCGCAGCTCGGTGACCGAGAAGCCGTCGAACCATCGAACGACGAGCGTCGGAGCGACCTCGGTGCCGCCGTCAGCATCCCCGAACTGCATCCGCTGCATCGACACCTGGTCGGCCGGCAATGTCGGCACGACGGCACCGGGACCGAGCTCGGCGGCGGCCGCCTCGATCGTGATCGGGCCGAACTGCGTCGGGTCGCCTGACCGGGCCACCTCGACGCCCGGAGGAGCGACCGGCGGGAAGTCGGCCGGCATCGGCTCGTCCAGCACGAGCTCGCTCAAGACGATGGTCTCCGTGAGCGGCGTCATCTCATCGCCCTCGCCGGCGAACGATGCCCCGGCCGACCTGGTCTTCAGCGTGATGCCGGTCGCTCGGTCGATCCACGTGCTCATTTCCATCCCGTCCAACGACGACGGGGAGCTCATGCCGCGCCACTGATCGATCCGCCACGTGGCGCGCCCGCCGACCGTGTCCTCCTCGATCGCCACGACGTCGTAGGTGAGGGCGTCGATCGACGTGATGACACCGTTCACCAGACCGGTCGGGATGCCCAGGCCGAGCGACCCGTCCATCTGACCGTCGACCTGCTGGTACGCGTCCTGGCCGTCCGGCCCTCCGTACACGGCGACGGCAATGCCCGCCGCTGCGTCGTAGTACGACCGACCGAACGAGTCCGACCGGACCGCGGCCGAGCCGTCGTTGCGCAACACCACGCGTGCCGAACTCGAGGACGCACCACCGCCGTCCCACGGCGAGCCGTCGGCAAGGGTCGTCGTCCGTTCGACCGTGAAACCGATCGTGGTGAAGCCTCGCAACGCCGTGCGTCGCTCGGCGTCGATGGCGGCGATCCGGGCCGCCACCTCGTCGGCGGGCAGCACAACGGGAACCGTCGAGGTCGACGGGGACGCGTCGGCGTCGTCCGTCGTCGCAGGAGAAGGTGCCGCGCTCGTCGGGGTGATGGGGACCGCGGTCGTGGCTGGCTGGACCGACGTGGAGATCGTCGGCGACGCGGGGTCCACCGCATCCGGCGAACGTCGGGCCAACACCACGACGCCACAGATGACGACGAGCAGTGCCGCAGCGATCGCCAGCGTCCGCCGGCGATCGGGCGGCGACGGCCGGATCTCGACCTCGATGGCTTCGGCGAGGTCGGGCAGCTCGGAACGAGGGTGCCCGATGATCTCGGCGAGCGCGATCGCTGGCGCCTCTCGTTCCCAGGCGACGGCCACGGCGGCCAGTCGGTGCTCCAGGTCACTGCTCATCATGATCCTCCATCGCCTCGCGCAGCCGCGCCATGCCGCGGCCGAGGTGCTCGCGCAGCGTCGACACGCCGACATCGAGCACGTCCGCCGCCTCCCGCAGACTGAAGCCGTATCCGTGCACCAGCACGACAGCCGCTCGTTGCTGCTCGGACAGTCGGTGCAGGGCCGGCCCGAGCTCGGGCACGGTGTCGGGCTCACCGGCCGCTGCACCTGTCGACGGAAGTGCCAGCGGCCGTGTCGACAGATGTCGACGTGCGGCCGTCCGGCCGACCCGATACAGGTAGCCGACGGGATTCACCATCGCCTCCAGCCGGCTCCAGTGTTCCCATGCCCAGCTGAGTGCGTCGAGCGCCGCCTCACGCCCCAGCACGGGACCGTACGTCGCGACCAGTGCGCGCCGGAGCCGAGGTTCCGCCTCGCCGACGAACGCAGTGAACGCGTCGGTCGTGTGCCCGAGTTCGGCTCTCATGACCTCGAGAGCCTGGCCGACGCCCGAACGCGCGACAGGGATTCGAGGATTTCGTGACCCGCTGGCGGGCGGAAAACGAACGAAGCCGGCCCGTGAGGACCGGCTCGTGCGAGCTCTGACGAGCTGCGATGGTTGGGGAACAAGGACTCGAACCCTGAATAACAGTACCAGAAACTGCTGTGTTGCCAATTACACCATTCCCCAGCGAGACACCCTCTCGGGCACCCGTGGAGCACAGATTCTAACCACCACTCTCCGGCGCTCCCACCCCATTCTCCGGCAGGTTCTCCTGCGCGTCGACCCGGCGCTGTGACGCCGCGTCGGTCCTGTCCGGGCAGATGGCACACACGTCGACGCCCACCCCGGGAACACCGGCACCGCCGCGGTACGTTGCGAACTGCATGTCCTCCGTCGCGCTCTCGATCCTCGATCTCGCCCCCGTCTCGTCCGGGAGCACCCCGGCCGACGCACTGCGCTCGTCGATCGAGCTGGCCCGGCTCGCCGACGAGCTCGGGTTCAGCCGCTACTGGGTCGCCGAGCATCACAACATGCCGGGCATCGCCAGTTCGTCGCCGGCCGTGCTCATCGCCCACCTCGCCCAGGCCACCAGTCGCATCCGGCTGGGCTCGGGCGGCGTGATGCTGCCCAACCACTCCGCCCTCTCCGTCGCCGAGCAGTTCGGCATGTTGGAGGCGCTGCATCCCGGGCGCATCGACCTCGGCCTCGGCCGTGCCCCTGGCACCGACGGGCTCACCGCTCGTGCGCTGCGCCGTGGTGCGGGTCACGAGGCGGCCGACGAGTTCCCTCGGCAGCTCGCCGAGCTCATGGGCTACTTCGACGGGTCGTACTCGGAGTCTCACCCCTTCGGCACCATCCACGCCGTTCCTGCACGTGGCTATGCGCCCGACATCTGGCTGCTGGGCAGCAGCGACTACAGCGCGACGCTCGCCGGTCACCTGGGCCTGCCGTTCGCCTTCGCGCACCACTTCGCCGGCGGCAACACCGATGCGGCGGTGCAGGCATATCGGGCCACGTTCCGGCCGGGTCACCTCGAGGTGCCGAAGCTCGCGCTCGGCGTCAACGTCGTGTGCGCCGACACCGACGAGCACGCCAGGTGGCTCGCCGGCTCGGGCGCTCTGGCGATCGTCCGACTCCGCCAGGGTCGACCCGACGTCTATCCGACGCCCGAGGAAGCAGCGTCCCACGAGTACACGCCGCTCGAGCGCGAGATCGTGCGCGGCTGGACCTCGAGCCACGTGATCGGGTCACCCGAGACGGTGCGTGCCGGCCTGCTCGACCTCGTCGCCCGCACGGGCGCCGACGAGCTGATCATCACCACCAACATCCACGCACCCGCCGACCGGATGCGCTCGTTCCAACTGGTCGCCGACACCATGGACCGCGTCGACGGCGAGCTCGCCCTCACCGCCTGACCGTGTTCCGTGAGCGAAACGCCGTCACACGCGGCGTCTGGCTCACGGACTACCGACCTTCGTGAGCGAAACGCCGTCAGTCGCGGCGTTTGGCTCACGGATGCTCAGCCGGTGATGTCGAGGAGGCGGTCGAAGCCGATGATCCGGCCGACGGCCACGCCGGCGGCCTCCTTCAGCTCCTTGGCCAGGCTCTCGCCGCCCGTGACCGTGGTGGTGGGCGTGGGCGACACGTACGCCTCGAGCCCCAGCTCTTCGGCCGACAGGCGGCTGCGCAGCAGGTGGAACGGATCGCTCACGATCAGCACCGTGCGCTTGCCGAGCGGCTCGAGCAGTTCGGCGACGCCCTGCAGCGACTCGTACGACGATCGGCCGACGGATTCGCGCACGATCGCCGAGTCCGGCACGCCCAGACCGACCAGGTAGTCGGCCGACGCGTCGGCCTCGGTGAAGCGATCGCCAGGCTGGTTGCCACCCGTCACGACGATGGTGTCGGCGTAGCCCGCCGCCCACAGCTCGAGCACGTGGTCGAGCCTCGCCTGCAGCTGCAACGAGGGCCGTCCGTCGTACTGCGCAGCCCCCATCACGACGATCGCGTCGACCGAGCGCGCCTGGTCGCTGCGACCCGTCGACCACACCTGGTAGAGCGAGAGACCGAGGTAGCCGACCGCGAACAGGACGAGCGCCAGCAGCGACAGGAACACTCGCTTCGGCCACCGTCGGGGCCGCACGATCCGGACGCCACCCACCGGCGTGGGATCGACCACTGGCGCGTCGAGCGCCGTGGTGGCGGACCAGAGATCGTCGCTCACGCGACGTGCACGCCTCCGGGGAGTGCCCGCAGGCGCCGCAGCACCTCGTCACGACCGAGCAGCTCCATCGCCTCGTACAACGGCGGGCCCACGGTGCGGCCGGTGATCGCGACGCGGATCGGCGCCTGCGCCTTGCCCGGCTTCATCCCGTGCGCGTCGGCGATCGCGTCGAACGCCGTCTTCATCGCCTCGTGGGTCCAGTCGCACGTCTCGAACGCGGCGATGGTCTCGGCCACCAACGCTGCCGCGTCCTCCACGGCCCAGGCCTTCGAGAGGTCCGTCTCGTCGAACTGCGGGTTCGGGAGGAACATGAAGTCGACCACGCCGGGTGCCTCGGCCAGGGTGGTGGCGCGCTGCTGGATGAACGGCGTCATCACGGCGAAGTGCTCGGCGTTCCAGACCGCTTCGGGGTGTGCCTCGCGCCACTGGGCGCACCAGGGCTCGGTGGCCGCGACGAACTCGTCGACCGACATGGCCCGGATGTAGGTGCCGTTGAAGGCGGCGAGCTTCTTCAGGTCGAAGAACGCCGGCGACTTCGCGACGTCCTCGAGCGCGAACGCGTCCTGCATGGTCGCCCACGGCTGGATCTCCTCGTCGCCGGGCGACCAGCCGAGCGTCATGAGGTAGTTCACCATCGCGTCGGAGAGGTAACCCTCATCGCGGTAGCTCTCGAGCGCCACTTTGTCGCGTCGCTTGGAGATCTTCTTGCGCTGCTCGTTCACCAGTAGTGGCACGTGCGCCCACACCGGCGGCTCGTGGCCGAGCGCCTCCCACAGCATCTGCTGCTTGGGCGTGTTGGGCAGGTGCTCCTCGGCGCGGATCACGTGGCTGATCCGCATGGTGACATCGTCGACCACGTTGGCGAGCAGGAACATCGGGGACCCGTTGCCGCGCAGCAGCACGAAGTCCTCGATCGTGGCGTTGTCGAAGGTGACCTCGCCGCGGACGAGGTCGTTCACGACGGTCGATCCCTCGGGCACCCGGAAGCGCAGCACGCGACCCGGTCCGGGACCGAGCCCGAGCTCGCGCGACCAGCCGGCGTAGCCCGTGACGCCCTCCGCCTTGGCCCGCTCCTGGATCTGATCGGGCGTCATGTCGCAGTAGTAGGCCGTGCCGCTGGCGAACAGCCGCTGCGCCTCGGCCACGTGGTGCTCGGCGTACTGGCTCTGGAAGTACGGGCCCTCGAACGTGGAGTCGTCGGCGTGGATGCCGATCCAGGCGAGCGCGTCGATGATCCCCTGGTTCCACTCGGGCCGGTTGCGCTCGGCGTCGGTGTCCTCGATGCGCAGCACGAACGTGCCACCGAGACGCTTGGCGAGCGCCCAGTTGTACAGCGCGGTGCGGGCGCCGCCGACGTGGAAGTAGCCGGTGGGCGAGGGCGCGATGCGGAACCGAGGCGTGATGAGAGGGGCGTTCATGGCTCGAACCACGCTATCCGCACTCCCCCGCCGGCACCGGGCGCCCGCGCCGGAGGAGGGCCGCCCGACCGGGCGACCTCAGCCGGCCCGGACCGTGGTGAGGACCAGGTTGCGCAACTGGCGCAGCGCGACCGACAGCGTCGTGACGTCGTACGTCTCGGCTCGCCGGATCTCGGTGAACATCGCAGCGGCCCGCCCGAGCACACGTTCGTTCGCGGCCTTCCACGCCTCCACACCACCCGCGCCACCCGCGCCACCCGTGCCGACGGCGTCGTCGGTGAGGTCGGCGAGCGCGGCGAGCAGGTCGTCGCGGAGCGCTGATCGGGCCTGGGTCTGCCACCGGTTGCTGCGCGGCAGCGCACCCACCGCGTCCCACAGCCACCCGACGTCGACGGCCTCGAACATCTCCCAATAGGCCGTCGCCACGGTCGCGACGTCGGTGCCTGAACGGGCCGCCATCTCGATGACGTCGAACGCGGTGTGGGCCAGTGGCCACATGGCCGACCGCTGGGCGAGCAACTCCGGTACACCCGAGGCCAGGCGGCTCGCCTCGAGCGCGAACGTGAGCTCGCGCATGCGCCCGGTGAGCACCTCGTCCTGCGCCGTCGCCAGCCGTTCCATCGGCGCTCGGAACTGTGCGACGAGTTCGGCGATCTCCACTGGTGGACGACGGTGGCGCAGGATCCAGCTCACGCCACGCTCGAGCATCCGGCGAACCTCGAGGAACAGCTCGACCTGCACGTCGAGCCGCACGTCGGCGCCGAGCTCCTCGATCTGGTCCCACCAGCGAACGGCGTCGAACACGTCTCGGGCCGCGACCCAGGCACGGGTCACGTCGACCACACCGACGCCCGTGTCCTCGAGCATGCGGTGGTCGAAGCTGATGCCGGAGATGTTCACCATCTGGTTCCCGATCTGGGTGGCGATGATCTCGCGGCGCAGTCGGTGCCGATCGATCTGCTCCGCGAACCGGTCCCGCAGGGGTGTCGGGAAGTAGCGGACGAGCTCGGGGTGCAGGTACGGGTCGTCGGGCAACGACGTCTGGACCATGAGATCGATGTTGGTGGTCTTGGTGTAGGCGAGCAGCACCGCGAACTCGGGGGTGGTGAGACCACCGCCGGCAGCTTGGCGTTCGGCGATCTGCTTGTCGGTGGGGAGGAACTCGAGCGAACGGTTGATCCACCCCTCGGCCTCGAGCGTGTTGAGGTACCGCGAGTGCACGTTCACCATCGGCAGCGCCTGCCGCCGGGCGATCGCGAGCACGAGCGTCTGCGCGCGGTTGTCGTCGAGCACCTGCTCGCCGACCTCGTCGGTCATCGACGCGAGCAGTTCGTCACGCGCCGCGATCGTCATGCCCGTCGACGCCATCACGTCGGACAGCAGGATCTTGATGTTGACCTCGTGGTCGCTGCAGTCGACGCCGGCCGAGTTGTCGATCGCGTCGGTGTTCACCAACCCTCCGTTGAGGGCGTATTCGATGCGGCCGCGCTGGGTGAGACCGAGGTTCCCGCCCTCGCCGACCATCTTGCAACGCAGCTCGTTGCCGTTCACCCGCAGTCCGTCGTTGGCGCGGTCGCCGACCTCGGCGTGGCTCTCGGTCGTCGCCTTCACGTAGGTGCCGATACCACCGTTCCACAACACGTCGACCGGTGCCTTCAGGATCGTCGACAGCAGTTCGATCGGCGTGAACGTGGCACGGTCGGTGCCGAGCACGCGCTGTGCCTCGGGCGACAGGTCGATGTGCTTCGCCGTGCGCGGGTACACGCCGCCGCCGGCGGAGATGAGGCTGCGGTCGTAGTCGTCCCAGCTGCTGCGCGGTAGCGCGAACAGCCGGGCGCGCTCGGCGTACGACTCGGCCGGGTCGGGGTCGGGGTCGACGAACACGTGCCGGTGATCGAACGCCGCCACGAGCTTCAGGTACGGCGAGCGCAACAGCCCGTTGCCGAACACGTCGCCGCTCATGTCGCCGATGCCCACCACGGTGATCGGGTCGCGATCGGCGTTCTTGCCGATCGCACGGGCGTGTCGGCGCACGCTCTCCCACGCGCCACGGGCGGTGATGCCCATCGCCTTGTGGTCGTAGCCGGCGCTGCCACCGCTCGCGAAGGCGTCGCCGAGCCAGAAGCCATAGGACGCCGAGATCGCGTTGGCGATGTCGCTGAACGTCGCCGTGCCCTTGTCGGCGGCGACCACGAGGTACGGGTCGTCGCCGTCGAAGCGCACAGTGCGCGGCGGCGGCACGATCGCACCGTCGACGATGTTGTCGGTGAGGTCGAGCAGGCCGCTGACGAACGCCTGATAACACGCGACGCCTTCGGCCCGGAACTCCTCGGGCGACGACGTCGGTCGCTTGGGCACGAACCCGCCCTTGGCACCCGTGGGCACGATCACGGCGTTCTTCACCATCTGGGCCTTCACGAGCCCGAGCACCTCGGTGCGGAAGTCTTCACGGCGATCGCTCCACCGCAGCCCACCGCGAGCGATCGGCCCGCCACGCAGGTGCACGCCCTCCACCCTGGGAGAGCACACCCAGATCTCGAACATCGGCCGCGGCAACGGCAGGTCGGGCACCTTCGCCGGGTCGAGCTTGAACGCCATCACGTCGCGGTGGCTGCCCGGCGTGGACCCGTCGCGGTACACGTTGGTCCGCAGCGTGGCGTCGACCAGCATCAGCAGGGCGCGCAGCGTACGGTCGTCGTCGAGGCTCGGCACCGCGTCGAGCAGCTCAGCGATGCGCTCGCGAAGCGCCGCGTCGTCGGCACCGACATCGTCGGGCCGGTCGCGATCGGGATCGAACCGGTGCTCGAACAGTTCGACGATCGTCCGCGTGATCGCCGTGTGCCGCACCACCGTCGACTCGATGTACTGCTGGCTGAACGGGAAGCCGATCTGGCGCAGATACCTCGCGTAGGCACGGACGATCTCCACCTGGCGCGCCGTGAGCGCGGCGCCGAGCACCAGTCGGTTGAAGCCGTCCGCCTCGATGGACCCGCGGAACGCCTCCTCGAACGCGTGGCACAGTTCGCGGGCGAGCGACGCGTCGGCGAGATCGACGCCTTCGGGCACCTTCACGCCCACATCGTGCAGATACACATGCGGGCCCTCGACGAGGTGAAACGCGAACGCCCGCTCGTCCTGGGCGCGCATGCCCAGGTGGTCGAGCAGCGGCAGGAGGTCGGCCAGCGGGATCGGCGCACCGTTGCGGTACACGCGGAACCGCCACTCGTCGGGCGCGGTGTCCGCGAACTTCATCACCGCGGTCGTGACATCGCCGCCCGAGTCGGCGAGGGCCGCGATGCGGGGCAGGTCGAGCGCTGCGGTCGCCGGCCAGTTGAGCTCGTCGTACCCAGCGGGCAGCACGGGCGCGAGCCGGTCGAGCAGCGGGGCGCCCGCGCCCTGCAGGTCGAGCTCGCGGCGCGTGGCGGCGAGCCAGTCGTCGGCGGCCTGACCGACCGCGGTGGTGAGCGCCATGTCGTGGTACCTCTCTCCGGACGGTGCGACGCCGTTGTCGCACGCCAGGCGCCACCAGTGTGGCACCTCCGTCCGCACCGGACCGTCCGGCGAGCCGCGCCGCTGTCCCGTCCGGTCACCCGACGGTCTCGATTCGTCGCAGTCGCGTGGTGACCAACGGCCGGGGAAGGCCTCCCACCCGGATGGGTAGCGTTGCAGCCATGAGTCGCCACACCGTCGCCCGCCGCGGCGAAGCACACCCCGGACACCGCGAAGTGGCCGGTGGCCTCGCCCGTGCCGGCGTGTTCGGCATGAGCGACGGGCTCACCAGCAACGTGCTGCTGGTGATCGGGTTCGCGGGCAGTGGCGTCGACGCACCGGTCGTCCGCCTCGCGGGCATCGCTGGTGCCGTCGCCGGAGCCGTGAGCATGGCGGCAGGCGAGTGGATCAGCATCTCCGCGCAGAACGAGCTCATCACTCGCGAGCTCGAGGTCGAGCGTCGCGAGCTCGGCGTGAACGCCGAGGCCGAGCAGCGAGAGCTGGGCGAGATGTACGAGAGCCACGGCATGGAGCCCGAGACGGCCCGCCGCGCTGCAGCCGACGTGATGCGCGACCCGGAGCGGGCCCTGCTCGTGCACGCCCGCGAGGAGTTCGGGATCGATCCCGACGAGCTGCCGTCGGCGTGGCTCGCCGCCGGCCTGTCGTTCCTCTGTTTCGTGCTCGGAGCGATCCTGCCGGTCATCCCATGGTTCACCGGATCGGGCAACGGTGCCACCGTCGCCTCGATCGTGATCGGGGTGCTCGCTGCGGCGGCGCTCGGCTGGGCGATCGGGCAGTTCGCGGAACGCAACCGTGCGAAGGCGGCCGCTCGTCAAGTGCTGATCATGCTGGCAGCGTGCGTCGTCACGTACAGCATCGGCAAGGCGCTCAACGTCAGCGTGGCCTAGGTTCTCCCCCGTGAACCAGTTGAACGTCCTCGGTGAGGAACTCCAGCCCTGCTCGTTCGACCCGATGACCGGCTACTACCGCACGGGCTGTTGCGAGAACCACGGGGACGATCCCGGGATGCACGTCGTGTGCGCGGTGATGACCGACCAGTTCCTCGCGTTCAGCAAGCAGGCCGGCAACGACCTGAGCACACCGATGCCGCAGTACGGCTTCACCGGCCTGAAGGACGGCGACCAGTGGTGCCTCTGCGCATCCCGCTGGCAGGAGGCGTTCGAGGCCGGCGCGGCGCCGAAGGTCCGCCTCGCGTCGACCCATCTGTCGGCACTCGAGTACAGCTCGCTCGCCGATCTGCGCGCTCACGCCGTCGACGCCTGACGCAGCCCCGGTCGGGGCCTCGTCCTCGGATGTGTCGGAAACCCGGGCGGCCGACGGGCGCCGTGCACCGGCCGGCGGTACGGTCGACCGTGTGCAGGTGAACACGGTGCAGGTGAACTCGGTGCAGGTGAACTCGGTGCAGCTGGCCGACGTGCCGCTCGCGAAGCCGATGCTGCGCGGCTGGTCCCACGTCGTGGCTTTCGGCGCGGTCGCCGTGCTCAGCGTGATCATGGTGGCGCTCGCCAACGCCTCGGCAGGTGAACGCTGGATCCTGCTCGTCTACGTGGCCGGCACGCTCGCGATGTTCGGTGTCTCCGCGCTGTATCACCGTGTGCGATGGCAGCCCCGCGCCCATTCGGTGATGAAGCGCCTCGACCATTCGACGATCTTCCTCGCCATCGCCGGCGCGTACACGCCCGTCGCGGCGTTCGGCCTGGAGGGTTGGCAGCGCCCGTCGGTGCTCATCACCGTGTGGCTCGGTGCCGCGGTCGGTGTGACGCTCGAATGGCTGCCCTACCAGGTGCCCCGTCCGCTGTTCACCGCCGTGTACGTGATCGTCGGCTGGTCGGCGTCGATCGCGCTCCCCCAGCTGTACTCCGGGCTCGGCCCGGTCGGCTTCGGCCTGGTCCTCGGTGGCGGCGTCGCCTACACCGTCGGCGCTGTCGTCTACGCCATGAAGCGCCCCGATCCGTGGCCGCGGGTGTTCGGGTTCCACGAGGTGTTCCATCTGTTCACCATCGTCGGTGCCGGATGTCACCTGGCCGCGATGGCCTTCGTCGTCGTACCAGCACTGTGACCTCTCGCCTCTCGCCGCCCAGCCCCTCGAGGTCCGCGGTGGCCGGTGCGCTCGATCCCGCTCGCCACTGGCTCGCCGACCAGATCCGTGCGCGCGTGATCGGCGACCAGCCCGACGACACGGCGGCGGTGATCATGACCGCTCCCGGTCCCCGCTGGTTCGCCGACGACAGCGTGATCCGGCGTGTCCACGCCGACGCCTCGATGTTCGTGGGCGGGCTCCGCGCCCTGCTGCTGCAGTCACTGCACCCGCTGGCCATGGCCGGCGTCGCCCAGCACTCCGACTTCCGGGCCGACCCGTGGGGTCGGCTGCAGCGCACGGCGGACTTCCTGGCCGCCACCACCTTCGGTCCGATCCCGGTTGCCGAACGCTCGATCGCGGTGGTGCGGAAGGTGCACGAGCGGGTCGTGGGTACGGCAGCCGACGGTCGCCCGTACTCGGCCAACGATCCTCACCTGCTTCGGTGGGTGCACGTCTGCGAGGTCGACAGCTTCCTCACCGCCTACCGCCGCTACGGCAGTGCACCGCTCACCGACGACGATGCCGACGCCTATGTGAAGGACGCATCGCTCGTCGCCCGCAAGCTCGGCGTGAACGAACCCCCTCGTACGGTGCGCGAGTTGAAGGCGGAGCTGCGCGAGTACCGCTCCGAGCTGACCAGCACCAAGGAGGCACGCGACGCTGCCCGCTTCCTGCTGCTCGATCCGCCGCTACCGATCGCTGCCCGCGCACCGTACGCCCTGCTCGGCGCAGCGGCAGTGTCGCTGCTGCCGGCGTGGACGAGATGGCCGTTGCGGCTGCCGTACCTGCCCGTGAGCGAGACGATGCTCGTCCGCCCCGCCGGCGCGGCCATCACCCAGCTCATCCGCTGGTCCCTCACCCCCGCCGCCTGAGCCCGCGCTCGGTCCTGCAGGGCCGACCCGTCATCGGTACAGTCCGCCACAGGATCCGACGACGAGGGGGGCCATGTCACAGGTCGAGGGAACAACGCCGTCGAGCACGGGGGGCGGGGACCGGGCACCGGGGCTCGACGAACCGATGCCGATCGAAGAAGTGAACTTCTTCGACCCGGCGGTCAACGACTGCCCCTACCACGCCTACCGCACGCTGCGCGACGACGCACCGGTCTGGTTCGACCCGCGCCTGCGCGGTTACGTGATCACCCGCTACGAGGACGTGCGAACGGTGCTCGTCGACACCGAGCGCTTCGTCAACGGCAGCCGGCGCAGCATGCGCCCCGAGATCAAGACCCTCTACGAGGAGAAGGGCTGGGTGCCCGGTCGCACCCTCGCCGGCCGCGACGATCCCGAGCACCGCCAGATGCGCGCCCTGTTCGACCACGCGTTCCGACCCAAGAAGATCGCCGAGCTCGAGCCGACGATCCAGCACCTTGCCCACGACCTGATCGACGCCTTCCTGGCCGACGGCAGGTGCGACATCGTCCGCCAGTTCGCGGTGCCCCTGCCGCTCGTCGTGATCGGCGTGCAGATGGGCGCGAACCCCGACGACATCTGGCGCATCAAGGCCTGGACCGACGCGTGGGTGCAACGGCTCGGCTTGATGCAGACACCCGACCAGGTGATCTGGTCGACCGAGATGGAGATCGAGGCGCAGCACTACTTCCAGCCGATCTTCGAGCGGTTGCGCCGCGAGCCCGACGACAGCCTGCTCTCCGATCTGGTGAACACCCCGATCCCGGAGTGGGGCCGATGCCTCACCGACGAGGAGCTCCACGCCGAGATGATGGCCGACACCTTCGTCGGCGGATCCGAGACGACCACCAACGCCATCTCGGGTGGTGTCCGGTTGCTGATCGAGCACCCCGAGCAGTGGGCGCGGCTGAAGCGCGACCCCGAGCACTACCTGCCGATCCTCGTGGAGGAGGTGCTGCGGCTCGAGTCGCCCGTGCAGCGGCTGATGCGCACCACCGCCGTCGATGTCGAGATGCACGGCGTCACCATCCCGGCCGGATCGCTCGTGCTGGTCGGCTACTCCGCCGCCAACCGCGACGATCGCCAGTTCGAGGCGCCGGCCGCCTTCGACCTCGACCGCACTGACGGCCGCAAGCACATCACGTTCGGGTTCGGCACGCACCACTGCCTCGGCGCGCCGTTGGCCCGACGCGAGCTGCTCGCCGCGTTCCGTGCGATCGTCGACCGCATCGACGAGATGTGGTTCCTCGACGACACCGATCTCACGATCGCGCCGAACTACTTCCTCCGTGCCCTGAACGAGCTGCGCATCGGCTTCCGAGCGGCCTGACGACCGGTCAGCGGCCGGTCAGCGGCCGGTGAACCGGGGCGCCCGCTTCTCGACCTTGGCAGCGAATGCCTCACGGGTGTCGTCGAGGGTGAACAGCTGCAGGTGGCGTTCGGCCTCGACCACGGAGAAGTCGCCGACGCCCATCTGTTCGGCGTCGAGGAAGTTGCGCTTCAACGTCGACAGCGCCGCGGGTGAGGCCGCCGTGAGGCGCGTGACCGCGGCCGAGACCTGCTCGCGGAACGCCGCGTCGTCGAACACCCGGGCGACGAGACCGATGCGTTGCGCCTCGGATGCGTCGAACTTGTCGGGCAGGAACATGAGGTCGCGCGCCTTCGACGCGCCGAGCAGACGAGGCAGCGACCACGGCAGTGCCATGTCGCCGGCCACGCCGACGTCGAGGAACGCGGTGTTGAACCGGGCCGACGCCGTCGCGAACCGCAGGTCGCACGCACACGCCCAGCCCATGGCCGCGCCGGCGCACGCGCCGTTCACCGCGGCGATCGTGATGGCCGGCATGTCGTGCAGCAGCTGCGGGATGCGGAAGTGATCGGGATCGAGGCGATCCTCCCGTGCGGTCTCGCTGCCACCGGCCACCCAGTTCAGATCGGCGCCGGGGCAGAACGACGAACCTGCGCCGGTGAGCACCAGCACTCGCAGCGACGGGTCGTCCGCGGCGATCGCCAGTGCCTCCGACGTCTCGCGCACCATCCGGTTGGTCATCGCGTTGCGACGGTCGGGACGGTTCATGGTGAGCGTGGCGACACCGTCGGTCACGTCGTAGGTGATCTCGTCGTACGTGGTCATGTCGTCTCCTGAGCGTCGGCCGAAGGGGCGTCGGATGTCGGCGCCGTGTCAGGTGTCCACGGTGCGAAGCGCGGCGGTCGCTTCTCGACGAACGAGGCGACACCTTCGAGGGTGTCGGGATGCTGCAGCGCGGCGCGCATCTCGTCATCGACCTGACGGAGCGCCACGTCGATCGGTTGCGACCACCCTCTCGTCACCTGTTGCTTCATCAGCGCGAGCGATCGCGGGGCGACGTGCTCGGCCAGGTCGCACACGTACGCACACGCCTCCGGCACCACCCGGTCGTCGGGGACCACCCGGTCGACGAAGCCGATGCGGTACGCCTCGGCGGCGTCGATCCGGCGCGCACTCCACAACAGGTCGAGCGCACGGTTGCTGCCGACGAGTCGAGGCAGGATCCAGCTCGTCCCGTGCTCGGCCACCAGCCCGCGCTTCGCGAACGCCGTCGTGAACGACCCGGCGGTCTCGGCCGCGAACCGGAGATCGCACATCATGGCGAGCACGAACCCACCGCCGGCGGCCACACCGTTGACGGCTGCGATCACCGGCTTCGGCACCTGCAGCAGGTGTGAGAACAGCGCCGGCAGCTCGACCGGGTCGGGCTCGCTGCGCGAGAGGCCATCGGTGGCCGACCTCGCCAGGTCGACCATGTCGAGACCGGCCGAGAACGCCCGGCCCGCGCCCGTGACGACGATGCCGACCACCCGCGTGTCGGCCACCGCCTCGTCGACCGCCCGTCGGAACGCGGCGATCATCGGGTACGTCAGCGCGTTGAGTCGGTCGGCGCGATCGAGCGTGATCACCGCCACGGGCGGTTCGACGTCGAGACGGACGAGCTCGCTCACGACCGCCCCGGTTCCCTCGGCAGCCCCAGTACTCGCTCGCCGAGGATGTTGTGCTGGATCTCGTCGGTGCCGCCCGCGATGCGCAGCCCCGGCGCACTGCACAGGAAGTCGGACCACGCGAACGTGTTCCACGCACCCGTGTCGGCCACCATCGCCTCGCCGAGCAGGTGGCCGGCCAACTCGCCGAGCCTGATGTTCCGGCCGTTCGCCAACAGCTTCATGATCGATCCCTGCGGACCGAGTTCGTTGCCGGCTGCGACGTCCTCGGCGAGCCGCATCCCGAGCCATTCGAGCAGTCGGCGGTCGGTGTGCAGTGCAGCCAACCGTTGTCGCACCACGGGTTCGCCGGTGCGGTCGAGGTGCTGCGCGAGCCCGGCGATCACGTCGACCGGATCGATGGTGGCGCCCGACCCGGAACCGACGGCGCGTCGTTCCGACATCAACGTCGTGAGGACGGCACGCCAGCCACCACCCGGATCGCCCACCATGTTGCGGTGCGGCACGCGCACGTCGGTGAGGAAGATCTCGTTGAACTCGGCGTTGCCGTTCATCTGCCGCAACGGGCGCCGCTCCACCCCGGCCGACTCGAGCGGTAGCAGGAACATCGACAGGCCCTGGTGCTTGGGCACCTCCGGGTCCGTTCGCGTCATCAGCTGGCCGATGTCGGCGAGGTGCGCATACGAGCTCCACACCTTCTGCCCGTTCACCACCCACTCGTCGCCGTCGCGCACCGCACGTGTGCGCAGGCCGGCGAGATCGCTGCCCGCCTCGGGCTCGCTCAGCAGCTGCGAGCACAGCAACTCGCCGCGGTAGAAGGGCCGGAGGAAGCGCTGCTTCAACTCGTGGCTGCCATGGGCGCTCACGGCCGGCGCGACCATCTCCCAGGTGACGTTCCACGCACGCTGGTCGGGCACGTCGTACTGCGCCTCGATCGATCGGTAGAGGTGATCGAGGTCGGGGTGCCGTCCCGCCCCGCCGTACTCCACTGGGCCGCCCATCCAGCCGAAGCCGGCGTCGAACACCCGGGCGCGCCACGCCTTGGCGAGAGCGATCTGCTCGCGCTCGGCATCGATGTCCCCGGCCGAGGCCATCAGCGCGATCTCGCGCCCCTCGCCCGACGCCGTCGGCCCTGCCGTGGTGTCGTCGGAGGCACGTCGATCGGCATGGTCGTCGAGCCATGCGGTCGCGTCGGCGACGAACGCTCGTCGTTCCTCGTCCGACAACTCCGGGACGACGGCCTCGCCCGTCTCGCTCATCGCTCCCCCTCCTGCGCCTCCCCTGGGCCACGCCGGGATTCTGTCAATCGGCGGCCATCCCGGGCTCAGCGGAGATGATCAGGCGGGCGTGCCTGCAAGCAGCGCGCACGCAGCGGCGAGCGGGTCGCGGAACTCGTACCAGCGCTGGTCGTCGTCAGGGGCGAACACGCTCAGCTGCTGACCGTCGACGACGACCACGGGATCGGGCAGTCGGTAGGTGCGGTCGATGCTGGGCAGCCAGTCGTTCACCACGTCGAGGCGCAGGTCGACCGTGCCCCATCGGGCCGCAGCGGTCGAACACCGGTCGGGCACGAACCGGATCTCGATCATCCCGGACGTCGTGCCGCGGATCTCGGTCGGGAGGGCTGCCGGCTCGACGCCGAACTGGGGTCCGGGCGAGTCGGCGAAGCCGACCTCCAGCACGGTCGCCCCGGGCAGGGCGACGTCGGCCGACAGGATGTCGAGCGCACGGCCGCTGGAGTTGAAGAAGTAGGCCTGGACGATCACCGACTCGCCGTCTGGGGCCAACGCCATGGGCATCGAACCACTCCCACTGCCGCAGCACTCCGGTCGGGGATACAGGTACCCGAAGCCGACCAGGAACGAGGCCACTCCGACCGAGCCCACCACAGCCAGACCGACGAGCAGACGCACCCACCACGGCCGCGGGGGCGGGACGAGCTGATCGATCGGGTCGGGCTCGGTTGTCGGGGCGATCATCGTCATCACCTCGGTGACTCTGGCGCTGCTGGCGCCCTATGTCACGCCGTTTCCCGAACATGTGGGCGCGGTCGTGGATTTCGCCAACCGCCATCAGGCGCCCTCGGCCGTCCACTGGTTCGGGACCGACAATGTCGGGCGCGATATCTTCAGTCGGGCGATCTTCGGGTTGCGGGTGTCGCTGTTGCTGGCCGTCGTGGTCCTCGGGCTGGCGATCCCGGTGGGTGTGGTGCTGGGCCTGCTGGCCGGGTATTTCGGCGGCTGGGTTGAAATCGTCATCATGCGCGTGACCGATATCGCGCTGGCCATTCCGCCGCTGGTCATGGCGCTGGCGGTCGCCGCCGTCCTCACGCCGTCGCTGACCAACTCGATGCTCGCCATCGCGCTGCTTTGGTGGACCTGGCACACCCGCCTGATCTACTCGATCACCCGGCAGCTGCGCAGCCAGGAATTTGTCGAGGCCGCCGAGACACTGGGCGCATCCAGGGCCCATATCCTCTTTCGCGAGATCCTGCCCAACTGCGTTTCTGCCATTGCCGTCAAGACCTCGCTCGATGCGGGGTTCGTGATCCTGATCGGCGCGGCCTTGTCATTCCTCGGCCTGGGCATCCAGCCGCCGACGCCCGACCTTGGCACCATGGTTGCCTCGGGCGCGTCGTTCCTGCCGGACTACTGGTGGGAAAGCGTGCTGCCGGGCTGCGCGATCCTGTTCGTGGCGATGGGCTTCAACCTGTTGGGCGATGGTCTGCGCGACCTCTTCGATGTCGAGGATGTCCGATGACGGCACTGTTGTCGGTCAGAAACCTGGACGTGAGTTTCACGACCTACGGGCGGCGGACGCAGGTGCTCCGCGACGTGTCCATCGACGTGCCCGAAGGCGCGCAGATCGCGCTGGTCGGCGAAAGCGGGTCGGGCAAGACGGTGCTCATGAAAACCGTCATGGGGATCTTGCCGCAGCCGCCCGCCAAGGTGGAAGGCGGCGCGATCCTGTTTGATGACCGCGACCTGCTGACCATGCCGGAACGCGACCGGCTGCGCCTGCGGGGCACGGCCATGAGCATGGTGTTTCAGGATCCGATGTCATCGCTGAACCCGGTGTTCACGATCTACGACCAGCTCGGGACCATCCTCAAGCATGCCGACAGGCGTCTTGGCCGGCAGCGCGGCCGGCGGGAAAGATGGGCGCGGGTGCTGGAGGTCCTCGAACAGGTCAGGATGCGCGAGCCCGAGCGGGTTGCGCGGTCGTTTCCGATGCAGCTGTCAGGCGGGATGCGGCAACGCATCCTGATCGCGATGGCGCTTCTGTCCGAGCCCCGCCTGTTGATCGCCGACGAGCCGGGGACGGCGCTGGACGTCACCACCCAGGCGCAGATCCTGAACCTTCTGCGCGATCTGGTGACCCGGCAGAACCTCGCGCTGCTGATGATTACCCACAACCTTGGCGTGGTGCGCGAGACCTCGACCTACACCTATGTGATGAACCAGGGCCGGATCGTCGAACAGGCGCCCACCGCCGAGATCTTCGCCGCGCCGCGCGAGGCCTATACGCGAGAGCTGATCGCCGCCGTGCCGCGATTGACGGGAAGGGCAACATGACCGCCCCGGTTCTTGAAGTACGCAACCTGGTCAAGACCTTTGCGGTCAAGGGCGCCTTCGGCCGCGGGCGGGGCATCGTCCGGGCCGTGGACGATGTGTCGTTCTCGATCGGCGCCGGCGAGGTCTTTGGCCTTGCGGGCGAGAGCGGCTCGGGGAAATCGACCATTGCCCGCATGGTCATGGGGCTGTCGCAGCCCGACAGCGGCGATATCCTGATCGACGGGCAGAGCATCCTTGGCCGCGGCACCTCGCTGGCGCATCGGCAGCAGGTGCAGATGGTGTTCCAGAATCCCGGCGCCTCGCTCAACCCGCGCCGCACGGTCGGGCAATCGATCCGGGTGCCGCTTGATGCGCACAACTTTGCCGGCGACCGCCGGGCCCGGGTGGGTGAATTGCTGGAGATGGCACAGCTGCCGGCCCATTTTGCCGACCGTTTCCCGCATGAATTGTCGGGCGGCCAGAAGCAGCGGGTGGCCATCGCCCGCGCGCTGGCGGTGGAGCCGCGCCTGCTGGTGCTTGACGAGCCGACCTCGGCGCTCGACGTATCCGTGCAGTCGCATGTGATCGAGTTGCTGGAAGACCTCGTGGCGCAACTGGGTCTGACCTATCTGTTCATCAGCCACGACCTGTCGCTGATGCGCAACTTTGCCCAACGGGTCGGCATCCTCTATCTTGGCAAGATCGTCGAGACCGGGCCGGTTGCGCCGGTCTTTACCGCCCCCCAGCACGACTATACCCGCCTCCTCCTGGCTTCGGTGCCAGTGATATCGGCCGAGGAAGAGGCCCTGCGCCCGACGATCCCGATGATCGACGGAGACATCCCGACAGCCGAACAATTGCTTGCACTGCGCGAGCTCAGCCAGACGAAGGAATTCAAGACATGATCCGCATTGGAATCGACGTGGGCGGCACGAATACGGACGCGGTCCTGCTGGACGGCACCAAAGTCGTCGCGGGGGTCAAGGCGCCGACCTCGCGGGATGTGATGACCGGCGTGGTCGAGGCCCTGAGAAAGGTGCTGGCCGCCGCGGGGCGCGAGGCTGCCACCGTCGACGTGGTGATGATCGGCACCACGCATTTCACCAACGCGGTGGTGCAGCGGCGCGATCTGGCGCAGACGGCGGCCGTGCGGCTGTGCCTGCCCGCAACCGAATGCCTGCCGCCGATGGTGGATTGGCCCGAGGATCTGCGGACCGTGATCGGCAACCACTGGTATCTTGCCCATGGCGGCAACGAGTTTGACGGGCGGGTGATTTCACCGCTGGACGAGGCGGAGCTTCGCGGGATTGCCGATGATATCCGGGCCAAGGGCATCCGGTCGGTCGCGGTCACGTCGGTGTTTTCGCCGGTCTCGACCGAGTTCGAGGAGCGCGCCGGCGCGATCCTGGCCGATGCCCTGCCGGGCGTGCACATCACCTTGTCGTCCAGTATCGGCCGGATCGGGCTGTTGGAGCGCGAGAATGCCGCGATCATGAACGCCTGCCTGCGCGACCTGTCGCAAGAGGTGGTGGCCGCGTTTCGGGGGGCACTGGCGGATATCGGTTTTACCGGCCGCTTCTTCCTGACGCAGAACGACGGGACCCTGATGGATGCCGCCTTCGCCGAACGGTTCCCGGTGCTGACCTTTGCCTCCGGCCCGACGAACTCGATGCGGGGGGCGGCGTTCCTTTCCGGCGTCCAGGATGCCATCGTGGTCGATATCGGCGGCACCACCACCGATGTCGGATCGCTGCAAAAGGGCTTTCCGCGGCAGGCGACGCTGGCTGTCGAGGTGGGCGGAGTGCGCACGAACTTCCGGATGCCGGATGTGTTCTCGATCGGTCTGGGCGGCGGCAGCCTTGTCGTCGACAGCCCGGACGGGGTCACGGTCGGGCCGCGCTCGGTCGGCTACCGGATTTCGACCGAGGCCCGGATTTTCGGGGGCAGCACGCTGACCACCACCGATATTGTCGTGGCCGATGGCGGCGCAACGCTGGGCGATGCGGCCAAGGTCTCGGGTCTCGACCGCGGACTGATCCGCCGGGCGCGGGACCGGATCGCCTTCATGCTGGAGGATTGCGTCGAGAAGGCCCGGATCTCGGCCGAGCCCCTGCCGGTGATCGTGGTGGGCGGCGGCAGCATTCTGGTCGAAGGTCCGATTGCCGGGCTCGAGCTGATCAAGCCCGATCATTTCGCCGTCGCCAATGCCGTTGGCGCCGCCATCGCGCAAGTGTCGGGCGAGGTGGACCGGGTCTATTCCCTGGCCGAGATGGGCCGGGACGAGGCCCTGGCCGATGCCCGCCTGGTGATTCCGCCCATAGA
>CAUJET010000131.1 GCA_963169665.1 Actinomycetota bacterium | reverse complement strand
AGCAGGCCTGATTCGGCGAAGACGATGGCTGCCAGCACTGGCAGGCCCCCGTTCTCCACCCACTTGTTCGCGAAGTCCAGCAGTCCGAGCATGGTCGTCAACGCTACCGGAAAAAGCACGAAGGCCCGGGCTCGCGCCCGGGCCTTCGCAGTGTTGGGTCGGTCAGGCCGTGGCGCTGATCGAGTTGTTCTTGCGGCTGCTGAACACGATCGCACCGATCAGCACCGCGAGGGCGCCGGCGGCGATGCTGAAGCGAGCGCCGTCGTTGTCCTGCAGGCTGATGATGGCCGGGAGGATCAACAGGCTGACGAGGTTCATCACCTTGATCAGCGGGTTGAGCGCCGGGCCGGCGGTGTCCTTGAACGGGTCGCCCACGGTGTCGGCGATGACCGCGGCGCGGTACGGATCGCTGCCCTTGCCGCCGTGGTGGCCGTCCTCGATGTACTTCTTCGCGTTGTCCCACGAACCACCGGCGTTGCTGAGGTAGTTCGCCATCAGCTGGCCGACGAGGATGACCGCCGCGAGGAAGGCGCCGAGTGCGGTGAAGTTGATGCCGAAGCCGACGACCACCGGGGTGAGCACGGCGAGCAGCGCCGGGGTGGCGAGCTCACGCAGCGATGCCTCGGTGCAGATGTCGATGACGGGGCCGTACTCGGGCAGCTTCTCGCCCTTCATGATCTTGCCGTCGGCGAACTGCTTGCGCACCTCCTGCACGACCACGCCGGCCGTGCGGCCCACGGCGCGGATGGCCAGGGCGGAGAAGAGGAACGGCACGGCGCCACCGATGAGCAGACCGATGAAGATCTTCGGGTCGGCGACGTTGATCTGCAGTTCCTTGAAGTCGAACACGCCACGGGCGGTGGTGAGCGCCTCGTCGATCACCTCGGCCGGGAACAGCTCGCCGGCCGCGGTCTCGATGAAGGAGGCGAACAGCGCCACGGCGGCGATGACGGCCGAACCGATGGCGAAGCCCTTGGTGACGGCCTTGGTGGTGTTGCCCACCGCGTCGAGGCTGACCATGATGCGCTCGGCCTCGCCGTGGAACTCGCCGCTCATCTCGGCGATACCTGCGGCGTTGTCGCTGACGGGGCCGAAGGTGTCCTCGGAGACGATGACGCCGGTGGTGGCGAGCATGCCCATGCCGGTGAGGGCGACGAGGTAGAAGCTGAACTGCAGGTTGCCGCCGCCGATGGCGAGGGCGACACCGATGGCGATGGCGATGGCGATCACTGCGTACACGCTGCTCTCCATACCGCTGGCGGTACCGGAGAGGATGGCGGTGGCCGGGCCGGTCTCGGCGGCCTCGGCGATCTCCTTCACCGGGCGGTAATGGGTGGCCGTGTAGTACTCGGTGAGGCGGCTGATCAGCTGGGCCAGGACGAGGCCGATGGCCACGGCGCCGAAGCACTTCCAACCGGCGTTGTCGAAGTCGTTGCCGACGTAGACGAGCGACACGATCAGCGTGCCGACGAGCGTGAGCGAACCCGCCACGAGGAAGCCGCGGTTGATCGGCTTCAGGGCGTCGGTCTCGCCCTCGCGGGCCTTCACGGCGAACACGCCGAAGATCGAGGCGATCACGCCGATGGCGCGGGCGGCGAGCGGGAAGATCAGACCGAGCGCCGGGTTGGCGCCGATCGAGTTGAACGCCGAGACGCCGAGGATGATCGAGGCGACGAGGGTGACCTCGTAGCTCTCGAACAGGTCGGCGGCCATGCCGGCGCAGTCACCCACGTTGTCGCCCACGTTGTCGGCGATGGTGGCGGGGTTGCGCGGGTCGTCCTCGGGGATGCCCGCCTCGACCTTGCCGACGAGGTCGGCACCGACGTCGGCGGCCTTCGTGAAGATGCCGCCGCCCACCCGGAGGAACAGGGCGAGGAGCGAACCACCGAAGCCGAAGCCCACGAGGATCACCGAGCTGGTGTTCTGGAACACCATGATGATCAGCGTGGCGCCGAGCAGGCCGAGGCCGACGGTGAACATGCCGGCCACGCCGCCCGTGCGGAAGGCGACGGTGAGAGCCCTCGGCATCGAGTTCGTGAGCGCGGCGGCCGCCGTCCGCACGTTGCCCTGCGTCGCGAGCGTCATGCCGATGTAGCCGGTGAGCCCCGAGGCGAGACAGCCGAGGACGAACGCGACGGTGCGCCAGAGGCCCGCCTGTCCGAAGCTCAACGCCACGGCGTCGGTGTCGGGGTTGATGATCTCGGTCGACGTGACGAACACGATGACCGCCAACGGGATGAGGATCACCCCGATCGTCTTGAACTGGCGCCGGAGGTAGGCGGCGGCGCCTTCCTGGATCGCCTTGGCGATCTCCTGCATCTTTGCGGAACCCTGGTCGTAGGCCAGGACGTCCTTCACGAGATAGAAGCCGACCGCGATGGCGAGCAGAGCTGCACCTGCTGATGACAGCAGGACGGCCCATTCACCGCCTTTGAGGTCGAATACCTGATAGCCGCCTTCGGCCAGGATGGTGGAAGCTGACACCGCACAACCTTGGGGTTCAGGGCGCGTCCGACGCTGGACGCACCGTTGGTGGAAACGGGCAGAGTGTAGGTGACGGTGACATGTGACCGACGAAACGGCCGGACCACCTTCTCAGAGTTCTCCGCCGGCGGCTCGCGGGAGTACCGTTCGCGCCCATGGCCGACACACAGGCACCCACCATCACTTCTGCCAACCCGGCAGCCAACCGCCGGGGTCCGGTCACCGGCACGGCGGCGGCGAAGAAGCGGAAGAAGTTCTTCCTCCTCGATCTGTACGGCACCGCCGTCGGCAAGAAGTACGTCATGGCGCTCACGGGTATCGCGATGATGGGCTTCGTCCTCGCCCACATGATCGGCAACCTGAAGATGTACCTCGGTGAGGAGGACATCAACCACTACGCCGAGTTCCTCACCCGGCTGGCCTATCCGCTGGCACCCGAGAACGTGGTGCTGTGGATCATGCGGGCCGGTCTGCTCGGTGCGCTGCTGCTCCACCTCCACGCCGCCTACTCGCTGACGGTGATGAACCGCCAGGCCCGTGCGGTCAAGTACCAGAGCGCCCGCGACTACCAGATCGCCAACTTCGCCAGCCGCACGATGCGCCTCACCGGCATCACCGTGCTGCTGTTCATCGTGTGGCACCTGCTCGACTTCACCTTCGGCGTCACGAACACCCTCGGCGACGGCGACTTCGACAAGCACCAGGTGTACGACAACATCGTGCGCAGCTTCGAGCGGGTGCCGGTCTCGGTGTTCTACATCCTGGCCAACCTGGCCCTCGGCGTGCACCTCTACCACGGCGCCTGGAGCATCTTCCAGAGCCTCGGGTGGAACAGCCCACGCTTCAACCAGTGGCGGCGCATGTTCGCCACCGCCTTCGCCGCGATCGTGGTCGTCGGCAACGTCTCGTTCCCCGTCGCCGTCCTCGCGGGCATCGTCGGCTGATCCAGCTACCTCGGCCAGGAGAACCACATCATGAGCACCACCACCATCGCCGGCCTCCCCGGCTCGGAGAAGCTCCAGAGCAAGGCACCCAACGTCGCCGTCCCCGAGATGTGGGAGACGTTCAAGAGCGACATGAAGTTGGTGAACCCCAACAACAAGCGCAAGTTCAAGATCATCGTGGTCGGTACCGGCCTCGCCGGCGCCTCGGCCGCGGCGACGCTGGCCGAGCTCGGCTACCAGGTCGACGCGTTCACCTTCCACGACTCGCCGCGCCGTGCCCACTCGATCGCCGCCCAGGGCGGCATCAACGCCGCCAAGAACTACAAGGGTGACGGCGACTCGATCCACCGCCTGTTCTACGACACGATCAAGGGCGGCGACTTCCGGGCCCGCGAGTCCAACGTGCACCGCCTCGCCGAGGTGAGCGTCGACATCATCGACCAGATGGTGGCCCAGGGCGTGCCGTTCGCCCGCGAGTACGGCGGCCTGCTCGACAACCGCAGCTTCGGCGGCGCACAGGTGAGCCGCACGTTCTACGCCCGTGGCCAGACCGGTCAGCAGCTGCTGATCGGCGCCTACCAGCAGATGGCACGCCAGATCGGTCTCGGCAACGTCCGCCTCTGGAACCGCACCGAGCTCGTCGACACCGTCACCGTCGACGGTCGATGCGCCGGCATCGTCACCCGCGACCTCATGACGGGCGACATCGTCTCGCACGCCGCCCACGCCGTGGTGCTGTGCACCGGCGGCTACGGCAACGTGTTCTTCCTCTCCACCAACGCGATGGCCTGCAATGTCACCGCGGCGTGGCGGGCACACCGTCGGGGCGCCTACTTCGCGAACCCGTGCTACACGCAGATCCACCCCACGTGCATCCCGCAGGCCGACGACACCCAGTCGAAGCTCACCCTGATGAGCGAGTCGCTCCGCAACGACGGTCGGGTGTGGGTGCCCAAGGCCGTCGGCGACGAGCGTGCGCCTGCCGACATCCCCGAGGACGAGCGCGACTACTACCTCGAGCGGCTGTACCCGAGCTTCGGCAACCTGGCCCCTCGCGACATCTCGTCGCGTGCGGCCAAGCGTGCGGTCGACTCCGGTCGCGGCGTGGGGCCCCTGAAGAACGGTGTGTACCTCGACTTCTCGGCGGCGATCGGCCGTCTCGGCAAGGACGTCGTGGAGGAGCGCTACGGCAACCTGTTCGAGATGTACGAGCGGATCGCCGGCGAGGACCCGTACAGCACGCCGATGCGGATCTACCCGGCGAGCCACTACACGATGGGTGGACTCTGGGTCGACTACGAACTGATGACCTCGATCCCCGGCCTCTACGCCGCCGGTGAGGCGAACTTCAGCGACCACGGCGCGAACCGCCTCGGTGCGTCGGCGCTCATGCAGGGTCTGTCGGACGGCTACTTCGTGCTGCCGTACACGATCGGCAACTACCTGGCGCCGCTGCTCAACAAGCCGGTGCCGGGCGTCGACCACCCCGAGTTCAAGGCCGCCGAGGCCGCTGCCCGCCAGCGGTACCAGGGCTACCTCGACGTCAAGGGCACCCGGTCGCCCGACTTCTTCCACCGCGAGCTCGGCAAGATCATCTGGGACTACTGCGGCATGGAGCGCACCGAGCAGGGCCTCGAGAAGGCGCTGTCGGAACTGCCCGCCCTGTACGAGGAGTTCCAGAAGGACCTGCGGGTCACCGGCGACGGGGCGTCCACCAACCAGACGCTCGAGAAGGCCGGCCGCGTCGACGACTTCTTCCAGCTCGGCATGTTGATGTGCCGCGATGCGCTCGAGCGCAAGGAGAGCTGCGGCGGACACTTCCGCGCCGAATACCAGGACGACGAAGGCGAGGCCAAGCGCGACGACGAGAACTTCGCCCACGTGGCCGCCTGGGAGTGGACCGGCGATCCGATGCAGTCCATCCGCAATGTCGAGCCGCTCGATTTCACCACCGTCCACCTCGCCACCCGGAGCTACAAGTGAGCCATCTCTCCGACATCAAGCTCAAGATCTGGCGTCAGGCCGGTCCCGACCAGGGCGGGCGCTTCGAGAGCTATCTCATCCCGTCGATCAGCGACGAGGCCTCGTTCCTCGAGATGCTCGACGTGCTGAACGAGCAGCTCATCAACGAAGGTCGCGAGGCCGTCGTGTTCGACCACGACTGCCGTGAGGGCATCTGCGGCACCTGCTCGCTGATGATCGACGGCCAGGCCCACGGTCCGCAGCGCGGCACGGCGACCTGCCAGCTCCACATGCGCAAGTTCCAGAGCGGTGCCGAGATCGTGATCGAGCCATGGCGTGCCTCGGCGTTCCCGATCATCAAGGACCTCATGGTCGACCGGGCGGCGTTCGACCGCATCGTCGAGTCCGGCGGCTTCATCACCGCCGAGACCGGTGGTGCGCCCGACGCCAACCTGATCCCGATCCCGAAGCCCGTAGCCGACGCGTCGATGGACGCCGCCGCCTGCATCGGTTGCGGCGCCTGCGTCGCCGCCTGCCCGAACGGCGCCGCCAACCTGTTCACCGCGGCCAAGGTGGCTCACCTGAGCCTGCTGCCGCAGGGCCAGCCCGAGCGGTACAAGCGCGTCGAGGCGATGGTCGAGACGATGGACGAGTACTTCGGCTCGTGCACCAACCACGGCGAGTGCGAGGCGGCGTGCCCGAAGGAGATCTCGATCGACGTGATCGCCCTCATGCACCAGGACTACCGCAAGGCGAAGTTCGCCAACCGCAAGACCCTGTCGCGCAGCTGACGATCTGCTCGCGCTCGGCCAGCTCGCAGCGCAGCCACGAGACGGACCCACGAGGGACGAGTGCGCCACGGCCGCTCGTCCCTCGTCTCGTCCGGGACCTCCTCGGCGTCTCGCACCGACAGGCGGTTCAGCGGGTGACGATCGCCTCGTAGCGGTTCGTGGCGACCTCGTCACCGTGTTCGAGCGCGAGGTCGAGCCACAGTCCGCCCGCCGCATCGGGCACCACGAACTGGATCGTGCCGATGCGCACGCAGTCGTCCGCAGGCACGTCGCCCGTCCATTGCCAGCGGTGGTTGCCGCCGGGCCAGCGCAGCGTGGTCGTGCACACGACCCCCTCGAGCGGTCGGTGCAGGTCACTGATCGCGTGCACGTCGAGCGCGATCGCGTCGCCCACGGTCACCTGGTCGGGCATCCGCTCGGCCACCACGATCACCTGGCGGCACGCGTCGGTGATCGCCGCGAAGGCCAGCTTCGGCCGGCGTTCGTGGTCGAGCACGGCCGTCGAGATACGCGGCGCGGCGTCGGCCAGCGACGAGAGGCAGAACCCGCCCGTGGGTCGGTACTTCAATCGGCGCAGGGTCTCGATGTGGTGTCGCAAGAGGGTGGCCTGGTAGCGCTGTGTGAACCGCACCCACTGATCGAAGGTGGGATGGCCGAGCGTCGGCAGGTGGCGCGCGAAGCGTTCGGCATCGGCACCGTGGCGACCACTGAGCAGCGGCCAGTCGAGGTCGGGCCAGTGCTCGTGGTCGATCCAGTCGGCGGCGTCGTCGGGTACGGACTGCGAACCGAAGGCGCCCACGAAGCGCACGAGGCGGGGAAGCGCGGCAGCGAAGCCGGGCAGGTCGCGCTCGTCACCGTGGCCCCAGCCGTGGGTGAGATGGCTGTCGGATCCCTCGAGCTGGGAGACGTGCGGCGGCACACCGCTGTTGACGAGCGCAGGCCGCGACTCGTCGGCGTGCTCCAGGGCCCGCTTCACCCAACGGTCGAGGATCGTCTTGTTCCACGTCGGGGCCTGCTGGCGCAGCAACGTCGACTCGGGCGCGTCGTGCGCACACCACACCGCGATCGACGGATGGTGGCCGAGCTCGTCGACGGCCGAACGGGCCTGCCCCACGGCCTGCTTGCGGACGGTGCGGGCGTAGGCGCCGCGGAGGGGCAGGTCCTGCCAGACGAGCACCCCGAGCTCGTCGGCCGCGTCGTACAGCTCGGGCCGGGTGACGTGGCCCACACAGCGAACGAGGTCGAGGCCGGCCTCCCGGGCGAGCTCGACGTCGCGTCGGAAGGTCGAGGCCGGCGCGCCCGCGAGGTCGATGCTCGACGGGGCGAGGTTGATGCCCTTGGTGAACATCCGCTCGCCGTTGACGGAGACGACCCAGTCCTCGAGTGCGATCTCGCGGAACCCGGTGCGGCGATGGACCTGGTGGCTCACCGCGCCGTCGACGGTGACCTCCACCAGCACGTCGTACAACGGCTGTTCGCCCATCGACCATGGCCACCACAGTCGGGGTCGGGCGACGTCGAGGTTCCACGCGATCTCGTTGGCCCCCTTCGCCAGCGAATGGTCCTGCTCGGCGAGCACGACCCCGTCGACGATGGTGCGTACGCGGGCGGATCGTGCCGCGTCGCTGTCGAGGCGGGACACGATGCGGAGATGAGCCCGGGTGTCGTTCGCGTCGCGGCACAGCACGCGGCAGCGATCGATCCGAACCGCGCCGGTGGTCTCGAGTCGGACCGGACGCCAGATGCCGCCCGGGTTCCAGCGTCGGTCGAACACCGAACCGTCCTGGAGCACACCGGTGACGATCCGCTTCGGCCCGTCCGTCGGCTGCGAGGGGCACGACACCTCCACGGCCAGCACGTGGTCGTCGGCCAGTCTGGCGAGGTCGGTGATGTCGAAGGCATGGGCGGTGAAGTAGCCCTCGGGATCGCCGAGGTAGGCACCGTCGAGCCACACGTCCGCCTGGTACATCACCCCCTCGAACACGACGAAGACGCGCTCGCCCGCACCGGGTCGATCGCGGTGGAGGTCGGCGCGGTACATGACCGGGCCGGTGCTGTCGGCGAGCTCGGGGACCGAGCGCCAATGCCCCGGCACGGGGACCGTCGGCCAGTCGTGGTCGTCGTGGTCGATGCCGACGCCGTCGCGCCGGACGTCGTCGTCGGCGCTGCACGCGCGCCAACGAGCGATCCCATCCATGCGGGCATGGTAGGCGGTGCCACCCACCAGGCGTCGTTCGACGACACCCGTTCCGGGGTCGGCGCACGCCTCATCACGTCGCCGCGGACCGATGTAGGGTCGACCACATGACGACCTCGCACCCCGCTCCGGCCACCCTGGGTCAGCTCACGGCATCGGGCTGGCAGTCCGTGCCGGTGAAGGAGGAGATCCGCCGCAACGCCGTCGCCAAGATCTCGGCCGGAGAGCCGCTGTTCTCGGGGGTGATGGGCTACGAGCAGACCGTGATGCCGCAGCTCGAGAACGCGCTGCTCGCCGGACACGACGTGATCTTCCTCGGCGAGCGCGGCCAGGCCAAGACCCGCATGATCCGTTCGCTCACGGGCCTGCTCGACGAGTGGATGCCGATCGTGGCCGGCAGCGAGATCAACGACGACCCGTACCACCCGGTGAGCCGCCACGCCCGCGACCTCGTCGAGCACCACGGCGACGACACACCGATCTCGTGGGTGCACCGCGACGAGCGGTTCGGCGAGAAGCTCGCGACGCCCGACACGTCGATCGCCGACCTCATCGGCGAGGTCGACCCCATCAAGGTGGCCGAGGGTCGCTACCTGAGCGACGAACTCACGCTGCACTACGGCCTGGTGCCGCGCACGAACCGCGGCATCTTCGCGATCAACGAGATCCCCGACCTCGCGGAGCGCATCCAGGTCGGCCTGCTGAACGTGCTCGAAGAGCGTGACGTGCAGATCCGCGGCTACAAGATCCGCCTCCCGCTCGACGTGATGCTCGTGGCGAGCGCGAACCCCGAGGACTACACCAACCGCGGCCGGATCATCACCCCGCTGAAGGACCGCTTCGGCAGCCAGATCCGCACCCACTACCCGCTCGACACCGAGACCGAGGTGGCGATCATGCGCCAGGAGGCGCGCCCGGCGTCGGTCGGCGGCGTCACGGTGAACATGCCCGACTACCTCGAGCGCGTGGTGGCGATGTTCAGCCAGATGGCCCGTGTGAGCAACCAGGTGAACCAGCGCAGCGGCGTCAGCGTCCGCCTCTCGGTCAGCAACCTCGAGGTGCTCGGCGCAAACGCGTTGCGTCGCGGCCTGCGCGCCGGTGAGACCACGGTCGTGCCGCGGGTGTGCGATCTCGATGCGCTCGCCGCGTCGTCGGGCGGCAAGATCGAGATCGAGTCGCTCGAGGAGGGCCGCGACGGCGTCATCCTCGAGAACCTCGTGAAGGGCGCCGTGCTCACGGTCTACAAGGAGCGGGTGTCGCCGGATCAGGTCCGCGACGTCATCGCTGCCTTCGAGGAGGGCATCGTCGCCCACACCGGTGAGGACGTGGCCTCGAGCGAGGAGGCGCACCTCGTCGAGCAGATCCCGGCGCTGCGCACCGCCGTGCTGTCGCTCACCGGTGGCGACGAGTCGCCCGCAGCGGTCGCTGCTGCGGTGGAGTTCGTGCTCGAGGGCCTGCACCTGTCGAAGCGGCTCAACAAGGACGCGTCGGCCACCGGCGCCACCTACCGCAGCCGGAGCTGACAACACCACGGGCCTCGCGTTTGGTCGTTCCCGCGTCACCCTGACGCGTTCGCGCACAATCGCGCCGGTCCGGGTCTTGCGTTTGGTCGTTCCCGCGTCACCCTGACGCGATCGCGCACAATCGCGCCGGTCAGCCGCGGGCGACCGCCACGGCGTCGAGGTCGGTGAACGTGAGACGTTCGAGCGGGAACGACGACCGGAGTTCGCCGGCGCGTCGTGTCACCAGGTCGACCACCTCACCCCGGGCATCGCGGTCGCGTCCGGTCGGCCGGAACGTGATCGCCAGGGGACGACCCGGCCCCTCCTCGGCGGTGCGGTGCAGCAGGGGTTCCAGGTCACCGGCATCGCTGCCGCTCATCGCGATGCCCAGCTGATCGCACGAGCCGGCCAGGTCGGCCAGCTCGCGATCGGCGCGCCCGGGGATGGTGATCATCCCGTCGCGCAGCGCCCGCAACCAGGTGTGCCAGCGGAGGTGCTCCTCGCGGCGTGCGAATTCGGCCGCAACGACGTCGTCGCGAGGGATCGACACGGTGCGGACGTCGAGCGACGTGGCGATCGGGTGTGGACCGTGGAGCAGCCGCCACGCGTCGCGCCAGGCGACGAGGAGCGTGTCGACGATCGTCCCGTGCCGACGGGGATCGCCCGGCTCGAGTCGGTTCGCCATCGCGAACGGCGCCTCGAACGGCACCCAGCCGTCGACGTCGTCACCGACGCCGTCGGCGATCGCCTCCACCCAGCGCGGCCACCAGTGACGGGCCGTCGCCTCGTCGGTGAAGCCGCCCTCGTTGTCGAACCACCGCGGGACCTCGGGGCTGAGCAGGCACAGCCACAGTTGACCGCCACCGGCGCGCACGGCCTGTGCCGTCGCCTTCACGGTCTCGACCACGCTGCCGTCGAGCACGCCTGGCTTCGGCTGAGCGGTCACCCACGGCACGGTCATGCGCACATGGCCGAGCTGTAGACCGGCAGCGATCTCGAGGTCGTCGAGGAGGGCGGTGGCCGACTCGTCGCTGCGGGCGCCGACGACGGCACCGAGGCCGAGGACGCGCAGGGGCGTCTCGTGGGAGTCGGGGGGTTCGGGGGTCCGGTCGCTCAACCGAAGGGGGTGCGAGTCCACAGCTCGCTGGTGTCGTTGCTGTACGACGACACGGGGGTGCCGCCCAGCTCGACGACCTCGATGGAGCCTGGGAAGCCGCGGAGCTCGACCGAACCGTGCGGTGTCGCGGTGACGCCCTCGGGCATCCGCTCGAGCTGCATCGTCGGGAGCAGGACGTCGAACGGTCCGGCGATGTCGCACAGGCGCGATGCCATGTTCACGGCCGAACCGATGTAGTCGTCACCCTCGAACAACAGGGCGTAGCCGGTGGCGATGCCCACCCGCAGCGAGAGCGGTGCGCACACCTCGGCCGACCGGTTCTCGAGCTCGAGGGCGAACGAGATGCAGTTGGCCTGGTCGACCGACACGATCATGCAGCCGTCACCGAGCCACTTGGCGATGCGCACGCCGCGCTCGCTCGCGATCTCACGCACCAGGCTGCGGAACGCGCTGAGAATCCGCCCGGCGGCGTCGTCGCCGAAGGCTGCCGTGTAGTTGGTGAACCCGGAGAGGTCCACGAAGGCAAAAGTGCGGGGGACTCGCATGTCGGCACCAGGGTATCTCGTTGGGAGTGATGGTGAAGGGCTGGACGATCGTTCGTACAGATATGTCATCGGCTGTTCACCGACCGACCTGAAGGACCGTCCGCGCAGGTCGAACCCGCGCCATGATCTCGGCATTCCCGCCTCCTCGCCGCGGTGTGGAGTGGTGTGGAGGGGTGTGGGCGCGGTGTCGGCGCGGTGTGGGCGCGGTGTACGGTCCGGCGACATGGCACCCGGTCCGGCCGATCCCGACGAGCCGTCCGCAACGAAGGCGGCGACGCCCGGGGTGGTCGAGGTGCAGGTCGGTCCGGTCGCGGTGCGGGTGGCCGACACGAGCGGTGAGCGCTACGGCGACTTCTGGGCGGCGCTCGCCGATGGCACCTTCGAACCTGCGACCGTCGACATCCTCCAGCGGTGGGCGCGGCCCGGGCGGCTCCTGGTCGACGTCGGCGCGTGGATCGGGCCGTTCGCGCTGCTCGCGGGCGCCCACGGCGCCACGGTCGTCGCCGTCGAACCCGACCCCGTCGCCGCCGAGGTCCTGCGGCGGAACCGCGCGCTCAACCCCGAGTTCGCGGCCAGCGTGACGATCGACGAGGCCGCGTGGGCGGCCGGTGACGGACGCGCACGGTTGACGACACCGGTCGGGTTCGGCAACGCCCGCTCGGCCCTCGCCACCGGGCCCGCCGGCGGAACGGTCGACGCCGGAACGGGATCGGCGGCGCTCGAGGTGGTCACCCGGTCGGCCGCAGCAGCGTTCGAACGGGCGATCGCCGACGTCCGAGCCGGGATCGACGGTGCTCCCGCCACGGGCGACGTGCTGCTGAAGATCGACATCGAGGGGGGCGAGTTCGCCGTCGTCCCCGCGCTCGGGCCGGCGCTGGCCCGCCATCGAGCGGTCCTGTTGCTCTCCATCCACCAACCACCGTCGCCGGGACGCCTGCGATCCCTGCCGCTCCGGATGCGTCGGCTGCCCGCGATGGTCCGCCTGCTGTGGGCGTTGCGCGGCCACCGGTCGGTGTCGCGGGGGAACGGGCACCGCGAGCTCGGTTGGCAGCGGCTGGGTCGTGTGCAGCGTGCGCTGCTCGCCGCCCGTCTCGGCGAGTTCGAGTTGCTCGTCGAACCCTGAACGCCCGATGCTGCCGCACCGGACGACCGTGAGGGATGTGGGCTCCAGCCCGGGTGCACCGTCGCGATGAGGGGTACAGTCCCCACATGGCTGCTCGATTCACGTACTCGCGTTGGGACGGCACGCAGAAGGGGTTCGACCTCGACGCCGACGCGCTGTTCGACGAGCTGAACGACGACCTCCTCTACCACGGCGACATCAACAGCGCCCTGCGCCGGCTGATGCAGCAGGGCATGAACGACCGCAACGGCGAGCGCATGCAGGGCCTGCGCGAGCTGATGGAGAAGCTCCGACAGGAGCGACAGAACCGCCTCGACCGGTCCGACCTCGGCGGCGTGTACCAGGAGATCGCCGACGAGTTGAACGACATCGTCGACGAGGAGCGCCACGCGATCGAGAACGCCACCAACGAGGCGGCCAACAGCGGTGACGAGCGCCGCGCCGAGGCCGCCAAGAACTCCGCCGACGAGCGCAACTTCCGTCTCGACATGCTGCCGAACGATCTCGCCGGCAAGGTGCGCGAGCTGAGCGCCTACGACTTCGAGTCGGCCGAGGCCGCTCAGCGGTTCGAGCAGCTGATGGACAAGCTGCGCGAGCAGCTCATGCAGCAGATGGTCGACCAGATGAGCAGCGCCGTCCAGAACATGTCGCCCGAGGACATGGCGCGCATGAAGGACATGATGGCGGCGCTCAACGAGATGATCGAGCGCCAGCAGCGCGGCGAGGACCCGCAGTTCGAGCAGTTCATGGAGCAGTTCGGCGACTTCTTCCCGGAGAACCCCGAGAGCCTCGAGGAGCTCCTGCAGCAGATGGCCCAGCGCATGGCCGCGATGCAGGCGATGCTCAACTCGATGACCCCCGAGCAGCGCTCGCAGCTGCAGCAGCTGAGCGATCAGCTGATGGAGGACATGGACCTGCGCTGGCAGATGGACCAGCTCGGCCAGAACCTGCGCGGCATGTTCCCGCAGATGCAGTGGAACCAGAGCTACGAGTTCGAGGGCCAGGACCCGATGGGCATGGCCCAGGCCATGCAGACGATGCAGGAGCTCGGCGACCTCGACCAGCTCGAGAACCTGCTCCGCAACGCCACCAACCCGGGTGCGCTCGCCGAGGCCGACATGGACCGTGTGCGCGAGCTGATGGGCGACGATGCCGCCAAGTCGCTCGAGCGGCTCGCCGAGCTCACCAAGATGCTGCAGGACGCCGGCCTCATCGAGCAGAAGGAGGGTCGCCTCGAGTTGACCCCGAAGGGCCTGCGCAAGATCGGCTCGAACGCCCTGAAGGACCTCTTCAGCAAGCTCGACAAGGACAAGACGGGGCAGCACCAGCTCAACCGGTTCGGGCAGGGCCACGAGCGCACGTACGAGACCAAGCAGTACGAGTACGGCGACCCGTTCAACCTCGACCTCCAGCGCACGATCCGCAACGCGGTGCGGCGCAACGGGGCCGAGACCCCGGTGCGCCTGACGCCCGAGGACTTCGAGATCGAACGCACCGAGCACACGACCAAGTCGTCGACCGTGCTGATGCTCGACCTGTCGCTGTCGATGCCCATGCGCGACAACTTCCTGCCGGCCAAGAAGGTGGCGATGGCGCTGCACTCGCTCATCACGTCGCAGTTCCCGCGCGACTACATGGGCATCGTCGGCTTCAGCGAGACGGCTCGCGTGCTGACGGCTGCACAGCTCCCCGAGGTGAGTTGGGACTTCGTGTACGGCACGAACATGCAGCACGGGTTCGTGCTCGCCCGTCAGCTGCTGAGCAAGCAGACCGGCACGAAGCAGATCATCATGATCACCGACGGCGAGCCGACGGCACACATCACCCCGCGGGGCGACGTGTTCTTCAACTACCCGCCCGTGCAGGAGACCGTCGAGGCCACGTTGCGCGAGGTGGTGCGCTGCACTCGCGACAACATCCGCATCAACACCTTCGTGCTCGACGTCAACCATTCGTTGCGGGCGTTCATCGAGCAGCTGACGAGCATCAACCGCGGCCGGGCGTTCTTCACCACCAACGAGAACCTCGGCGACTACGTGCTCGTCGACTTCATGGAGCACAAGAAGACGATGGCCCGGGGCCGCAACGCCCGCCGGGCCGGCTGACCGTCGCCTCGCCGGGGCCGACCGACGGATTCCTCGGCGAACCGGGAACCGAAGCGGCCTCCCGAGGCTCTGCACGGGTGTGAACGGTGTGAACCCCGAACCGCTCGACCCCGGACTGGCGTCGGGCACGCATGCGGTGGACCCCCGCCTCGATCGCCTCGCCGTCACCGGCCGCGGCGAGATCGTGGAGGCGACCGCCCGCGAGGTGATGCCCCGGCCGGCACGGACGGCGGCCGCCCGCGTGCAGGCGCGGGAACAGGCACGGGCCCATCGCGAGCAGCGGCTCGGCTCGGCGATGTTCGGCGAACCGGAGTCCTCCGACGACCTCGCTGCGGTGTACCGGCGGCTGTACCCGTCGCTCGTGCGTACCGCGTTCTTGCTCGTCGACACGCGCGAACAGGCGGAGGAGGTCGTGCAGGAGGCCTTCGCCAAGGCGTTCCCGAAGTGGGACCGGCTCCGCATTCCCGAGGCCTACGTGCGCACCTGCGTGGTGAACGGCTGCCGCCGGGTGCAGCGGCGCCGCGGACTCGCCCGACGGCTCGTGGTGCCGCCGCTCGACGAGTTGCGCAGCGAGCACGACCACATCGCCGACGCGGTCCGGGCGCTGCCCTCGCCGCAGCGGGAGGCAGTCGTGCTGCGCTACTACCTGCAGGCCACCGACGCCGAGATCGCGGTCACGTTGAAGATCGCGCTCGGCACGGTGAAGTCGTCGCTGCACCGTGCACGAGCGGCACTGCGCGAACAACTCGTGACCGGAGCGAACGATGAGGAGGGGCGGTCGTGAACGACGCCGATGCACGTGACCCGATGGACTCGTTCGAGCGGGAGCTCGCCGATTCCCTGCGCCGGCGAGCCGACGGCGTCCCCGCCGCGCCCCTCGGCTACACCGACGTGCAGCGTCGCATCGTCCACCGCCGTCGCCGCACGGCCACGATGGCTGCCGCAGCCGTGACGCTGCCGGCGGTGATCGGGCTCGGCTTCCTCGCCGGGCGCAACACCGGTGAAGAGCGGATCGCATCCGACGCCCCACCGCTCGGCGAGACCACCTTCCCGCCGTTCACGACGTTCGGCGTGGTGCCGACGACCACGACCATCGTCGGGGAGCTCATGCCCGCCGGCTCGACCTTCCGGTGCCAAGGGCCGCCGATCGCCGCCGACGACGTGTGGCAGTACTACGGCTACTGCGAGTACGTGCTGTCCGAGACGACGTACGACCCGGGCCTCGTCCCGCAGACCACGACCTCCGTGCCGTTCGTCGAGCCGCTCATGACGACGACGATCCCACCCACCACGACCACCGTCGAAGCTGGGAACGCGGACGGCGCGATCGACCTGGCGACGCTCGCCGAGCAGGTGCTGGTCGTCGACGCCTCGGGCGGCGTCGCGTCGATGACCGAGGTGGCCGCCCTGCTCGGCGTCACCCCCCGGTTCGCGACGGTCGCCACGCGGACGGTCGACGAGACGATGGTGATGCCGCTCGGGGCCGACGTCACGGCGGCGTTCGCACTGCTCGAGCGCTTCGACGTGGGCGGGTTCGACACCTGGACCCCCGATCTCGTGGCGAGCGCGGTGCCCGAGGGCGTGACCGTGGTGCTCGTCATCGGCACCTCGGGCCCTCTGCCCTGGCGACCCTGACGTCGGCGTTCGATCCCGAACACCCCCTCAGATGGGGGGTCAATGAACGCGTTCCGCGCGACACCCGGACGGGTGATCCTGGACGTTCGGCGCGAATCGCCACCCTTCGCGGTCGACTTGACGGTCCTTTCTCGAATCCGCACTTGCACAGACACGGTGTGATAGTGGACAATGACACGGTTGTAATTACAGCGGAGGCAGCCGGATGACGTACCCAGCGCAGGACGAGACGATCGACGACAAGAATTGGCAGGACGAGGCGAACTGCCTCGGCGTCGATCCCGACCTGTTCTTCCCGGAGCGTGGCGCCTCCACCCGCGAGGCCAAGGAGGTCTGCCGGGGCTGTGTCGTGCGCCTGGAGTGCCTCGAGTACGCGCTGTCCAACGGCGAGAAGTTCGGCATCTGGGGCGGTCTCTCGGAACGAGAGCGCCGACGACTGCGTCGCCAGCGTGCCCTGGCCGCTCGCAAGGTGACCGCCTGATCCGGCTGATCGAGCCGCGTCGCGCGAGGTTCCATCTCCGTCTGCCAGTGCTAGCCTGAGCCCATGCTCGCCTTTCTCGATCCGCCCGAGATCATCCTGATCATCGTCGTCGTGCTGGTGCTCTTCGGCGGTTCGCAGCTGCCCAAGCTCGCCAAGAACCTGGGCAAGGCCCAGCAGGAGTTCAAGTCGGGTCTGGCCGAGGGTCAGAAGGACGCCTCGACCGAGTCCAAGACCGACTCCACCAACTGATCCTCAGCGCCGCCTCGCGGCGCACCCGGTCCCTGTGACCGGCCGGAGAACGCAACAGGGCGCCGTCGCCCCCGCAGGGGGAGCAACGGCGCCCGTGTCGCGTCTCGGGTCGTGTGGTGTCGGCTCGGCTCGGCTCGGGTCGGGTCGGAGTGTGTGACGCCCCGATCGGCATCGACCCCGCCGAATGGGCAGGGTCGATGCAGATGGTGGGGTGTGCAGATGGTGGGCGCGCCGGTCGTGGGCCGAGGCGGCGGACCGGCGTCCGCGTCAGCCGGCGGTGGCGGCGACGCGGCGGCGCTTCAGGATGCGGCGACGCTCACGCTCGCTGCAGCCGCCCCACACGCCGTGCTCGATGCGCTGGTCGAGTGCGTACTCGAGGCACTGGTCGGCCACGGGGCAGTCGGTGCAGATCTTGCGAGCCCGGTCGACGCCGACGCCGTCGCTGGGGAAGAACACCGCAGGCGGGTAGTTCCGGCAGTTGCCGGCGCTCATCCAGGCGGTGGTGGAGTCCTCGTCGGACGGCCGAGCGACCGACACAGGGGTGTCGGCGACCGACGGCGTGCGCCGGGAGGCGTCTCGGGAGGGGAAGTGCAACGGCATGGGCGTGGGATCTCCTTGTCGTTCCGCGACGAATCGCAGAGAGGTGTGCGCCCGCACGAGGCCCCGAGGGGTCTCGACAACCGCACCACCGAGTGGAACATCACTGGTACTGACGCTCCAGACGACGGGACGGTTCCCGAATTCACGGAGAATCTAGCAGTGTCGATCGCGAAGAGGCGGCATCGGGACCAGGAAGCGTTCCCGGGGGGATCCGGCGCGATGGCGTCGACCGTGCTCCGGGCGATGGCCGGTAGACTCCGGCTCCGGTCCCGGCGTGACGCTGTGGCCGGTCGAACCAGCACACATCGAGGATCTCCATGACCGACATCGCCACAGAGCCGCCGCGGGCGCACGCTCGCATCGTCTACCTCGGCCCGGTCTCGCCGCACTGGGAGGTCTACGGCGACTACGGCGACCGCACGCTGCTCGACGAGTTCCGTGCCCGCGTGCTCGCCCGTCTCGTGCTGCTGCCCCGCGACGATCCGCAGTTCCGTCGCAACCGCGAGCGCATCATCCGCGACGCCGAGCGCGAGCGGATCAGCATCGAGTGGGACCTCGGCATCCCCGAGTCCGACTGACGCACGGTCACGGCACGGCCGGCAGATCCGCCGACCTCGACCGAGACGCGCACCGCGCACGTGCGGCAGACTCTGCCGCACACTTCCCGCCGCACGCTTCCAGCGGCGCATTTTCCAGCTGAGGGTACGGACGGACCATGGACGGCGATCATCCCCGGGGAATCGACACCACGCCACGAGGCGTGGAGCTGCTCAACCGTGAGCTGAGCTGGCTCGACTTCAACGAGCGCGTGCTCGCGCTGGCCGCCGAGGCCGGGATCCCGCTGCTCGAGCGGGTGAAGTTCATCGCGATCGCGTCCAGCAACCTCGACGAGTTCTTCCAGGTGCGCGTCGCTGCCCTCAAGGACCAGGTCGCCGCCGGCCTCACGGCGCCGGCGCCCGACGGGCTCACGCCCTCGCAGCAGCTCACCGCGATCGGTGAGACGGTGGGGTCGTTCGTCCTCCGTCAGGAGGGGCTGCTGCTCGGCTCGCTGCTGCCCGAACTGCGTCGCAACGGCATCCAGGTGCTCGACTGGGCCGAGCTCGAACTCGTCGACCGCCAGGAGCTCTCGGTGTTGTTCGAGCGGCGGATCTTCCCGGTGCTCACCCCGCTCGCCGTCGATCCCGCACACCCGTTCCCCTACATCTCGAACCTCGCGCTCAGCCTCGCCGCGATGGTGAGCGACCCGGACACCGGCGAACGGCGCTTCGCCCGCGTGAAGGTGCCGAACGTGTTCCCGCGCCTCGTCGCGCTGTCCGACGGCAACCGGTTCGTCCCCGTCGAGCAGGTGATCGCGGCGCACATGCATCTGCTCTACGCCGGCATGGTCGTGGAGGAGTGCGCGGCGTTCCGCGTCACCCGCAACGCCGACCTCACCCTCGAGGAGGAGGAGGCCGACGACCTGCTCGCCGCGGTCGAGCTCGAACTGCGCCGTCGCCGGTTCGGTCGCGCGGTGCGGCTCGAGGTCCAGTCGGGCATGAGCGCCGAGATGGTGGAGCTGCTCATCCGCGAGCTCGACCTCGACCACGCCGACGTCTCCTATCACGCGGCGATGCTCGATCTCACGTGCATGTTCCAGATGGCCGGCCTCGACCGGCCCGAGTTGAAGGACACGCCGTGGCCGCCGGTCACCGCCGGTCGCATCGCCGCCGCCGACGAGGCCGAGCGGAGCATCTTCTCGGTCATCCGCGAACGCGCCCTGTTGGTGCACCACCCGTACGAGAGCTTCGCGAGCAGCATCGAGAGCTTCATCGCCCAGGCGGCCGACGACCCCAAGGTGCAGTCGATCAAGATGACGATGTATCGCGCCGGCGGCGACAGCCCGATCGCACGCAGCCTCATGCGCGCGGCCGAACGCGGCGTGCAGGTGGCGGTGCTCGTCGAGCTGAAGGCCCGCTTCGACGAGGCCACCAACGTCGGGTGGGCCAAGACGCTCGAACGTTCGGGCGTCCACGTGGTGTACGGCCTCGTCGGCCTCAAGACCCACGCCAAGTGCGTGCTCGTCGTGCGCAACGACGACGACGGGTTGCGTCGGTACTGCCACATCGGCACGGGCAACTACAACTCCAAGACGGCGCGCATCTACGAAGACGTCGGGGTCATCACCTGCGACCCGGCCGTCGGCGCCGACGTCACGCAGCTCTTCAACCACCTCACCGGGTACAGCCGCACGCACGAGTTCGACAGCCTCCTCGTGGCGCCGCGCGAGATGCGCAACCAGCTCACCGATCTGATCGAACACGAGTCGACGTACGGCCCCGACGGACACATCCGCGCCAAGCTCAACTCGCTCGCCGATCCCGGCATCGTCGAGGCGTTGTACCGGGCGTCCCAGACGGGCACCCGTATCGACCTGCTCGTGCGCGGCATCTGCTGCCTCGTGCCGGGCGTGAAGGGGATGAGCGAGACCATCCGGGTGCGGTCCCAGCTCGGCCGGTATCTCGAGCACTCCCGCGTCGTGTGGTTCGCCCACGGCGAGCACCACGGCGGCGACGAGCCCGACAGCCCACTGTTCCTCATCGGGTCGGCCGACTGGATGCCGCGCAACCTCGACAAGCGGATCGAGGTGATGGTGCCGGTGATGCACCCGAAGCACCAGGTGTGGCTCAACTCGATGTTCGACCACACGTGGGCCGACGACGTGGTCCGCTGGGAGCTCGACGCCGAGGGGCTCTGGCACCGCCGTGGCCCCGAGCGCTTCGACGAAGGCGACGCCCAGGAGCGGTTCTACCGCTGGGTCGCCCACAAGCAGCGTCGCTGACCTGCGGCGTGCCCGGCGCGTGTTCGTCCAGGCGTCCCGCGTCGTTCACCTCTCGTTCACCTGATCCACAGTTGCTCGCCAACTGGCCTTCGTACGGTGCTCTCGTCACCCCCCACCTGCCGGCTCACCGCCCCGCAGGGACACCCCCGAGACACCCAGGAGACCCCACGTGAACATCTCGAGTCGAGTCAGGAACCGCACGTCTGCGAGCAGGCTGCTCGCCGTCGGCGGCGTCGCGACGCTCGTCCTGCTCGCCGGCGCGTGTGCCGGCGAGAAGGACGAGGTCAGCAGCGGCACCACCGCAGCGTCCGCCGACACCGAACCCGCCGCCGCCACCACCGACGGCGCCACCACCCCGGCGGCGACCGAGGCACCGGCGACCACCGGTGATTCGAGCGAGACTCCGGCCGACCTCGAGGCCGAGCTGAACGGTTCGGGAGCGACGTTCCCGAAGACGTTCTACGAGGAGACGATCGCCGTGTTCACCGATGCGAACGACGGTGTGACCATCAACTACGCAGGCGGTGGCTCGGGCAAGGGACGCCAGGACCTGGCCGACCAGATCGTCGACTGGGCGGGCACCGACAGCACCATCAAGGACGAGGACCTCGCCGGCTTCAAGGGCGGCGAGGTGCTGTACATCCCGACGGTCGTGGCGCCGATCACGGTGGCCTACAACCTCGACGTCGACGGACTGCAGCTCAGCCCGGCGACGATCGCCCGGATCTTCCAGCTCGAGATCACCAACTGGAACGACCCTGCGATCGCCGCCGAGAACCCCGACGTGGAACTGCCCGACCAGGCGATCACCGTCGTCCACCGTTCCGACTCCTCCGGGACGACGAGCAACTTCACCAAGTTCCTCGACGCGTCCGTCGGCGCCGACAACGGCGGCATCTGGACCCTCGGCGCCGACTCCACGGTCGAGTGGGACCCGAACACGCAGGCGGGCGAGGGCAACAGCGGCGTCGCCCAGATCGTGCAGTCGACCACGGGTGCGATCGGCTACGTCGACCTCTCCGATGCGACCGACGCCGGTCTCACCGTCGCCGCCGTGCAGAACAAGGCGGGCACCTACGTGCTCCCGACCATCGAGGCGGCCTCTGCGGCCGCCGCCGGTGCGGAGATCGCCGACGATCTGACCTTCAGCGCCGTGTGGGCCGACGGCGACGACGCCTACCCGATCACCGCCCAGACCTGGATCATCGTCTACAAGAACCAGACCGACCAGGCCAAGGCGGACGCGCTCAAGGCGTTCCTCACCTTCGTGCTCACCGACGGCCAGGAACTCGCTCCCGAGGTGAACTTCGCCCCGCTGCCCGAGTCGCTCGACGAGCTCGCCCTCGCGCAGCTCGACCTGATCACCGTCGGCTGACCCGGCGACACGACACCTCCACGACCCGACCCGCGGCCGCCCCGGCCGGGCACGCCCCCCGTGCTCGGCCGGTCGGTCGCCCTCTAGTGTGTGAAACGGACCGCAGCCCATGACACCCGACCAGGACTCCCGCAGCCAGGAACCTGGCGATCCGCCGCCATCCGCCGACCGGACATCGTCCGCTGAGCAGCACGACGCCGCACTCGTGGCGTCGCTGCGATCGGGTCTGCACGGAGGCCGCGAGGTCGCCGACCGCGCCTTCGGCGCGGTCTCTCGTCTGTCCGGCACCATGGTGCTCGCGGTCCTCGCGCTCATCGCCGTCACCATGGTCGGCCGGAGCGTCGACGCGATCCGTTGGATGGGCACCGACTTCTGGGTGTGGCGCCGCTGGGCGCCGCCCGAGCAGTACTACGGCATCCTGTCGTTCGTCTTCGGGACGTTGTACACCGCGGTCATCGCGCTGCTGCTGGCGGTGCCGATCAGCCTCGGTATCGCCCTGTTCGTCACCCAGATCGCCCCGGTCTGGCTCCGCCGCGTCATGGTCTACGTGATCGACCTCCTCGCCGTGATCCCCTCGGTCGTGGTCGGACTCTGGGGCCTGCTCGTGCTCGCGCCGAACATCACCGGCTTCTACGGGTGGCTGTCGGACACCTTCGACGGCTGGCCGGTGCTCGGATCGATCTTCGGGTCGAACCCGCAGGGACGGTCGTTCCTCACCGCCGGGATCGTGCTGGCGATCATGATCACGCCGATCATCGTGTCGCTGTCCCGCGAGGTGATCGAGACGACGCCGCAGAGCGAGAAGGAGGCGGCGCTCGCGCTCGGCGCGACGAAGTGGGAGATGATCCGGGGCTCGGTGATCCCACACTCCAAGGGCGGTCTGGTGGGAGCGATCATGCTCGGTCTCGGACGAGCCATGGGGGAGACGATCGCAGTGGCGCTCACCATCGGCAGCGCACTCGGACAGATCACGCTCAACGCCTTGGCGAGCGGCAACTCCATGCCTGCGGTGATCACGGCGGAGTGGGGTGAGGCCGACGCCCTGAAGAAGTCGGCCCTGATCGGCATGGCGATGACCCTGTTCGTCATCACCATCGTCGTGAACACCACGGCGACGGCGATCGTGCAGCGGTCGCAGAAGCGCACGCGAGGTGCGGTATGAGCGTCGTCGTCGACACGGCCGTCAGTTCCGACGCCGCCGTGGTCACCCTGGCCGACCTCGCCCCGCGGCGGTCGTGGCGGAACACCAAGAGCTCGCTGATGAGCGCGCTGATGGGGCTCGCGTTCCTGATCGTCTTCGTCCCGATCGTCACCCTGGTGTTCACCGTCGTGTCGAAGGGGGCCGGCATCGTCTTCGCCGACTTCCCGGCGTGGTTCACCGATCGGATCCCGGTACGCGGCCGGGAGGTCGGTCCCGGCATGGGGCCGGCGATCATCGGCACGCTGCTCATCACGTTCACGGCCTCGGTGCTCGCGATCCCGCTCGGCATCCTCGGTGCGGTGTACCTCAACGAGTACGGCAAGGCGTCGAGGTGGGCGCAGATCGTCCGATTCATGTCGAGCGTGATGACCGGTGTGCCCTCCATCGTGATGGGACTGTTCGTCTACGTCGTGTTCACGCTCCGGTTCGGGCTGTCGGGCTTCGGCGGTGCGCTGGCGCTCGCCTGCCTGATGCTCCCGGTCGTGATCCGCTCGACCGAGGAGATGTTGCGTCTCGTGCCCGATCACCTCCGCGAGGCCAGCTACGCGCTCGGCACCTCGAAGAGCCGCACCATCGCCACGGTCGTGCTGCCCGCCGCCTTCCCCGGCATCGTCAGCGGGTGCCTCCTCGCGATCGCCCGCGCCGCAGGCGAGACGGCGCCGCTGTTCTTCACCATCGGCATCGTCACCGAGACGAACCCGAACGTGTTCTCCGGGCCGAACACCGCGTTGCCAGCGCAGATCTACAGCAACGCCTTCACCATCTTCGACGGTGCGAAGGAACGAGCGTGGGGCGCAGCCCTCACGCTGATCGCGATCACGTTCTTCTTCACCGTCACCGCCCGCGTGGTCACCGCCCGCATCCAGAAGAAGCGATGAGCACGATGGCAATCGAACACCCCACTTCCCAGATCGGCTCGCTCGTGAGCCCGTTCCCGCACAGCAAGGAGGACCACGTGGACGCCGACATCTCGGTGGACGTCACGTCGGCACCCGCATCCGTCGACGGACAGGCCCCGGCCGCCACCGTGTTCGAGTTGCAGGGTCTCGAGGTGCACTACGGGCCCTTCCGCGCCGTGCGCGACGTGGACATGCACATCCGCAAGAACGAGATCACCGCGTTCATCGGCCCGTCGGGCTGCGGCAAGACGACCGTGCTCCGATGCCTCAACCGGATGAACGACGTGATCCCCACCGCCCGCGTCGGTGGACGCGTGCTCTATCACGGCATCGACCTCTACGGTCCCGAGGTGTCGGCCACCGAACTGCGTCGCCGTGTGGGCATGGTCTTCCAACGGCCGAACCCGTTCCCGAAGAGCATCTACGACAACGTCGCCTTCGGCCCGAAGGTGAACGGTGTCCGCTCCAAGAGCGACCTCGACGACATCGTCGAGAAGTCGCTCCGAGGTGCGGCGCTCTGGGACGAGGTGAAGACCCGACTCAAGTCCTCGGCGCTCGGCATGTCCGGCGGCCAGCAGCAGCGCCTGTGCATCGCCCGCGCGATCGCAGTGGAACCGGAGGTCATCCTGATGGACGAACCGTGCTCCGCGCTCGACCCGATCGCCACCGCACGCATCGAGGACCTGATGCAGGAGATGAAGGACACGTACACCCTCATCATCGTCACCCACAACATGCAGCAGGCCGCCCGCGTGAGCGACCGGACCGCCTTCTTCACGACCGAGGTCAACCCGGAGAGCGACCGTCGCACGGGCACCCTCGTCGAGTTCGCCCGCACCCGCAAGATCTTCTCGAACCCCGCCGACGAGCGGACCGAGCAGTACGTCACAGGAAGGTTCGGCTGATGGACGAACTGCGTCGCACCTACCACCACGACCTCGATCACGCGAAGGACGAACTCGTCCGGCTCGCCGCCGTGGTCACCGAGTCGATCCCGAGAGCCACCGCCGTGTTGCTCGAAGGCGACCTCGAGGGAGCCGACTACATCATCCGCGGCGACGACGAGATCGACGCGCGCAGCATGGATCTCGAGGAGCGCTGCTACGAGATCCTCGCCCTGCAGGCGCCCGTCGCGCGTGACCTCCGTCAGGTCATCGCGCTGTTGAAGATGGTCGCCGAGGTCGAGCGCAGCGCGGATCTGCTGTGCAACATCTGCAAGGCGGCCCGTCGCATCTACGGCCACGAGCTCGACCCGAAGCTGCGCGGCATCATCGCCCGCATGGGCGAGCAGGCACAGCAGCTCTACGAGGCGGCCATCGAGAGCTTCATCGAGAACGACGCTGCCAAGGCGGCGGCGATCGACGACATGGACTCGTACCTCGACGGGCTGCAGAAGCAGTTCGTCCAGGCGATCTTCGAGAGCCACGCTGCCGGTCGCATCGATCTCCAGGTCGCCGTGCAGCTGGCCGTCGTGGCCCGGTTCTACGAGCGCATCGGCGACCACGCCGTGAACATCGGTGAGCGTGTCCGGTTCGTGGTGACGGGGTGGTTGCCCGAACACAAGGGCGCCGAACGCTTCCGCCACCGCGTCGAGGTCACCGGCGAGATCCCGCGGATCCCGACCGGTCCTGTCGAGCTGCACGGCACCGGCGCAGCCGACGGTGTCGTCGGCGACGACGCCGGTTGACACGTTCCATGGGGCTCCTCCACCGCCGCCGGGACGTCACCGTCGACGACGCGGTGCATCGCACGGCAGAACTCGACGCCGCCAGGGCCGAGGGGGCGCGTGCCGGCCGCGCGCTCCAACGGGCGCAGGCGGCACTCGACAGCCTGCCGGTCGGCGTCGTGATGGTCGATGCCCGCGGTCACGTGGTGAGTCGCAACGCGTCGACGCACGTGGCGGGCGCCCACGGCGAGGTGCTCGTCCAGGAGGCGATCGATCGCCACGTCGAGGCCGCGCTGGCCGGGCGCGAGTCGCAGTCTGCCGTCGAGCTCTTCGGACCGCCCCGGCGCGTGCTCCAGGTGCGCGGCATCCCGCAGCCGGACGGCGGCGCGCTCGTCGTCGTCGACGACGTCAGCGAACGGGCACGACTCGACACCGTGCGGACCGACTTCGTCGCCAACATCAGCCACGAGCTGAAGACGCCCGTCGGTGCGCTGGCCGTGCTCGCCGAGGCACTCGCCGACGAGGACGATCCCGAGGTCATGCGACGGTTGGCAGGCAAGCTCGTCGACGAGGCCCACCGAGCGGCCGCAGCGATCGACGACCTGCTCGAGCTGTCACGGATCGAACTGGGCGGCCGCGCCGGCCACGAACTGGTGCAGGTCGTGACCGTCGTCCGCGAGGCCGCCGTGCGCTCGCTCGCCGGAGCGGAACAACGCGACATCCGCGTCGACGTCGACGAGCCCTCGCCCGATCTGTGTGTGCGCGGCGACAGACGACAGCTCGTCTCGGCGCTCGCCAACCTGATCGACAACGCCGTGAAGTACAGCGAGGCGGGCGGCGACGTGTTCGTGTCCGCACCGGTCCGAGACGGCGACGTGGAGCTCACGGTGCGCGACCGAGGGATCGGGATCCCGACTCGCGACTTGGACCGGATCTTCGAGCGCTTCTACCGGGTCGATCGGGCCCGGAGCCGGGAGACCGGTGGCACGGGCCTGGGCCTCGCGATCGTGCGCCACGTGGCGACCAACCACGACGGTGACGTGCGGGTGAGCTCCGAGGAGGGCGAGGGCAGCACCTTCGTGTTGGCGATCCCCGCCGTGGTGCCGGCATCGGACCCGGCGGGTGCACACGAGGACGACGAGCACGACCGACCCGATGAGGAGACGTTCGGATGAGCACACCGGTGGTGCTGCTGGTGGAGGACGAGGACAGCTACGTCGACGCGCTCGTCGTCGGCCTCACGCGGGAGGGTTTCCGGGTGGAGGTCGCCCGTGACGGCTACGAGGCGCTCGAACGGTTCGACATCGTCCGGCCCGACATCGTGCTGCTCGACGTGATGCTGCCCCGGATCAGCGGGATCGACGTCTGTCGGCAGCTGCGCAAGAAGACCCAGGTGCCGATCATCATGGTGACCGCCAAGGGCAGCGAGATCGACACGGTGGTCGGCCTCGAGGTCGGTGCCGACGACTACGTGACGAAGCCGTATCGCATCCGCGAGCTCGTGGCCCGGATGCGTGCGGTGCTCCGGCGTCGCAGCCGTGACGAATCCGCCGTCCCCGACCTGAGCATCGGCTCGATCGTCGTCGGCGATGTCGCCCTCGATCCCGACGAGCACCGCGTCACCGTCGCCGGCGCCGACGTGAGCCTGCCGCTGAAGGAGTTCGAGCTGCTCCATCTGCTGCTCGCGAACGCCGGTCGCGTCCTGCCGCGTGAGGTGCTGATCGATCGGGTGTGGGGCAGCGACTACGTCGGCGACACCAAGACCCTCGACGTGAACGTCAAGCGACTCCGCAGCAAGATCGAGGCCGACCCGGCGAATCCGACCCGGATCGTGACCATTCGCGGCCTCGGCTACAAGTACGAGCGGTCGAAGTAGCCCTCCGGCACGACGGCCCGCAGGATCGGGCGC
>CAUJET010000130.1 GCA_963169665.1 Actinomycetota bacterium | reverse complement strand
CACGGCTCCACCGCTCATCCACGTCTGACGCGACGCCGAGGTGGAACCGGCGGAACCGATGGTCGTGTCGATCGGCTCGAGCACGACGTCGTCGACACCCAGCACACTGCGGGCGATCTGTCCGGCGATCGTGACGAAGCCCTGCCCCACCTCGCTCGTCGCGAACTTCAGCGACGCCACGCCGTCGCGCAGGATGCAGCGCGCCGTCGAGTAGTCGTCGAAGCCCTCGGAGTACATGAGGTTCTTGATCGCCACGCCCCAGCCAATGCCACGACGGATGTGGCTGCGGTCGGCCGTGAGGCCCGCACCGCCGGGGAGGCGCATCGGGTCGCCGTCGTGGCCGCCGACCGGTTCGTCGGGCAGCGGCAGGGCGGCCGTCTCGCGGATGCAGCGGGCGACGGGGGCGACGTTCTCGATCACCTGACCGGTGATGAGCCGGTCGCCGGTCTCCATCGCGTTGCGCAGTCGGATCTCGACCGGGTCGAGTCCGCACGCCGCGGCGAGCCGATCCATCTGGCCCTCGTGGGCGAAGCACGCCTGCACCACGCCGAAGCCGCGCATCGCGCCGCACGGCAGGTTGTTGGTGCGCACCGCCCAACCGTCGACCACGGCGTTGTCGCACTTGTACGGGCCCTGTGTGTGGGTGACCGCGTTGATGAGCACGGCCGAGGAGGTGGAGGCATAGGCGCCGCCGTCCATCACGAACCGCGCCTCGATCTTCACGATCTTCCCGTCGGCGGTGGCGTGATGGCGCATCCAGATGCGGGCCGGGTGACGGTGCACGTGGCCGAGGAAGCTCTCCTCGCGGCTGTACGCGATCCGCACCGGACGACCGGTGCGCAGCGCGAGCAGACACGTGTGCACCTGCAGGCTGATGTCCTCGCGGGCGCCGAACGCGCCGCCGACACCGCCTAGGGTGAGCCGTACCTGTTCGTCCTCGAGACCGAGACAGGCGGCGATCTGGTGGCGGTCCTCGTGGAGCCACTGGGTGGCGACGTACAGCTCGACGCCGGCACCGCCCGGATCGGGGATCGCCAGCGCCGCCTCGAGGCCGAGGAACGCCTGGTCCTGCATGCCGATCTCGTAGTCGCCCTCGACGACGACCTCACCCGTGACGGAGGTGTCGCCGCGGACGATGCGCTGATGACGGAAGACGTTGCCGTCGGGATGGATCGGCGGGAAGCTGCCGTCGACCGACCGCTCGGGATCGGTGAGCGGTTCGAGCACCTCGTACGTGACGACGATCGCCTCGAGCGCCCGCCGGCAGGTGTCGGGATGGTTCGCCGCGACCGCGGCGACGGGCTCGCCCACGAACCGCACGTACTCGGCGGCGAACACCGGCTGGTCCTGGGAGATGAGCCCGTAGGTGGGCTTGCCGGGAACGTCGGCGGCGGTCACGATCGCCTCGACGCCGTTGATCTTCCACGCCGCCGTCAGATCGATCGACACGATGCGGGCGTACGGGTGCGGCGACCGCAGCGTGGCGCCCCACAGGAACCCGTCGGCGGAGAGATCGCCCGAGAACGCGAACGTGCCCTGCACCTTGGCCACCCCGTCAGGACGGGTGGGGCTGTCGCCCAGGCGTCCGGTGACGGTGGGATCGGCGACGGATCCTTCGGCGACGGGGATCGTCGTGCTCACGACGCCACCTCCGCCGTCGCGCCCTCGGAGCCGCTCCGCCGGGCGACCGACACCCGTTGCACGGCGTCGATGATGCGGCCGTAACCGGTGCACCGGCACACGTTGCCCGACAGCTCTTCACGGATTTCGTACTCGGTCGGCTCCGGCGAACGGTCGAGGAGCGCATGCGTCGCCATGATCAGACCCGGCGTGCAGAATCCGCACTGGACGGCACCGGCGTCGACGAAGGCCTGCTGCACGTCGCTCGGTGCGCCCACCGGCGCGACGCCCTCGATCGTCACGATCTGCTGGCCCACCGCGGCGGCGGCCAGCACCAGGCACCCGCAGACGAGCTCGTCGTCGACCAGCACGCTGCAACTGCCGCACTCGCCCTGCTCGCACGCACCCTTCGAGCCCATCAGCCCGAGCCGCTCACGCAGGACGTAGAGGAGGCTCTCCCCCACCCATGCATCGGTCACGTCACGATCCTCACCGTTGACGTGCAACGTGTAGATCTGGTTCGTGCCCACTGCGGCGTCGCCCGTCGCGTCGCTCATGACTCGCCTCCTGGAGTGTCGCCCGTTCCGGCAGCGGGGCCGGGGAACGCTCGCACCAGCAACCGCCGGGCCAGCACTTCGATCGCCCGGCGACGGTACGCCGCGCTCGACCGGTGGTCGTCGATCGGCCGGGCCGCCTCGCCCGCGGCCGCGCCGAAGGCCTCGATCGCCGACGGTTCGATGGTGCCGGCCCCGAAGTCGGCGGCAGCGACCGCGATCGCCTCCGCCTCGGGGGCACGCAGGATCACCGGGCCCACCGACCCGAGGGCGAGCCGCACGCTGCGACCGGGGACGTCGATCGCCAGACAGGCGCTCGCCGTGGCGATCACCATCGCGTTGCGCACCCCGACCTTGGCGTACCCCTGGTACCCCGACAGCACCGGGATCGTCACACCGGTGATGAGCTCGCCCGGCTGCAGCACGGTGCGCTTCGGCCCGGTCGCGAACTCGGCGAACGGGACGTCGCGGCGGCCGGCGAGCGAGGCGAGATGCACCACTGCGTCGAGGGCTGCCAGCACCGGGAGTCCGTCACCTGCGGGCGAGGCGGTGCCGACGTTGCCGCCGATCGTCGCCGCGTTGCGGATCTGCGGCGAGCCGACGGTGCGAGCGGCCTGCGCCAGCGCGGGAGCGAACGAGGCCAACGGCTCTGCGGCGAGTTCGGCGTAGGTGACCGCGGCGCCGATGTGGAGGGTGCCCGTCGCCGGGTCGTGGCGCCACGACCGGAGTTCGCGCACCCGGTTGACGCTCACCACCGCGTCGGTGCGGCGGTGGCCCCCGTTGAGCTCGACCATCAGGTCGGTCCCGCCGGCGAGCACCGTCGCGGTGGGGGTCGCCGCGAGCGAC
>CAUJET010000129.1 GCA_963169665.1 Actinomycetota bacterium | reverse complement strand
GCTCGTCGAGCAGCGTCGAGACGTACAGGCTGAGCGCGACCGGCCGCTCGCTGTGCGCCCAGGCGATCGCTGCCGGCAGCATCGACGGCGCGATCCCGGCGAGGAACACACCGTCGGCAGCGGCCGACGCCCAGCGGTTGAACCGTTCACCGCGGGCGCCGACGAAGACCGGCAGCCCGGGCGCCGACATGGCGTGCCGCGGCGGCGCATACCCGTCGACGGCCCGACCGTCGAGCACGCCGCGGATCAGCGCCATCGCCAGGCGGCAGGCACTGAGGTGATCGGTCGGCGCGAGCCCGACGGGGCCGAGGGCGAGATGACCGCCCGGGCCGATGCCGAGGATCGACCTGCCGCCCGACAGCTCGTGGATCGTCGCCATCGTCGCCGCGGTGACGGCCGGGTGGCGCAGGTACGGGTTGGTGACACCGACGCCCAGCACGATCCGCTCGGTACGCATCGCCAGCGCGGCGAGCACGGCGAATGGATCGCGCGCCGGTCCCTCGTCACCGAGCCAGAACTCGTCGAGTCCACCCGCCTCCGCTGCCGTGCCGGCCTCGAGCAGGGTCGCGGACGGCGCGTCGGGGAACAGCCAGACGCCGGTGCGCACGGGTCAGTGCGGCATCGCCCGCAGCGCGTGCGCCGCGGGGATCGCGTCGAAGAGCCCGAGGCCGTTGGACACCCGGTTGAGGTAGTTGTAGTACGCGACCATGTTGTTGAGGTCGAGCACGTCGAGGTCGTCGAGGCCGTGCTCGCGCAACGCGGCCACGTCGTCGGCCACCATCGCGCCGGGGGTGAGGGTCAGCTTCGCGGCATAGGCGCAGATCGTGTCGATGCGGGCGTCGCCGGTGCTGACGTGCGCGGGATCGGCGATCACCGCGTCGATCAGCTCACGAGGTGCGCCGAGCTCACCGAGCTTGATCTCCAGGCCCGACCCGCAGTGCGTGGTGGCGTTGAGCCGCGACACCACGAACGCCGCGAGCTGCCGCTCGATCGGCGCCAGCGACGACGGGCAGCGCTCGACCGCCTGGTACAGGCGGAGCCGCTCCCACACGATCTCGGGATAGAGCGATCCGAGTTTGGTGAAGTCGGTCGGCTCACCGAGCCGGGCTGCCTGCCAGTCGTACGCGTCGCGCAACGACCCGGACGCCTCCTCGTTGTCGACGATACGGATCCACGGCATGGGCCGATGCTACGCGAGCCGTCGGTCCCGTGGGCCTGCGTCAGCTGTGGGCCGCCCGGGCCGATCCGCCGCGGGCGGCCTGCACCCGGGCGACGATGAACACGACCACGAACCCGACCGCGAGGCCCACGACCGCGGAGGCTGCGGTGTTCACGAGCCAGCCGAGCACGCCGCCGACGCCGGCGATGTCGTGCACCGGGTCCTCCAACGAGTGCACCAGATCGTACGGTCCGCTCCAGCCGAGCTCGTCGGCGCCGACGAGCAGGATGTGGCCACCGACCCAGACCATGGCCGCGGTGCCGACCGTCGAGAGCAGGGCGAGCAGCTTGGGCATGCCGGCCACGAGCCCACGGCCGACCTTGACCGCCGACGCCTTGCCCGACTGGGCCATCCGCAGACCGACGTCGTCCATCTTCACGATGAGCGCCACCACGCCGTACACGGCCACGGTGATGAGCAGGGCGACGACGACGAGGATGACGGCCCGGGACACGAACCCCTCGTCGAGCACGTCCTTGAGGGCGATGACCATGATCTCGGCCGAGAGGATGAAGTCGGTGCGGATCGCACCCGAGACCACCTGCTCCTCGTGGTCGACGTCGACCGCGACCGCAGGCAGCTCCTGCTCCTCGTGTCCGCCCGGGCCGCCGTGGCCATCGGCGGCGTGCCTGCGATGGACCAACCGGTGGTGGATCTTGTGGGCGCCCTCGTAGGCGAGGAACGTGCCACCGCACATGAGGATGATCTCGACCAGCACCGGCACGAACTCGCTCAACACCAGTGCCGCCGGCAGGATGAACAGCACCTTGTTCTTCAGCGACCCCATCGCGATTCGCTTGATGATCGGCAGCTCCCGTTCGGCGGCGAGGCCGTGCACGTAGGCGGGCGTGACGGCCGTGTCGTCGACCACGACCCCCGCCGCCTTCACGCTGGCGCGGCCGGCGGCGGCGCCCACGTCGTCGATCGACGCGGCGGCCAGCTTGGCCAGGGCCGCGACGTCGTCCATCAGGCCAACGAGGCCACCAGCCATTCCGATCTCCTCCGCGTTCCTCCGGGTCGCCCCGTGCCGGGGACCGAGCGCCCGAGGCTACCCGTCGACGCGACCGGCTGCCCGGGCCACATCATCGGGACGACCACCGTCGGCGTTCCACCCCTGCCGACCCCGGCTGTGCTCAACTCTCGACCAGGTTCCGGCGGCGCGGGCTCGATGTCACACCGGTGATGCAGCATCGCGGGCGATCACCCCTGACAACCTGGCCACCGCGAGCACCAGCCCGTCCAGTCCCGTCCAGTCCAGTCCCACCCCGTCCAGCCCCGTTCCTTCGAGGAAGTGCATGTCCACCGTCACTGCGACCACCGCGTACGACGCGTCGTCCATCCAGGCCCTCAGCGGTCTCGCCCACGTGCGCCACCGCCCGCTCATGTACCTCGGCTCCGCCGGCATGGGCGTGGCCGGCCTGCACCACCTCATCTGGGAGATCGTCGACAACTCCGTCGACGAGGCGATGGGCGGCCACGGCGACCGGATCGTGGTGGTGCTGCACGCCGACGGCTCGGTCGAGGTGCGCGACGCCGGCCGTGGCATCCCGGTCGACCCGTTCAAGGAGGGCCCGCACGCCGGCCGATCGGCGCTCGAGGTCGTGCTCACCGAGACCAACGCGGGCGGCAAGTTCGACGGCGGCTCGTACAAGGTGTCCGGCGGTCTCCACGGCGTGGGCGCGTCGGTGGTCACCGGCCTGTCCACCCGGCTCGACGCCGAGGTGTGGCGCGGCGGTCGCCGCCACGCCCTCTCGCTGCGGTTGGTGAAGGGCCGCAACGGAGCCCACACGCCGGGCGTCCCGGTCGAGCCGCTGCGCGACGTCGGCCCCGCGAAGTCGAAGGCCACCACCGGCACCATCATCAGGTTCTGGCCCGACCTGTCGCTGTTCAGCGACGAGCACGGCGTGCCGTTCTCCAAGCCGCAGTGGTCCACCCGCCTCATCGGCGAGCGGTTCCGGCACAAGAGCTTCGTGCACCCGGGCCTGGCGTTCGAGCTGCGCGACGAACGCGACCGGGCCAACCCGCAGGTCACCGAGTGGTGCTCGCAGGGCGGCGTGGCCGACCTGGTGGCCGAGCTCACCTCCGAGTCCGACGCGGTCTCGCCGGTGCTCAGCTTCGTCGGCGAGACCGACGACACCACGATCCACGCCGCGATGGCATGGACCGTCGACGGTCGCGACACCTCCATCGGCTACGCCAACGGCGTGTCCACCCCCGAGGGCGGCATGCACATCGCCGGCTTCCGCACGGCGATCACCGAGGCGGTGCAGCGCTTCATCACCGACCGCGGCCTGCTGAAGGACAAGGAGCAGGTGCCCACCACGCGCGACATCTTCGGCGCAGCGATGACCGTGGTGTCGATCATGCTCCCGGGCCCGCAGTTCGCCGGCAACTCCAAGTCGAAGCTGATGAACACCGAGGCGAGCGCCCGCACGCGGGCGATCGTGCTGCCGATCATGAGCCGCTGGCTCGAGGAGAATCCCGCCGACGCCAAGCGCGTGGCTGACCTCGCCACGTCGGCGATGCGCACGCGCACCAAGTCCAACGCCGAGCAGCAGGCCGCCCGGGCGCTGCTGTCGAAGGGCTCGAAGTCGCGCAACGGCCTGCCGCCGAAGCTGCGCGACTGCACCGGCAAGAGCAGCCGACCGAAGGAGCTGCTCATCGTCGAGGGCGACAGCGCCGGCGGTACCGCGCTCGACGCCCGCGATCCGTCGTTCCAGGCAATCCTCCCGCTGCGGGGCAAGCCGCTGAACACCTACAAGGAGACGGTCGACCGCGTCGTGAAGTCGCTGGCCGACCTCATCTTGTCCATGGGCTGCGGCATCGGCGACGACTTCGATCTCGACAGGTTCCGTTACGACCGCATCGTCTGCGTGGCCGACGCCGACAACGACGGCCTTCACATCCGCTCGCTCATCGAGGCGTTCCTCTACACCTGGTGCCCGGGGTTCATCGAGAGTGGCCGGCTGTTCTACGCCTTGCCGCCGCTGTGGTCCACCATGCTGCGCGGCGAGCGCATCTACCTGGCCGACGATGCCGCGTTGGCGGCGTTCCGCGCCGAGCACCCCGACCACCGCGCCCACGTCAGCCGCATGAAGGGGCTGGGCGAGATGGACCACCAGGAGCTCCGGCTGGTCATCGGCTCGGGCCGCACCATCGGCCGGGTGGTGGTCGACGATCCCGCCGGCCTCGCCAAGCTCACCGAGCGCCTGTTCGGCCCGAAGAGCGAGGGCCGCAAGGCCTGGTTCCTCGAACGTACCGGTGAGACGTTGAACATCGCACCGTCGGCGCCCGCACGTCCCAGCGCACGCCGATCGGCCCCGGTCGACGAGGTGCCCGAGCCACCGTCGGATGTCGATCCCACACCAGCGCTCGCACTCGAGATCCAGCCGGCCGAACCCGCACCGCCGGCCGTCGCCACGCAGCTCACGTTCGAGGAGGGCAACTGATGGCCGCCAAGAGCAAGAAGTCCAGCCGGGTCGTCGCCGAGGCCGACTTCACGGAGATCATCGTCGACCTGCCCGCCGTCGAGCAGCTCGACAAGGACTACTTCGCCTACGGCCAGCAGGTCATCGAGGACCGAGCCGTCCCGTCGGCGGCCGACGGACTCAAGCCGGTGCACCGCCGGATCCTGTGGGACATGCACATCCAGCGCCTGTTCCCCGACCGGCCGTTCGTGAAGACCGCCCGCGTGGTCGGCGACACGATGGCGCTGTTCCACCCCCACGGCGACCAGTCGATCGCCGATGCGCTCACGCGCCTGGCCCAGCCGTTCGCGAACCTCGTGCCGCTGCTCGACTTCCACGGCAACTACGGCAGCCCCGACTTCTCGCCCGCTGCGGCCCGCTACACCGAGACCCGTCTCGGCTTCGCCGGCATGCTGCTGCTCGACGACATCGACCAGCGCACCGTGCCGATGGTCGAGAACTACGAGGGTTCCACCGAGGAGCCCGTCGTGCTGCCGGCAGCGTTCCCGCACCTGCTGGTGAACGGGGCGAACGGCATCGCCGTCGGCCTGTCGTCGTACCTGCCGCCGCACGACCCTCGTGAGGTCATCGCGGCCACGCTGCACCTCATCGCCAACCCGAAGGCCACGGTCGACGAGCTGATGGAGTTCCTGCCGGGGCCGTCGTTCCCGCAGGAGTGCACGATCACCAACGGCGACGAGATGACCGACATCTACCGCGCCGGCGTCGGCCGTGTGGTGGTGCGCGGCGCCTGGACCGTCGAGGAGTTGGGCCGCGGCCGTCAGCAGCTCGTCGTCACGTCGCTGCCGTACGCCGACACCACCACCGGTTCCACCGAGAAGTTCATCGCGGCCGTGGGCGACGCGATCGACGAGGGCAACCTCGCCGGCATCGTCGACTACAACGACGAGTCGTCCGACGGCGCCACGCGGCTCACCCTGGGGCTGGCGAGCGGCATCACCGCCGAGCAGGTCATCCCAGCGCTGCTGCGCTGGACCAACCTGCAGGTCACCAACAAGGTGCAGATGCACTTCCTCGACGAGCACGGCTCGGTGCGGCTCTACAACCTGCGCTCGTGCATCCAGGCCTGGATCGATCACCGCGTCCGGGTCATCATCCGCCGCTCCGAGCACCGGCTCGAGAAGATCGAGGACCGCCTGCACCGGCTGCGCGGCTTCCTCGCCGTGCTGCTCGACATCGATCGCACCATCGCGATCGTGCGCAGCTCGAAGACCCGGGCCATCGCCCGCGCGTCCCTCATGGCCGAGTTCGACATCGACGAGGGACAGGCCAACGCCGTGCTCGACCTCAATCTCGGTCAGCTCACCGAGGACGCCGTCATCGAGTTCAAGAAGGAGGCCATCGAACTCGAGAAGGAGGCGGCCAAGCTGCGCCGGCTCCTCGGCTCCCCCACCGCGCTGCGGCGCCAGGTCGGCACCGAACTCGACGGGGTCATCCCCCAGTTCGACGGCGTCGCGCCCCGCGTCACCACCATCACCACCGAGGTGGCCCAGCGCGTGTCGAAGGCGGCGATGGTGCTCGACGAGCCCGTCACCGTCATGGTCGACGCCAACGGCTACGTCCAGGCCCAGCGGTCGGGTTCGAAGGCCAAGCCGAAGCTCGAGGCGCTGCGCTCGTTCGACACCTCCACCGCGCAGAACCTGGTCGTGATCACGGCGTCTGGCCAGCTGCACCGGGCGCTGGCGGCCACCATCCCCACCGACAAGCCGACGGCGGCGGTGAACGTGTTCGCCGGGCTCGATCCCACCGATCGCATCCTCGGCTGGTGGGCCGACCAGACGTTCCCCACCGATCTGCTGCTCGTCATGTCCGACGGCCAGGTGAAGCGGATCGAGGGCGACGATCTCGCCGGCGGCGACCGCAAGGGCGGCATCTCGCTGGTGAAGGTCGCGGCCGGCGCGAAGGTGGTGCAGGTGCTGGTGTTCGACGGTGCCCAACCGGTGCTGCTGGTCACCCAGGGCGGCCAGGCCGTGCGTTTCCTGCCCGACGATGTGCGGCCGATGGGCCGTTCGGCATCGGGTGTGCGCGGCATCAAGCTCGTGCCGGGCGATGCGGTGGTGGGCGCCGCCCACCCCGCTGCCGACGACGATCGGCTGCTGGTCGTCCAGGCCAAGGGCGCGGCGAAGCGGGTGATGATGGCCGAGATCCCGGTACAGGGCCGCGGCACGAAGGGCGTGAAGTGCGCCGTGGTCACCCCGCGGTCGGGTCAGGTGAGCGCCGTGTGCGGCACCACCGACGCGAGCACGGTCATGGTCCGCGACGCCGAGGGCGCGATCGCCGAGCTGAGCGTCGGCGCGTTCGCCGCTGCGGCGCGCGATGCGTCGGGCGGCAAGGTCCGCGGCTTCGACGGCGTCATCACGGGCTTCGAGACGATCTGATCCTCGGGCGAGCATCCGCCAGATGACCTGAGAGGTCGCACCGCCCGGATCGACGCCGGTTCGCTCGTCGCATGAGGCGGCGTCGCGTGGCCGGTTCCGGGTTTGCCACAATGCGGCCGTGCCCGATCCCGCCGCCGCGACGAGCGAACCACCGTTGGTCCGTGTCCTCGGCACGGTTCGGGTGGGCGATTCGACACCCAGCTCCCTGGGGCAGGCACTCCTCGCGACGCTCGCCGCGGCCGGTCAGGACACCGTTTCGGGTGAACGGCTCGCCGAACTCTGCTGGGGTCGCATCGACCGGACGAGCGCTGGCCGCATCCGCACGGCTCTGTCCCGTCTGCGACAGCACCTGCCGGAGGCCGCCATCGTTCACGAGCCCGGCGGGTACCGGCTCGCGCTGGAGCCGCACCAGGTCGACGCCTGGTGGTTCGATGCTCTCGTCCACGGCCGTGATGCCGGACGTCAGGTGCGGGCGCCACTGGTCGAGGCGTTCTCCCTGTGGCCGTCGTCGTCCGCGATCTGGGCAGGTCCCTCCAACGAGCTCATCGACGCCCGCCACGCAGAGCTGATGTCCCTGTACGAAGCGCTGGTCGTCCGGCTCGCGCCGAACCCCGACGCTCCGACCGAGGTCGTCTCGACGGTGCTCGCCATGTTCGATGAAGCCCCGGCCAGAGGCGACCTCACGATGGCGGCGACGATGGCGCTGCACCGCGGGCACCGCCACGCCGAAGCCGTCACGGTGCTCGCCCGGCATCGCGCGGCGCTGGCCGCTCGGGGTCTCGTCGCGACCCACGAGATCGCGCAGGTCGAGCAGCTCGTGCTGAACGACGATCTCCGAGGCGACCGCGAGCCGGCCGGGACCCGGAGTGCCGTCCCGGGGGCACCGAGCGCGCTGATCGGCCGAGGGCGTGAGCTCGCCGAGATCGACGACGCGGCACGCCGGTCACGTCACGTGAGCCTGGTGGGTCTGGGTGGCATCGGCAAGACCCGGCTGGCGATCGAGTTCGCCCGCCGATGCGCTGAACACACGGAGGTCCGGTTCGTGTCGTCCGCCGGCGGATCGAGCGAGCCGGCGAAGACGATTGCCAACGACCTCGGCTTCCACGTCGCGACGATCACGGCCGAGGAGACACTCACGACGCAGCTGCGACGTGCGGCGATCGTGCTGATCCTGGACGCATGTGAAGGCACAGCGGACGAGATCGGACGGCTGGTCGATGAACTCCTCCGCTCGTGTCCGCAGCTCCGCGTCGTGACGACCAGTCGCCGCCCGCTCGGCAACGATGCCGAGGTCCTGGTCCACGTCGGGCCGTTGACGGCGGAGGAGGCCGGCGAGCTGCTCCGTGCCCGGCTGCCGCGGCGCCGTTCGACCGCTGAGTCGGCCGGAGACTGGCTGTCCGAGGTCGCCCGCCGGCTCGACCACCTGCCACTCGCGATCGAACTCGCCGCCTCACGCCTCGGCACCACGTCGGTGGACGCGCTCCTCGCACAGCTCTCGGAGCACGCGACGTCGGTCAGCGACGGCCATGTGCTCGACCGTGTGCTCGCCGGCTCGTTCCAGATGGTGTCGGCGTCGACCCATGCGCACCTCGACGCGCTCGCGGTCATGGTCGGCCCGTTCGACGAGGAGCTGTTCGGCGCCGTTGCTCGATGTTCGGCCGACGACGCGAGAGATGCCCTCCACGAACTGGCAGAGTGCTCGATCGTCGACGTGGCTCCACCCGGGCACGGGCCCACGTATCGGGCCCTCGACACGGTGCAGCAGTTCGCGATGCGCCGGGCGCTGCAGTCGGGCACCCTGCCCGACCTCCGTCGACGACACGCCGAGCACCTGGCCGAGTTCGTGTCCGCAGCGCACCGGCACGAGTTCACCGCTGATGCCGCCAGGGTCGACGCTGCGCTCAGATCACGCCTCGATCACCTGCGGAGCGCGTTCGAGTGGAGTGTCGACTCGGCGCCACAGACGGCCATTCGCATCGTGCGGGCCTTGCACGAGTGGTCGATCAACCACCTCGTCTACGACGTGAACCCGTGGGCGGAGCGTGTGCTCGTCGCTCAACGGCAACTCCTCGACGATGCCACGCGAGCAGAACTCGCAGGCCTCGCGGCGAGCGCCGCGTGGTTCCGGGGCGACGAACGAGCCGCCGCCTCGTTCGTGGACGAGGCGGTGGACGCCTCCCGACGTGGCGACACCCAGATCACCGTGCACACGGCCAACACGCGACTCGCGCTCGCGTACGCCGACGCCGGTGCTCCCGACGATCTCGTGATCGACGTCCTGACCGCAGCAGCCCGGGACCCTGATCCCTTCTGGGCCGTCAATGCCTCGGTCGTGATGGCGCTCGGCGCCTCGACGATCGGACTTCGTGATGCCGCCGAGCACTTCGCGCGCGAGGCCGCGCGAGCGGCGACTTCATCCTCCGGTCCCGTGGTCCACGCCTGGGTGAGCTATGCGATGGGGGTCGTCGCGCTGCCCGACGCCCCCGAGCAGGCGCTCGTGAACCTCCGCACCGCCGAAGGACTCGCCGTCTCGACCGGTGCCGGCCTGATCCGATGGATGGCGGTCACCGCGGCCGCTGCTGCAGCACGGCTCGCGCATCGGCCGGCCGAGGCAGCGGCGTCGGTGAGCGCAGCGCTGCAGGCCTGGACCGACGGTGCCTTCGCCGCACAGGTCGCGCACTGCCTCCGGGAATCGGCCCTCCAGCTGCACGCTGCCGGTGACATCGACACGGCGCGGTTGGCGATCGCGACGGCGGACAGTGTGCCGCTCAGCCTGCCGTCGTACGCGTTCGACGGCGCACGGCTCGAACGGGTGCGAGCGGACACCGGCGTGCGTGGGCCGCACCCGCCAGCGCCGCTCGAGCGTCTCCTCCGCACGAACGCGTCGGTGCGCGACGCGCTCGAGTCCCTCTCCCACGACCATGACCATGACCATGACCAGAACAGGATGAACATGCCGAACGACGACACCACACCTGACACCACACCTGACACCACACCTGACGACGCACGGGACGCCGACCTCGGCGGCGTGGCCGACGTCGGCCGAGCACCCGACGGAACACGCCGCGAACGACCTGGCCGCATCATCGTCGAGGACGGCCCCGACGAGGAGCCCACCAAGCGGGACCGACACGGCGACGCGGTCCCCCTCGACATCGTTCCCGAGACCGGCGGGCCCGAGCAGCCGACCGACGAGAAGCCGCCCCTGTGACCGCCACCACCGATGGCGTGGAGTACTGGCGCGACGGTTGGCCGACCGAGGACGCCACGACCGCTCCGCCCGGGGTCGATCTCGAGGACCACCGGTACGACTTCGTGCTGAAGGCGCCGCTCGGACGGGCGCTGCGGAACCACGAGGTGACCGAACAGCACCGGGCGTGGGCACGACGCATGACCGACGCGCTCGGCATCGATGCACCGACGTGGTGGCACTACGCCGGATGGTCGTCGGCCCAGGTCGGTGCGTTGCTGCGTGCGCGCATTCCGGGCAATGCTCGCCTCGCCCGGGCGTTGAGCGTGGGGAACACCAAGGTGTACGCCAACACGGCCGCCGTGGCCGAACGGTTGGTCCGGCCGGTCAGCGGAGCCTCCATGGCGCTTCCGCCGGCCGGCGCGCCGCCGGACCCGGCGCTCTTCGTCAAACACGGTGCCGGCCTCGCGCTGGAGGTGTACCGGGAGGCGGTCCGGGTCGCACCCGACGACCCCGATCGTGCTGCCGACCTCGTCGCACTGGGCAACCTCTGCCTGCTCGCGCGCGAGCAGGAGATTCTGAACGAGGCGATCTCCGTCGCGCCCCGCGTCCGGATCCGCCAACTCCGTCGACTCGCGTTCATCGACCCGCGTCCCTCGCTCCGCACCTGGCGACAGGAGGAGCCCTCGGTGCGGTGGATGGCGTTCGAGAACTGGCTCGCCCCCAAGCTCATCGCTGTCCGACCGCTCCGCATGCCGTGGGGTTCGATCCGGATCCGCGACGGTGTCCCCGAGTTCCGGATGCCGGAGCCTCGGCCCGAGATGCCGGAGCGATTGCGGGAGTGGCACCCGTTCGACTTCTTCCCGCCCGACGGAGCCCCACCGGCGTGCTATCTCGATCTCGGCCAGCGGATGCGATACCTCTCCGCGCTCCTGTGGGCCAACCGCGAACCAGCGCGCTGGGCGGCCGGTCTGGGGCCGACGTGGGACGGCGCTCGCCGCGAGCGACTGCGGGTCCAGCGCGTGTTCGACAGGCTGCCCGAACCGACGTGGTACGCAGACCGTGCCGCCGCCGCGCGACTCCCCGCCGGGCTGACCTTGCCGCTCGACCGGCAGCAGGCGCTCGACGACGAGCCGGGCGACGTCGACCAGGCGCTCGCGATCCTCGACGGCGCGGCGGCGCAGGCCGATCTGGAGATCGCACGGCGGTTGTACCGCTCGCACCGGAGTTGGGTCGCCATCGCGTTCCTCGCCCGCTCCCTGCCGGCCAGCTTCACCGGCGCCGAAGGGGCAGCGCTGCTCGCACCCCGGACGAGCGGGGTCGCCATCTGGGACGACGTGGACAACGAGCAGAACGAGCCCTCCATGGCGGGCGATGCCGCCTGGCGCGCCGGACGGACCCTCGCCTTCGTCGACCGGATGCTCGCAGGCCCGCGTCCACCCGTGGACGATGTCGACGCCCCTGATCCGGGGACGGCCGACGCCCTGCAGGCGATGATCGCCACGACGCGGATGTCCCACCACGGGTACCGCGCCGCGCTCGATCTGCTGGCGGACCACCCCACGAAGGCCGGGCATGAGGCAGCCGCACGACTCCGTGCGCAGAACGGTCGCCCGGCGAACGTCGTGGACGCCGTCGGGACGGCGGTCGCATTCACCGCGTCGGTGCATCAGTTCTTCCAGGCATTCCTCCCTCACGCCGTTGCCGCGCAGGAGGACTGGGACGCGTGGGCCAGGACCTGGGCCCGCATCACGGTTGCGATCGGCGCTCCGGTGGCAGCACTCTCGACCGTGAACGCGACGGGCGAGCTGGTGATGCACGACATGGCGACGATGACGTCGCTGGGCGAGTACATCGACGCGATCTCGGCCAAGCCGAGCGGGGCAGGCATCTATCTCATGGAGAACTTCCTCGGCGACATCGAAGACGCCGTGCCCCGATGGCAACGGCGAATGGTCCGCCTCGGCGTGCAGATCTTCGGCGATGAACGCCATACGACCTTGTTGATGGTCGACGTGCGTCCGGTGCACACGTTCCTGCGCGCCGGCGCGCGAGCCGTGGGGCGGACGCCAGGCGTCTCGACGCTGTGGCGAACCGCCGTCGACTTCGTGATGCGGCCCGTCCTGCGCGAGCTGGTGGGCCTGCAGGGCTCGCAAGAGGCGTCGATCCCCGACCGGTTCCCGACGAACTGCACCACGACCGACGTCACGGGCTGAGCTCCTCCGACGACGAGCGGGTGCCGGTCGGTCCCGCTCGTCGACCACTGCCAACCGTTCCTAGGCTCACGCCCCATGGCCGAACAGGCGATCCCCGAGATGCTCGGCACCGTCACGGTGCCGGCGGCGCAGGTCGACGAGTTCGACGCCCTCGGGCACACCGTGGTGCGCGGGCTCGCCTCGCCCGCCGAGCTCGCGGTGTTCCGTCCTGCGATCGAGGATGCGGTTCGACGGGCCACCACGCGCGCCAGGCCGCTCGACGAGCGCGACACCTACGGCAAGGCGTTCCTGCAGGTGCCGAACCTCTGCGCGAGCGACCCCGTCGTGCGTGCGTTCACCTTCGCAGCCCGCTTCGCACGGGTGGCAGCCGAACTGCTGCGGGTCGACGGGGTGCGGCTGTACCACGACCAGGCGTTGTTCAAGGAGCCCGGTGGCGGGCACACGCCGTGGCACCAGGACCAGGTGTACTGGCCGCTCGACAGCGACCGCAGCATCACGATGTGGATGCCGCTCGTCGACGTGCCGGCCGACGTGGGCAGCATGACGTTCGTCGACGGCAGCCACCGGCACGGCGACCTGGGCAGCTGGGTGATCGGTGACGAGTCGGAGGCCGGCTTCGACGCGCTGGTCCGCGATCGCGGGTTCGCCACCAGCACCCACGGCGCGATGCGCGCGGGCGACGCAACGTTCCACACCGGGTGGACGCTGCACCGGGCCGGCGCCAACCAGACGGCTCTGCTCCGGTCGGTGATGACCGTCATCTACGTGGCCGACGGGATCCGTGTCGGTCCTGTCGATTCGCCGGCACGACAGCTCGATCAGATGTTCTGGCTCGGCGGGGCCGAGCCGGGCTCGCTCGTCGACGGCGCCGGCAACCCCCTGCTCTGGCCGGTTCCGTGACCGACGCCGGTCGCGCTGCCACGACCGTCGACCCCGCCCACAGCCGCGCGCTCGTCGATCGCCACGCACGCGTGCGACCCGAGCTCGGCGCCGAGTGGCGCGACGGCACACCGCTCGGCAACGGTCGCGTGGGCACGGTGGTCTGGGGCGCCGGGCCGGCGGTGATGCTCACCGTCGATCACGCCGAGTTCTGGGATCGCACGGCGGAGTTCCCCATCGAGCAGCATCGGCCGTTCACCGAGTTCGTCGCTGCGCTCGAGCACCGCGACTCGTCGTGGCCTGCGGGGTGGCCGGTGCACACCCCGGCGTTCGGTGTCGTCACCCCGACGCGCCTGCCGCCGAGCCGGTTCGAACTGCGCGGCCTCGGCCAGGTCCATGACAGCCACCACGACCTCGCGACGGGTCACCTCCACGTCGTCGCCCAAGCGGCGGAGTTCACGATCCGCGCGCTCGCCGGGCACGATGCGATCCTCGTGCACGGGACGGGTCGGCCGCCCGCGGTCACGTTCCACTGGGCCGGAGATGCCGCCGCCTGGGACGGCCGTCCCGGCGGACATCCGCCGATGACCCCGCACCCGACGGCGTTGTTCGACCGTCACGCCACCCCTGTCCGGACACCGATCGTCCACGGTGAGCGACTCGGCCATGCGGTGCCCGATGGGAGCGCATGCGGTCTGGCGTGGCGGTCGACGCGCCCCGCCGGCCCGTTCGACACCTGGTCGCTCGTCATCGGGCTCGCTCATCTGCGCCACGGGAGTGCCGACCAGGTGGCCACCGTCGCCGAGACGATCCTGGACGCCGTCGGCGACGACCTGGAAACGCTGGATACGGTGGTGGCAGCGCACGACGAGCACTGGCTCGACTTCCATTCGCGCTCGTGGATCTCGGTGCCCGACAAGACGATCGAAGCTCTGTGGTACGCCGAGATGGCCAAGCTCGGCAGCGCCGTGCGTGCCGACGGGCCGCCGATCGGGCTCCAGGGCCCGTGGTCGCCGGACGCTCGACTGCCTCCGTGGGGTGGCGACCTGCACCACAACGTGAACGTGCAGTTGTCGTACGCGCCGATGGCGATCACCAACCACGCCGAGCTCATCGACTCGCTGGCGCGCTACGTCACCACAGCACGTCCGCACTGGCTCGAACTCGCGACGTCCGTGTTCGGTACCGACGGCGTGTTCGTGCCGTCGGCCACCGACGACGAGGGTCGGTGCCGGCACGAGTGGGCGACGGTGAATCTCGCGTTCTCGTCCGGCCCCTGGTTGGCCCACGTGCTGCACACGCAGTGGCGACACACGGGCGACGAGGCGCTCCTCGACGCGGTGCTGCGACCGTTCCTGCACGATCTGGCCGAACCGCTGCTCGCCCAGCTGCGCGAACACGACGACGGCCGTCTCCACCTGCCGTACGGCTACTCCCCCGAACTGATCGGCCCGAGCGGTGCCTGGGGACCCGATGCCTCGTGCGATCTGGCGCTGTTCGCCTGGTTGCTCGACGCGCTGATCGAGGTCGACGAGCTCTCCGGCGCCGACACGTCACGGTGGCGCGACCTGGCGACGCGACTCGCGCCGTTGCCGACCGATGCGGACATGGGGGTGATCGGCGGTGTGCTGTCAGGTCGCTCCGGCGGCATGCGCGTGCGCGCCGACCTCGCGCTCGAGCGCAGTCACCGGCACCACTCGCACCTGCTGGCGATCCACCCGCTGCGCCGCGCCACTCACGATCACAGCGACGCGGCAGTGCGCAGCACGGTGCAGGCATCGATGCGCAACCTCGTGCTCGCCGGCCCGGGCGAGTGGGTGGGCTTCTCGGTGGCCTGGGCCGCGTCGATCGCCGCCCATAGCGGCGCGCCCGATGTCGCATTGGGCTACCTGCGCGACTACGCCGAACGGTGGGTCGGCCCGTCGACGTTCCACTTGCAGACGAGTCGCCGCGGTGAGGCAGCCACGATCTGGAACGAGCTCGGGGGCTTCGTCGGCGACGACGCCTTGAGCCTCGAGGCGGGCTTCGCCTTCGCTGCAGCCGTGGCCGAACTGCTCGTGCAGGACCACGGCCACATCGTCCGGGTGTTCCCCGCGCTGCCCCGGTCGTGGCCCTCGGCGTCGTTCGCGGGCCTGCGCGCCGCGGGCGGCTGGGAGCTGGCCGCTCGCGCCGACGGCGGACGGGCCGTGGCGGTGCGGGTGCTCGCACATCGCACCGGCGTGCTCCGCCTCCGATACCCCGGTGCCGACGGTACGGTCGCGGTCGATCGGCCGATGACCGCCGGCGACGAGTTCACCGTCGTCGAGCCGGGGTGGTCCATCGACGACATCGTCCCCATCTCGACGCGCACACCATCGGAGGCATCGTGACGGTCCCGCACGAGTTCACCCCGTCGTCCATCGCCGACGCGTCGGCCGACGAGACCATCCCGTACGCGGCCTTCCTCGGCAGCGGCGAGCCATACGCGTCGATCTTCGTCAACAACATGTGGCTGTTGCCGCCGCAGGCCGGCGCCGAGCTCGAGTGGGGCGCCGGCTGGTACTACGACACGACGGTCGCGCGGAAGCACGAGTACTGGCGCGACATCGAGCTGCCGACGGCCACCAAGGACCTGCGGCAGCTGCGACGCGACCTGCACGAGTGGGGCTTCTGCCTGATCGAGGACGGCCTGTCGGCAGAGCAGTGCACACGCATCCGTGATCGCGTCGAGGACCAGGCAGCGGCCGAGCGTGCACTCGGCATCGCGTACCTGGTCGAGTCGCAGCAGCACGTGTGGTCGCTGATCAACAAGGGAGCCGACTTCGTCGGTCTGCTCGAGCACGATCCGTCGGCGGTGCAGGCGGGGCCGATGATCGAGCGGCTGCTCGACGAGACGTTGGGCAAGGGCTGGAACCACTTCAGCCTGCTGGCCAACATCTCGTACCCCGGCTGCCACCCACAGCCGATGCACCAGGACCAGACCTGGATCGCCCCGATCCACACCCACGAGGCACCCGTGCTCGTGAACACGATGTACGTGCTGCAGGACGTCGACGAACACAACGGCGGCACCCTGCTGGTGCCCGGCTCGCACCGGGCGAACGGCACCGACCGGACCGGCCTGTACGGACCGCTCCCCCGGCCGATCAACCTCGAGGCCCGGGCGGGCACGGTGCTGATGTTCGACGGGCGCATGTTGCACGGCGGAGCGGTCAACCACACCGACCGGTTCCGCTACGTGCTCACCAACTCGTGCGTGAAGCCGTGGGCGCGCCAGCAGGAGAACTTCCTGCTCGGCACCAGGCCCGAGGTGCTGGAGGCGGCGAGCCCGAAGTTGCTGTGGCGGCTGGGCCTCCAGTCGAGCATCGCGTCCAGCCTCGTCGAGGGCTTCGGCTACCGGGGCTCCGGACGCGCCGGCGATCGCAACGGGCACCTCGCCGCGATCCGGCACGGGTACGACCACGGCGGATACCGGCATGTCGGCGAGCTCTCGATGGCCCACCTCGACTCGGTCGACGTCGACGCGCTCTCGCTCGCGAGGGTGCAGCGCGAGTTCGAGGACTTCCGCGATCCGGCACACCTGGCCACGATGGCGGCGCTCAACGACCTGCTCCCGTCCGCTCCCGATCCGACGTCGTCGGCCTGACGCCGGCCGGAACTCGTCGTCAGTCGCGACGCGGCAGCGACGACACGACGGCCCACGCCTCGTCGACGTGCCGGTCGGTGATCGTCGTGAACTCGGCGACGCCCTGGTCGAGGCCCTCGCGTCGCGCGTACTCGCGGAGGCCGAGCAGGCACTCGGCGAATGCCGTCCGGCTGATGGCGAGGTCATCGGGGTGTGCCCGCACGTGGGCGCGCTCGACGATCCGGCGCGCCCGCTCCGGGTCGTTGCCCTGCACCTGTGCGAGGGCACAGACCGCGAACGAGATGATCTCCCCGTGCACCGGGTGTGCCCCCGTGGCGTGTTCGTAGGCGTACGCCCAGAAGTGTTCCGAGCCCTCCTCGAACCGGCTGTGGCCGGCCCACGCGCAGGCGGCGCCGATGCGGCGATAGGCGTCGGCGAGGAATCGCACGCCGTCGTCCGACACGGCCGCGATCTCGTCGATGGCCGCCTCGAGTTCGTCGAGCAACGTGGCGCCGAGGGTGGCGAGTCCTGTATGCCACTGGTGGGTGGTGCCCTGCTCGGTGGCGAGGCGCCAGTCGAACAGACCCGTGTGGCAGGACAGGATGTCGCCCACGCCGGCGCGATTGAGCCGCGCCGGCGCAGACCGGATGAGCGGGAGGTCGAGCACCACGAGTTCGGGGACGACGGTGCCGACGTAGCGGACCTTGCCGAGGTCGCGGATGCCGATCGCATCGGTGAAGCCGGCGTCGACGGAGGTGATCGTGGGCACCTGCACCAGCGGGCGACCGGTGCGCCACGCGACGTACTTGGCGGTGTCGAGCGCGGTGCCGCCACCGAGGCCGACCACCGTCGCGGCCGCGACCTCGTCGGCGTCGGCCGACGTCGTGAGCCGTTCGACGACCGCGTCGAGATGGGCGACGTCCATGTCCCAGGCATCGATCTCGGCGACCAGTGACACGTCGGCGAGCCGGGCGCGCACCGACGACCAGGGCGGCTCGTTGGCGCACACCACGAGCGGCGTCCCTCGCCCCGCCAACACCTCGATCGCATCCGCCTCGAGGCAGTGGAACGGTTCTCCGATCGGCGCCGACCCGCTCCCCCTCGCTCCGATCCTCCCCGGCGACGTCGACGTCGCCACGATCCGGAGCCCGACGATACGCCCACACCAGCCCCCGTCCGGTCCCTCCGTGAGCGAGATGCGGCCTCGGTGCGCATCTCGCTCACGGACGATCTCCCGTCGATGCGCGGTTCGGGGGGTGAATAGGCTCGGCCGGCGATGGCACTCCCGGATGTGAGCACGATGGCCGACCTCGTCCGACGCGGTGAGGTCTCCGCCCGTTCGCTGGTCGAGCAGTGCCTCGATCGCGTCGACGCGGGAGACGCCGAACTGAACACGTTCGTCCATGTCGACCGGGTCGGTGCGCTCGCGGCGGCCGACCGCGTCGATTCGGCACGGCGGGCCGGAGAGCCGCTCGGGCCGCTCGCCGGGGTTCCGTTCGGGGTGAAGGACCTCGAGGACTGCGCCGGCATGCCCACCACGCGCGGGTCTCGCTGGTACGCATCGGGGCCGCCCGCCACGCGCGACGACATCCACGTGGCACGGTTCCGCGCCGCCGGGGCGATCCCGCTGGGCAAGACCGCCACCCCCGAGTTCGGGGCCTGGGGATACACCGCGAGTCCGCTGCTCGGCGTCACCCGCAACCCGTGGAACCCGGCGCGCACGCCCGGCGGGTCGAGCGGCGGCACCGCGGCCGCGGTCGCCGCGGGCATGATCCCGTTCGGCACGGCGAGCGACGGCGGCGGTTCGATCCGCGGCCCCGGCAGCTCGTGTGGCCTGCCAGGGCTCAAGCCCACCTACGGGCGGATCCCCACCTTCGGCGTCACCCGTCATGCGCAGAACGCCGTCAACTTCGCGCTCGCCACCACGGTCGCCGACACGGCGCTGCTGTTCGACGTCGCGGTCGGCCCCGACCCGCGCGACCGCACCTCGCTGCCGGCACCGGTCGGCTCCTACCGCAGCGCGATCGACGAACTCGACGTCGCCGGCCTGCGCGCCACCTGGTCGGCCGACCTCGGGTTCGTGGTCGTCGATCCTGAGGTCGCGTCGATCGCCGGTGCCGCGGCGCACTCGCTCGTCGACGCCGCGGGCATGGCCCAGAGTGGCGTCGACGTGCAGCTCGACGACTTCATCCGCGTGTACGCCTTCATGGAGGCCGCCGATCGCTACGTCGACGTGCCCGACGGCTGGGAGCAGCGCCTCGACGAGCTCGACCCCCTCGTGGTCGAGGGTTGGCGGCGCACGGCAGCGGTGACGCTGCCCACCTTCGGCAAGGTCGAACGGTCGCGCCGCGAGCTCGAGTTCCGGATCGCCGAGCTGTTCGAACACACCGACGTGTTGCTCACACCGACGAACGCATGCCCGCCGTTCGCCGCCGAGGGACCGATGCCGACCGAGATCGGTGGTCGGCCGTGCCATGCGGGTCACGCCGCGCTGCTGACGATGCTCGCCAACGTGGTGAACCTGCCGTCGATCACGCTGCCGGCCGGCGTCACCGCCGACGGTCTGCCGATCGGGCTGATGGTGACGGCACCGCGGCACCGCGAGGACATCTGCCTCCGGCTCGCCCGCATCTGGGAGCAGCACTCGCCCTGGCCACGACACGCCCCGGGGCGCTGACGATGGCGGTCGTGCGGACGATCCCCGACGGAGCGGGGCGGGTGGTGCTGCTCGTCGTCGCACATGCCGACGACGTGGCCCTGTTCCTCGGTGGCACCGTCGCCGCGTGGTCGGATGCCGGCTGGCGGGTCGCCGTGGTGCGGGTGACCGACGATCGCACCGATTCGGTGGGCCTCACGGAGGCGGCCACGATCGCAGCGAACCACGACGAGTTCCGGCGGGCGGCAGCGATCCTCGGCGTCGACGAGATCGTCGAGCTCGGGTACCGCACCGATGCGCTCGCCGACATCAGCGAGGTGGCGCTGCGCGAACAGATCATCCGGCAGGTGCGGCGCCTGCGGCCGTTCGCGTTGGTGACGTTCGACCCGGACGCGCGACACGGCGAGGACAACGAGGACCACCGCATGGTCGCACGGGCGACCGACGAGGCGTTCTGGACGAGCCAGTTCGACCAGCACCACCCCGAGCACCTCGCCGAGGGCCTGATGCCCCACGGCTGCTTCGAACGCTGGTACTTCGGACGCCAGGTCGTCGACCCGACCGACGTCGTCGACATCACCGCGACCCTCGACCGCAAGATCGACGCGGCCTGCGAACACGTGACGATGATGACCAACTACGCGAACCAGTTGGTGCTGCAGGCGCGCACCGGCGGGTGGGATCTCCCGCTCGCCGAGGCGGCGGCCGACAGCGGTGAGGTGCGCCCGTTGCTCGAACCGTTGCTGCGAGCCGGCGCGTCGCGCGTGGGCGCCACCGGTGGGGTGGCGGCCGGAGAGGAGTTCCGAGTGGTCACCTTCGGCGGGATGCAGGCGCTGCTCGACCGGTTCGGGACGAGGCGGTCGTGAGCACCTCGTCGACCGATCGTCCCGCGGTGCTCGGCGGCACCCCGATCCGCGAGCGCGACTATCCGTCGTGGCCGGTGTGGGACGACGACGAACGCGGCCGGTTGTCGGACGTGCTCGAGGCCGGCGGCTGGTGGCAGGGCGACGGCGACGTCGCCGCATCGTTCGCCCAGCGGTTCGCCGGCTACCACGGCGCTCACTTCGGACTCGCGCTCACCAACGGAACGCACACCCTCGAGGCTGCGCTCATCGCGTGCGACATCGGCGAGGGCGACGAGGTGATCGTCCCCGGGATGACGTTCGTCGCCTCGGCCAGCGCGGTGCTGTCCGTGAACGCGACGCCGGTGCTGGTCGACATCGACAGTGAGAGCCTCTGCATCGACGTCGCAGCGGCCGAGGCCGCGATCACACCGCGCACGCGGGCGATCGTGGCGGTCCACGTCGCCGGTGCGGCGGCCGACCTCGACGCCCTCACGGATCTCTGCGCTCGGCGCGGGCTGCGACTGATCGAGGACTGCGCCCATGCACACGGCACGTTCTGGCGCGGCCGTGGCGTGGGCTCGTGGGGTGACTTCGGGAGTTTCTCGATGCAGCGCTCGAAGCTGATGACGGCCGGCGAGGGTGGCGTGCTCATCTGCACCGACGAGGCGCTGCGCGATCGAGCGTGGGCGTACGCGGACTGCGGGCGGGCGAAGGGCGAGTGGTTCTACCACCACCCCACGCACGGCTCGAACCTGCGCATGACCGAATGGCAGGGCGCGGTGCTCCAGGCACAGCTCGATCGCTTCCCGGAGCAGAACCGCACCCGGAACGACAACGCGATCGCGCTGAACGCGGCGATCGCCGAGATCCCCGGGCTGCGGCCACAGGCCCGCGACCCGCGGATGGACACGCAGGGGAACTACTGCTGGGTCGTCCACTACGACGCCGATGCGTTCGCCGGGTTGCCGTTGCGCGGGTTCGAGGAGGCGCTCCGGGCCGAGGGGGTGCCGATGGGCGTCTCGTACCCGTCGCTCGGCGAGCTCGCCGTGTTCCGTGAGCGGAACTTCGGGCCCCGTCTACGAGCGAGCGCACCGAGCTTCGACGATGCGGCACTCAGCCTGCCCCGCGCCGAGCACGCCGCGGCGAGCACGGTGTGGCTGCAGCACCGGCTGCTCCTCGCCGGGCGCGACGACGTCCTCGACGTCGCCCGGGCCGCGGCGAGGATCCAGGCCCACGCCGGTGCCGTCGCCCGGCAATGGGCCGACGCCTGACCCACGAGCACGCCGCCGAGTCGGTGCCCGATGGGGAACGCTGCGGTCCTGCCTGACATCGTTGGTGGCGTGACCGCTGGGGGCAGCGGCTGGGATCTGGAGGGGCATCGATGAACGTGGACGCAGCAGGCGCGGGGCTCGACGAGGCCCGGCTCGAGCGCATCGGTCACCACCTGCGCACTCGTTACATCGAGCCCGGCAAGATCGCCGGCGCTCAGGTGGCGGTGGTGCGCGGTGGCGTCGTCGGCTACTTCGACAGCTTCGGCGTGCAGGACCGCGAGCGCGCCCTTCCGGTGGCCGACGACGCGATCTGGCGGCTGTACTCGATGACCAAGCCGATCACGGGCGTCGCGATGATGACGCTCTACGAGCAGGCGCACTTCCAGCTCGACGACCCGGTCGACCGCTGGATCCCCGAGTGGAAGAACATGACCGTGCGTGAGGCCGACCCCAACGGCGGTTCGCGCATCGTGCCGGCGCACCGGGCGCCCACCATCCGCGACATCCTCACCCACACGTCCGGCATCGGGTACGGCGAGGGCAACGGCGACCTGGTGCTGGGTGAGCGCAACTGGCTCGCCGATCACGATCTCGCGTCGATGTCGACGGCGTTCGGCGAGTGGCCGCTGCGGTTCCAGCCGGGCCAGCACTGGCTGTACTCCCACGGCATGGACATCGCCGCGCGCCTCGTGGAGATCATGTCGGGTCTCCCCTACGACGAGTACCTGCGCACCGCGATCTTCGAGCCGCTCGGTATGACCGACACCGACTTCTGGGTGCCCGAGGACAAGGTCGACCGCTTCACCGCCAACTACGGGCGCAACGGCCGCAAGGAACTCGTGCTGATGGACGACCCGACGCGCAGCGCCTACCTGCGCAAGCCGAAGCTCTTCAACGGCGGCGGCGGCCTGGTGGGCACGACGGCCGACTACACCCGGTTCGCAGCGATGCTCGCGAACGGTGGCGAGCTCGACGGGCGACGCGTCCTCGGGCGCAAGACGGTGGAGCTGATGGCCACCAACCACCTGCGCGACGGGCTCGAGATGTCCGACCTCGCGCTGCCGATGGGGTACGGCGAAGTCGGATTCGAGGGCAACGGGTTCGGGCTCACCGTCGCGGTGTCGAAGGGCCCGCAGGCCACCGGTGTGGTGGGCTCAGCCGGCGAGTTCATGTGGGGCGGTGCCGCCTCCACCACCTTCTGGGTCGATCCGACCGAGCAGCTCGCGGTGGTCTTCATGACCCAACTGATGCCGTCGGGCACCTTCAACTTCCGCTCCCAGCTGAAGTCGTTGGTGTACGGCGCGCTGCGCTGAGCACCGGCTCGTCGCCGCACACCGGGCCTGACCTCGGGCGGGAACGTCGGCCTCGCCGTCGGCGATGCCCGATCCGTACTGTCGACACGGCTGGGCCCCCGCCTCCCACCGGCCGGAGATCACCGTGAACGACGCCATCGTGTTCTGCCTGATGGGCCTGGGCATCGGCGCGCTCTATTCGATGCTCGGCACCGGGCTCGTCATCATCTACCGCGGCTCGGGAGTCATCAACTTCGCCCAGGGCGCGTTCGCGATGTACGGCGCGCTCACCTTCGACGAGGCGCGGCGGAACGGCTTCGTGCGCCTCCCGTTCGTCGACTTCCTGCCGACGAGGACACTGAACGTCCCGATCGCGTTCCGTCTGGCCGATGACGGCCTGTCGACGGCGGCAGCGTTCGCCGTCGCCGTCGCGATGTCGGTGTTCCTCGGTCTGCTCGCGCACTTCCTGGTGTTCCGGCCGCTGCGCGACGCCGCCCCGCTGGGCAAGGTCATCGGCTCGCTCGGGGTGATGCTCTACCTGCAAGGCGTCGCCCATCTGAACTTCGGCGGGCGGGGCCGCCTGCCGATCAGCGTCGTGCCCAACGGCGTCTACCAGAACTTCCTCGGGCTCGGCCGGCCGTTCTCCGAGGCGACCGTGTGGGTGGCGGGCATCGCGCTGTTGCTCGGGTCGGCGCTGTGGCTCGTCTACCGGTTCTCCCGTTTCGGTCTGGCCACGCGGGCGTCGGCCGCGAACGAGAAGGGCGTCGTCCTGCTCGGCTACTCGCCGCAGTTCCTCGCGGTCTGCAACTGGGTGATCGCCTCGGTGCTCGCGACCGTGACGGCGATCGTCGTCGGCCCGATCGGCGGATCGTTGACGCCGCTCGGGCTGAGTGCGCTCGTGGTCGGAGCGCTCGCCGCCGCACTGCTGGGTCGCCTCCAGTCGATCGGTGTGGCGATGGCCGGCGGGTTCGCCCTCGGCGCCGTGCAGACCCTGCTCGGGCTGTGGTCGGGGAAGGACTGGTTCCCCGTGGTGCTGCGGTCGGGCGTGCGCGACGTGGTGCCGTTCATCGCCATCTGCGTGGTGCTGTTCGTGCGCGGCCGCAGCCTGCCGGTCCGCGGTTCGGTCGAGGAGCGCCGCCTGCCCATCTCCCCCGTGCCGGTGCGCGTGGGTTCGCACGTGGTGGTGTGGGGAGTGGTGGTGCTCGTGGTGTCGCTGCTGCTCGAGGACAGCGGCCGCATGACCGTGTTCGTCCTCGCGCTCACCACGTCGATGGTGGCGGCGACGATCATGCTGTCGATGGTGGTGATCACCGGCTACGTCGGCCAGATCTCGCTCGCCCAGATGTCGCTCGCCGGCATCGCCGCCTTCCTGCTCGCGAGGTTCACCTCCGACGGGTCGGTGACGATCGGCAACCCGTTCCCCGTCGAGGGACCCGATCTGCCGTGGCCGATCGCCGCTGCGCTCGCCGTCGCCGGCGCCGTGGTGGTGGGCGTCGTGATCGGGCTCCCCGCGGTGAGGATCCGCGGCGCCCAGCTCGCGATCGTCACGGTCGCAGCAGCGATCTCGCTGCAGTCGTTGTTCTTCGAGAACTCCTCGCTCACCGGGGTGAGTTACGGCTCGCCCGCCCACGTGCGGCCCGCCACCTTCTTCGGCATCGATCTCGCGTCCACCGGCGATGCCGGTCTCCTCGACCGGCCGGCGTTCGCCGTCTTCTGTTTCGTCGCGTTGGCGTCGTGCGCGGTGATGGTCGCGAATCTGCGGCGGAGCCCGACCGGGCGCCGCTTCCTCGCCGTCCGAGCGAACGAGCGTGCCGCAGCTGCGGCGGGGATCGGCGTGCCCCGCACGAAGCTGCTCGCGTTCGCGATCGCCTCGGGCATCGCCGGCATCGGCGGCGTCATGCTCGGGTTCAAGCAGAACGACGTGTCGTCCGCGGGCTTCGTCTACCAGGCGTCGCTCGCCTACCTGGCCTTCGCCTACCTGGGCGGCATCACGTCGATCAACGGTGCGATCATCGGCGGCCTGCTCGCCCCGGCCGGGCTCGTCGCGGCGACGAGCAACTACCTGCTCGCCGGCACCGACTTCAACCGCTATCTGGCGGTCATCGGCGGCGCGGGGATGATCATCACCGCGATCGTGAACCCGAGCGGCATCGCCCTCACCGTGCAGCCGTATCTGCAGCGGGCGGGCCGATGGCTCCGCAGGGGCATCACTCCCCCGGCCTCCGATCGCAGCCCCGCCGACACCGCCGCCTAGCGTTGTGGGCCATGAGTGCTCGGCGGTACGTGTTCGCACAGATGGGCGACGACTTCGCCGCGATCGCGGGCCGGGAGATGCCCGGCGTCGACGGCGCCGAGCAGCAGCTGCTGGCCTGGAACCTGCACCTCGCCGCCCGCGCCGGCCTCGGTCGCGCCGTCGGCCTGCTGCCCAGCGACATCGTGTTCACCGAACCGCCCCCGGCTCGTCCGGCCCATCCGGCGGGGTGAGGGCCGGGGTGACGTGACGGCGATCATCAGTCGCGCCACCGTGGTCGGCGGGCACGACGGCCGCGCCGAGATCGAGGTGGAGCTCACCTACGACAACGGCGGCACAGCAACGATCTCGCTCGACGAGGAGGCGTGCCTCGCCTCGCTCGATCGGGCGCACGTCGGCTCGATCGACGAACTGGTGGGACAACCGTGGAGCGTCGTGCTCCCGGCACTCGAAGCACAAGGGGAACGAAATGTTCGATCTCGTCATCCGTAACGGTCTGATCGTCGACGGCTCGGGTCTGCCCGGCCGCCGTGGCGACGTCGCGATCAGCGACGGCAAGGTGGTGTCGGTCGGTGGCCGCGCCGGTGAGGCTCGCCGCGAGATCGACGCGACCGGCAAGGTGGTGGCGCCCGGGTTCATCGACCCGCACACCCACTACGACGCCCAGCTGTGCTTCGACCCGTATGCGTTCCCGGCGATCGAGCACGGGGTCACCACGGTGGTCCCCGGCAACTGCTCGCTGTCGCTCGCACCGCTGCGCGCCGAACAGCGGGTGGCGTTCAGCAGCATGTTCCGTCTGATCGAGGAGATGCCCGAGGCCGCGTTCGACGCCGGTGTCGACTGGCGTTGGGGCGAGGATTTCGGCGGCATGCTCGACGCCCTCACCGGCAACATCGCGCTGAACGTCGCGCCGCTCGTCGGTCACTCGGTGCTGCGCATGTACGTGATGGGCGACGCCGCCCAGGAACGGCCCGCCACACCCGAGGAGATCGCGGCGATGGCCGACGTGCTGCGCCAGTGCCTCGACGCCGGCGCGGTCGGCCTGTCGACCAGCTTCGTCGACATCGACGAGACCTACCGGCCGGTGCCGAGCCGCTGGGCGACGCCCGACGAGCTCGACGCGCTCGCTGCCGTCCTCGGCGAGCGCGACCGGGTGCTGCAGATCGTCCACGAGTTCTTCGACGCCGACCTCACCGTCGCCCGCGTCGAGCAGCTCGCCGAGCTGTCGTTGCGCCACGGCATCACCACCACCCTGTCGCCGCTGTTCCACTCCGACGCCAACCACCACGGTGTCGCCAAGGTGATGGCCGCGGTCGAGGCCGCCCGTGCCAGCGGCGCCGCCGTGTGGCCGCAGGTGCAGACCCGTCCGATCGACATCAGCTTCACCCTCGACCAGCGCAGCCTGATGCTGCTGACGATGCCGTCGTGGTGGAAGGTCGCCTCGATCCGCGACCGCGACGAGAAGCTCGCCGCAGTGCTCGACAAGCGCCAGGCGCTCGTCGACGAGATGAACTCGCTGTCGCGACGCCCCAACGGTGGGCTGGGTGCCGGTGGCTTCGTGGTGCGCGACGTGGTGCACGAGCGCAACCGCGACCTCGTCGGCCGCAACATCGACGACATCGCCCGCGAGCGCGGCACGAGCCACGGCGACACCGTCGTCGATCTCGCGCTCGACGAGGGCCTCGGCACCTGGTTCATCCGCGAGTCGATCGGCCACAACAACTCCGAGGTCGTGGGCGAGCTGCTCGCCAACCCGCTCGTGCACGTCGGCGCCTCCGACGGTGGCGCCCACGTCGGCTCGTTCTCCACGTTCGGCGACACGGGCTTCCTGTTCTCCGAGTTCGTGCGCGGCACGAAGTCGCTCAGCCTCGAAGCAGCGGTGAAGAAGATCACCCTCGACCCGGCCACCATCTGGGGTCTCCAGGGCCGCGGCATGCTCGCACCCGGCTACGCGGCCGACGTCGTGGTGTTCGACGCCGACACCATCGGCCGTGGCCCCGAGGTCGCTTCGGACGACTTCCCCGGGGACGGCATCCGCTGGATCCGTCGGCAGGAGGGCATCGACACCGTCGTGGTGAACGGCGAGATCACCTGGACCGCCGACGACGGCTACATCGCCGGCGCCCGCGCCGGGGCGATCGCCACCCGCTGATCCCGACTCGTCGGCGACGGCTGCGGCTTGTCAACCTGACCCCATGACGATCGAACTTCCCACCGACGCCCGCTCGCACACGGTGCGCGTCGGCGACCACCGGGTCCATTGCGTGGAGGCCGGCGAGGGACCGCTGGTGCTGCTGGTCCACGGCTTCCCCGAGTCGTGGTACTCGTGGCGCCACCAGATCCCTGCCATCGCGGCTGCGGGCTTCCGCACCGTGGCGATCGACGTTCGCGGCTACGGACGGTCCTCCAAGCCGCTCGCCGTCGAGGACTACCGCATGGTGCGCCTCGTGGCCGACAACGTCGGCCTGGTCGCCGCGCTCGGGGCAGAGACCGCGACGATCATCGGCCACGACTGGGGTGCACCGATCGCGTGGAACTCGGCGATGCTGCGGCCCGACGTGTTCACCGCGGTGGCCGGCCTGTCGGTGCCGTTCGCCCCGCCGTCGGAGATCAAGCCGAGCACGGCGATGCGGGCCATGGCCGGCGACGAGGAGTTCTACGTCGAGTACTTCCAGGAACCCGGCCGCGCCGAGGCCGAGATCGAGGCCGACATCCGCGACTGGGTGCTCGGCTTCATGTTCAGCGGCTCGGGCGACGCACCGCTGCCCGACCCGACGAAGGGCACGATCGCCACCATCCCACGCGGCGCACGCATGAAGGATCGCTTCAGCCGCCCCGAGGCCGATCTGCCGTGGCTCACCACCGCCGACGTCGACGCGTACACGAGCGAGTTCGAGTACAGCGGGCTGCGCGGCCCGCTCAACCGCTACCGCAACGTCGACCGTGACTGGGAAGATCTGGCCGCCTTCCGCGGCGCGAGGATCGACGTGCCGTCGCTGTTCATCGGTGGCGACCGCGACGGCCCCACGGTGTGGGGCGCACCCGCCATCGCCGCGTTCGAGCGGACGCTGCCGCAGCTGCGCCGCTCGATCATCCTCGAGGGCTGCGGACACTGGACCCAACAGGAGCGCCCCGATCAGGTGAACGCGGCGCTCGTCGACTTCCTCCGGAGCCTGTAGATCATGAGCACTGACACCCCCCACCAGACCACGCAGACCCGCACCACCGATCCGCAGGACATCGCCGTCGTCGGCGGTGGCATGGCCGGCATGCTCGCAGCCCTCGTGCTGTCGCGCGACGGCCATCGCGTCACCGTGTACGAGCGCGACGACACCGACCTGCCCGACACCGCCGACGAGGCCTTCGACGACTGGGACCGCCGTGGCGCACCGCACGCACGCCAGTCGCACGCGATCCTCGCCCGGCTGCGTCGCATCCTGCGCGAGCGTGCACCCGACGTGCTCGACGAGTTGCTCGCCCAGGGCGCGACCGAACTGAGCGTCGAGCGGATCCTGCCTCCCGACATCGCCGACCGCGAACCTCGTCCAGGCGACGACGATCTGGTGCTGCTGTGCTGCCGTCGACTCACCATCGAATGGGTGCTGCGCCGAGCCGTGACCGCCGAGGCCGGCGTCACCTGGCGAGGCGGCGTCGGCGTGGCCGGACTGCTCGCCGAGGGCACCGATGTCCGCGGGCTCCGGCTCGACGACGGCACCACCGTCGAGGCCGACCTGGTGGTCGTCGGCGGCGGCCGCAACTCCCCCGTGCTCGACTGGATCGCCGAGCTCGGTG
>CAUJET010000128.1 GCA_963169665.1 Actinomycetota bacterium | reverse complement strand
GAACGCCGCGAAATTCGAGATCTCGGTTGCCCCAAGCCTCGATACCATGACGGTGTTGCGGGCCGGCGCGTTCCGGTTACCACTCCTAACCCTGATTCTTCACGGGGTGGTTTGGGGGTGTGGGTTGGGGCTGATTTCGGTGTCGGGTCGGGTGCCTTGAGCGGTTTGCGGGGCCTGGCCGCCTCGTCGGTGTGGTTGGCGGGTCCGGCGACGTGGTTGGGGCCGTGTTGGGGCGCGGTCGGTGAGGGTGGTGGCGTTCGCTCTCGGGTTCGGGCGGGGTCAGGCGATGTGTGCGATGCGCTGGTAGGCGTGGGTCAACACGTCCGCGGTGGGCCAGTCGTCGATGATGCGCACGACTGTCTGGCGTGCGGTGCGCACGAGCCGGCCGGGAGCATGGAGCAGGGTCCAACGCAGTCTCTTGGGTCGCGTGTTCACCCAACTGGCGGGGAGGCACATGATCGCGAACCAGCGGAGCAGGTCCGCGGCGAGCGTGACGGTCATCAGCCACGCCTGGTTCGACTCGAACCGGTTGAACGGGAACCGGCACAGCCCGGAGTCTTTGAGACGGGCGATGTGTTGTTCGACATGCGCGTGAGCGCGCATCGTCGCGTCGAGGTCGCGGGGATCGCCGGGCTGATCGGTGTAGAACCCCCAGTACCGGTAGTCCATCGATGGGAACAGGCTGCGTTGCGCTCCGGGGTGTAACGGTTCGCGGCGAACGATCAGCCGTGTGCCGGCGGGGAGTTTCGGATCGTCGATGAGCGAGGTGAGTTCCGCGACGACCGCGCCGTCATCGCGTGGTTCGCGATCACGTCCCAACGCGGGTAGCCACACGTCAACACCGACCGCGTCGAAGATCGCCGCGTGAACACCAGTGTTGCGACGGGCGCTCACGTAGAACCCGATGTTGCGTGCCCGGCATCCCCCCAGGAACCCTTCGGTGCACCCCGCAGCATCGGCACGGACCACAACCTGTCGTGACACCCCCGTCGGGTCGTCGCCGTTTCGGTGACCAAGCGCGATCCCCGCGGGCAACTGGGCGACAGCCTGGTCCAACACGTCGAGGTGATCGGTCACAGTGTTCGCACCCGCGTTGCCTGGGCGCAGCACCGCGGCGAGTGTCTCACCGGTCGCGTCAGCGAAACACATCATCGGGTGGAACCCGTAGGTGCCCTTGAACGTCGCGGCAGCGTTCTCCTTGTTCTCGGAGTGGATCCCGACGATCGACGCGTCGATGTCCAACAACACCGGATCGCGTTCATCAAGATCGAGGGTGGACCACACTCGTTCCCGTAACGGAGCGACCGCTGCGGCGACACGTTCACGATCCGCGAGGCCGATCGCTGCGAGGGTCCGGGCGACGGTCGTGTCCGACGCGACACCACCGAACAGAACCGGCCCGGCGCGGAGGTGTTCGATATCGAGGCACGATTCGCCGCCCCCGGCGAGCATCAACGCGGTGTGGACCAACACCGTGCCCCGGTCATGCACCGGTATCCCACGGCCCCGATACAGCACCGCGTCGGAAAGCGCGTCACCGAGGCCGACAGCATCAGCGAACGAGCCGACCGCGTGGAGTCCGACATGCGCGACGACCCCGGTTCCACCCGACTCGATCTTGACTCGACGCGTGCTGATACCGTTCACCTGTCAAGTGCTCCTTCGAGAGGCCTTCTGTCGGCGTAGTAACCACCAGAAAAGCCCGCCGTTGGGGCACTTGTCGCGTCTCAGAGACTTCGACCCATCTCAACCCCATGAAGAATCAGGGCTAGCCGGTTGGACGAAAGCCAGAACAGCGACGGCCGCCGCGAATGGAGCAAACAGAATACCGATCAATGCGACTGTCATGTGGTCACCTCCATCTGGTGGCGCATTGAAACTATTGCGCGCAAGTGGCGCACGACACAGAATGAATCGGCCTGGGTTCTGCGGGTGTTCCTGACCTTGGAAACGGGGATGATGGAGCATGGCAACTACAGGTGCGCGGCGGAGGCCGCGGAAGTATCCGGACGAGCTGCGTGAGCGGGCGGTTCGGATGGTGTTCGAGGTGCGCCGCGAGACGGGCGAGAGCCACGGGGTGATCACTCGTGTCGCTCGCGATCTCGGTGTCGGCGCGGAATCGTTGCGGGGCTGGGTGAGCCGAGCGGAGATCGACTCGGGGAACCGGCCGGGCACGTCAACAGTCGATGCGCAGCGGATCTCCGAGCTCGAGCGTGAGGTCAAGGAGCTCCGTCGGGCCAACGATATTTTGAAGGCCGCATCGGTTTTCTTCGCGACCGAGCTCGACGGTCGCCCGAGGAGGTAGCGACGCCTCTGACCTCTGCTGAGGTCGCCGAGGCAGTCGCGTTCATCGACGCCCACCGGGACAATCGTTCCGGTGGGCTGCGATGGGGGATCGAGCCGATCTGCGCCGTGTTGCAGGTCGCCCCCACCACCTACTGGTCCGCGAAGACCCGCCAACCGTGTGCCCGCAAGATCCGCGACGCCGAGCTGGGCCCGAAGATCGAGGCGATCTGGGAGAAGAACTACTCGGTGTACGGGCGTCGCAAGCTCGCGAAAGCAGCGCGCAAGGCCGGCCTCGATGTTGGCCGCGATCAGGTCGCCCGGCTGATGCACACCCAGGGCATCCGTGGTGCGAGCCGGGCGAAAACCCGGTTCACGACCCACGCCGACCCGGCCGCGACCAGGGCGCCGGATCTTGTGAAGCGTGACTTCACCGCGTCCCGCCCCGACGAGTTGTGGGTCGCCGATTTCACGTACTGCTCGACGTGGTCGGGGGTCGTGTACGTGGCGTTCGTGATCGACGTGTTCTCGAGGCGCATCGTTGGCTGGAAGGCGGCCCGGACGATGCACGCGGCGCTCGTTGTGGACGCGTTGAACATGGCGGCGTGGACCCGACGCGGTACCGACCTCGCCGGGCTGATCTGCCACAACGACGCCGGATCGCAATACACATCGATCGCGCACACCGACCGGCTTGCCGAGCTCGACGCCCGGGCATCGATCGGGACCGTCGGAGATTCGTACGTCTGTGAGATGTTGGCGGGGTCGTCGGGTCGGGTCTGACTCTTGCTACGACAGGCCGCTGAGTGCCTTTGCGTTGATCTGTCGACCCGACCCGACGACGGTCACCCAGAGCTGTCGGCTGGCCGGGAGGGCAGCGACCGAATAGGGGCCTGCTGCGAAACCGACCCGTCACAGTCCTGTCCGCCCACCCGACCAGCCGGCGTGCGCTTCCAACCGACAGGAGGAACCACATGACCAGGATCGCATCCGACGACCCGCCACGGAAGGTCATCGTCGGCGTTGACACCCACAAACACATCCACGTCGCCGTCGCGATCGACCACCACGGCGCCCGGCTCGGCGACCTGGCCGTGAGTGCCGACACCGGCGGCTACGCACAGCTCGAGGCCTGGGCCCGAGCACTCGGCCGAGTCGACCGGTTCGGCATCGAAGGAACGGGCAGTTATGGCGCCGGGCTCACGAGCTACCTTCGCCGATGCGGCCACCGCATCATCGAGGTCAACCGAGGCGACCGGCGATCGCGACGACAGAACGGCAAGTCCGACACCCTCGACGCAGAGGCCGCCGCCCGATCCGTCCTCGCC
>CAUJET010000127.1 GCA_963169665.1 Actinomycetota bacterium | reverse complement strand
GAAGACTCCGGCGATGGGCAGCTCGAGCCAGCCGGTGCCGATTTCGAACCGGTCGAGACGCTCGTTGATCACCACACGACCGACCTCCCACTGCGCGAGGATCCGCCACTCGACCGTGCCCGCTGGTTCGAGGAACGCGCGCAGGGTCGCCGCGAGGCCTTCGTGCCCGACAACAGGCGACGTGGGCATGTTCTCGTACGAGATGTTCTCCGCTGCAAGCGCGACCGCGGCGTCGATGTCCTTGGCTTCGATGGCGGTGATGAACGTGTTGACGATCTCAGTTGGCGACATCTGACCAGACTAGCAATCCGGTCAGACGTAGACTCACCGAATGAGTGTCCGACAAGACGACGCCAGAGAACGCCTGCTCGACGCCGCGACACAGCGATTCCGGCGCTTCGGCACCCGCCACACCAGTGTCGAGAGCATCACCACCGCGGCCGGGACCGGCAAGGGAAGCCTCTACCTCCACTACCAATCGAAGGAAGAGCTGTATCTCGCCACCGTCCGACACGCCGTCGACGGATTCCTCGAGGCCGCCGCGACCGCGATGCACCCCGATCAGCCTGCCCCGGCCCGGCTGCGATCACTGGTCGAGGTCGCGATCGCCCACTACGAACGCGACGACCTCCTCGCCGCGCCGTTCCTCGACGACCGCGAGCTGCTCGACGACCACGCTGCCACCCTCGCCCGACAACTCCAACGAGAACGAGTGACCGACCTCATCCGCACCACGTTGATCGACGGCCAACGCGCTGGGACCATCCGGGCGGGACTCGACCCTGCCGTCGCTGCTGCAGTGCTGTTCGAGATCGGCTGGGCGATCGTCCGGAGCCACCTCACCCGTGAGCTCACCATCCCTCTCGGCGACGCCTTGCGCACGCTCAACGACATCGTCGGCCACGGGACCGGGTCCGGACACTGAGCGACGCTCCGGGTCGCCGCCTCGCGTAGCTTCGCGGCGTGGCGACGCTCCGGGCCTGCGCGTGCAGAGTGCAAGAGTTCGGGCGGCAGGATGGCGCATCACGATCACCAGTCGACGCCGAGTGCAGATGCAATCGGTCGTTGAGCGGCGAACCGCAGGGCCTCACGTGCCGACCTGACCCGTCACGGTGCCGTGGCCGCGGCTCTGAGGATGCGCTGGATGTCAGCGAGGCAGCACTTGGTCGACGGGTTGAGATGCTCGCAGGCGCAATGCCCTTCAGCGACGGCCTGTTTGATCTCGGCCTTGATCGTGCTCGCGCCCCCATGTGCGGTCGCGTCAGCGAGGAGGTCGCCGGCGGTGTGCGCGAAGCAGAAGCACACTGGCATCGGTTGATCGGTGGCCTTGTGACCGACCTGGGTGATGACGGAGTCGGCGTCGACCGTCGCAGTGTCGAGGTAGTACACGACCGGGCAGCTCGGCGTCGCGCAGTGCTGCCACGCGCCGTCGATGCTGTCGGGCCGATGAGGGCGGACCGGTGCCGCACCCACCACCGCTCCGATCTGCGCGCAGGAGGGACATGGCATTGTGGAGCCGGTTGGAATGCTGCAGCACGAACTCATCGTCCCGCCTCACGATGGGGAGCCACGCTGCTGACGGCTGTCAGCACCGCCGGATCTGCTTGTTCCGCCTCGGATGGTGAATCGCAGCATCGCTGGGCGCGCCATCGCAGCACACCAATGACCGCGGCAGATGAGGCGGCCGTCACAGCGATCCAACTCCCGCCGCCGAGTCCGGCGACCATGCCTGAGACCCCGAGGGAAGCGAGCAACGGCAGGCCACAGCACACGCCGAGCGCGCCGGCTCCGGCGGCGAGTGGAACGAGCATGCAGCGGTCCGTTCGACCAGTGGGTGAGGGGACTGTCTGGGCATGCGGGTCCTCTTGGTGTGGGGAACGAACTTCATCGCCGAACCCACCGTAAACCTTGATCTGTACTTCAGGGTCAAGGAGTAGTGTGGGCGGGTGCGCATCGGAGACCTGGCGGCAGCGGCGAACGTCCCGCCCGAGACGGTCCGGTACTACGAGAAGCGAGGCCTGCTGGCCCCGCCCGCACGTTCGGCCAACGGCTACCGCACCTACGACGAAGCCGCGCTGAACCAACTCCACTTCATCCGGACCGCCCAAGCCGCCGGACTCACCCTTGCGGAGATCTACAGCGTGATCGAGCTCCGCAACGAGGGCACGACCCCATGCAGCCACGTCGAAACACTCCTCGCCGACAAGCTCGCCGAGGTCCGCGAACGGCAAGTCCAGCTCGCCGCTCTCGAGACCGAGCTCGCCTGGCTCGTGCAGCGAAGCACGACGTTGAACCCGGCCGACTGCCGACCCGACGACATCTGCCACGTACTACGAAAGACGTAACCCTCATGTGAGGCGGTTGCCAACGCCACCTCGCTCCACGTCATACCAGCGTCGTTCGATCGCAGCGTGAAGGGCGGCGTTGTGTTCGGTGGTGAACATCCACACGTCGTCGTCGAGGGTGACGAGTCGACGGACGCCGCTTCCCCGCGGACGCTGCTCGAACTGGCGGACGTCGCGTCTCGACCAGTGCGCGCCGAGCGGCACCTCGGCCGGAGGCACGTCCGTGGTGAACGGGCGGTTCGATGGGCGCGAGTGGCGGCGTCGGAACCGCCGATGAGGTCGCAGGAGCACCCACCGGCGTTGCACTGCCGGCCCCGGGCTGCTGGCTGCCACTGCACGAAGCGACCACCACCGAAAGCACCATTTCCCGGACAGGCCGCGAACTCGTCGACCAGCGCGGATGGCGAAACGGTATCGGCAGCCTCAGGGCGAATCGAGATCACGTCGTCGGACATGCCAACAAGTGTGCTGCACCGGCCACGGCACGGCCGCGCGAAGGCCAACGTCACCTCGGTCGGTGAGCTCGCCATCCCACTCGGCGACGCCTTGCGCACGCTCAACGATATCGTCGGCCACGGGACCGGGTCCGGACACTGAGCGACGCTTCGGGTCGCCGCCTCGCGTAGCTTCGGGGCGTGGCGACTCTCCGTGCCCTTCTCGGTGTTGAACTCGACGAGGTCAGCTGGCGGGAAAAGACGATCTCGGCTGCCGGAGGCGCCGTGTCGATCATGGCGATCCTGCTCGTGACGCATCATCTGCTGGGCCTGAGCGGCGCCCCGATGCTCGTCGCGTCCATGGGGGCAAGTGCGGTGCTGCTGTTCGCTGTACCTCATGGAGCGCTGTCGCAACCGTGGCCGCTGGTCGGCGGTCATTTCACCTCGGCGGTGATCGGGGTGACCTGTGCTCGCTACCTCGGGAGCATCGAACTGGCGGCGGCGTGTGCGGTCGGGTTGTCGATCGGAGTGATGCACCAGTTCAAGTCGATCCATCCGCCTGGCGGCGCCACTGCGCTGACCGCCGTGATGGGCGGACCAGCGGTACACGATCTCGGGTACTCGTTCGTGTGGCGACCCGTCATGGTCAACGTCGCGGTCATCCTGGCGGTTGGCGTCATCTTCAACCTGCCGTTCGCGTGGAGGCGATACCCCGTCTACCTGACTCGACGTCGCACGGCCATCGTCGAGGCGTCCGAACTGTCACACGGTGATGTTGTGGAAGCGCTCCGAAGCATCGATTCGTTCATCGACATCACCGAGGATGACCTCCGGCGTCTGCTCCACATCCTCTCCTCTCGACGGAGCCACCGTTGATCTCCTCGCCAGCGCCCGGGCGGCGGCCGGCGATCGTTGCGCCCGGCCCGCCTCGGCGCTGGGGCGGGCTACGGTCAGGTTCATGATCCCGCACCGCCACGACGCCGCAGCGCTCGATCGCCGTGGCGTCGCGTGGGGCCTTGTCGGGGTTGCAGTCACGCTCGCGATCACGTTCATCGGATCGGATGGCCTGTTGTGGTTCGACGCGGCGTTGATCGGCTACCTGTTCGGGATCATCTTCATGGTGTTCGGCGTGATCTACCGCTACAGCGTGTGGGTGCGGCGCCCCTCGACGGCGATGTTGAACCGGCGCGGCTGGGATGCGTTCCGTCAGCGCAAGGCCCACAACGCCGCGGCGCTCCCGTCGCTGGTCGCCACGCAGCTGCTGGCGCAGGGCTTCATCCGGCGCAGGTCACGCGCTCGCTGGCTGGCGCACCAGCTGGTGTTCTGGGGGTGCATCCTCGCCGGGTTGATCACGTTCCCGCTCACGATGGGACTGTTGCACTTCGAGAGCGTCGGCCAGCAGGGCGACCGCTATCAGGTGTTCGTGTCGCGGGTGGGAACGATGTCGTTCGACGCCGACAGCGTGCTCGGCTGGACGATCTATCACGGCCTCGACATCGCCGCGGTGCTGGTGCTCGCCGGCGTGTTCATCTTCCTGCGTCGCCGCCTTCGTGACCCGGGCGCGTTGGCGGTCGAACGCAGCGGCGATTTCCTCGCACTCGCCGGCCTGTTCGCGGTCGCTGTCACCGGGTTGTTCCTGACGGTGTCGAGCATCTGGCTCGAGGGTCGCTTCTACGCAGCGTTGAACACGCTGCACGCGCTGACGGTGATCCTCGGGTTGATGTACATCCCGTTCGGGAAGCTGTTCCACATCTTCCAGCGGCCCGGCAACCTCGGCGTCGCCTACTACAAGCGAGCGAACGCCGAAGGTCCTGCTGCGGTCTGTCGTCGGTGCGGCGACGAGTTCGCAAGCGTTCAACAGGTCGCCGATCTGCAGGCGATCCTGCCGCAGCTCGGCTTCGACTACGACGCCGCCGACGGCGCCGGGAGCTACCAGGACACGTGTCCCAAGTGCCGCCGCGCTCAGCTCGCGTTGGCGCAATCGGCGCGGGTGGGAGGGTTCGGCTGATGGCGCATCCACCGCTCACCGATGCCGAGCTGATCGATCGCTACGGTCCCCACCTCAACGTGGCGCCGCCCGGAGGGTGGAATGCGGGGATCGAGGTCGACCGCGTCGTCGACACGCACTGCTGCTTCTGCGGTCAGCAGTGCGGCATCAAGTTGAAGGTCCACGACAACGAAGTGGTCGGCTTCGAACCCTGGTACGACTTCCCCTTCAACGAGGGCAAGCTCTGCCCGAAGGGCGTCAAGCGCTACCTGCAGGGCAGCCACCCGGATCGGGTGATGTACCCGATGGAGCGCGACGAGACCGCCCCTGGCGGGTTCCGGCGGGTGTCGTGGGATCATGCGCTCGACCGGGTGGTGTCGGAGATCCGCCGCATCCAGGACGCATATGGTCCGGACTCGTTCGCGATGTTGTCGGGTGTGTCGTTGACGAACGAGAAGAGCTACTTGATCGGCAAGTTCGCCCGCCTCGCGCTGGGCACGGCGAACCTCGACTACAACGGCCGCTATTGCATGGTGTCGGCCGGTGCCGGCAACAAGAAGGCGCTCGGGATCGATCGGGCGTCGAACCCGTGGAGCGACATCCCGCTCGCCGATGTGGTGTGGACCGCTGGTACGAACATCGCCGAGACGTTCCCGATCACGACGAGCTACATCTGGAAAGCCCGCGACCGCGGTGCCCGGCTGATCGTGCAGGACCCGCGTGTCGTGCCGCACGCCCGCACGGCTGACTTGTTCCTGCCGGTGCGCCCGGGGACCGATTCGGCGTTGTTCGGTGCGGTGTTGCACGAGTTGATCCGCCACGACTGGCTCGACCACGACTTCATCGACGCGCACACCAACGACTTCGATCAAGCGGCCGCAGCGGTTGCGGAAATGACTCCGGCGTGGGCGGCCGACATCACCGGCGTTCCCAAGGCTCGGATCGAGCAGGCCGCCGAATGGTGGGGCACCGCAGCGACCGGGATGTTGTTGCACGCCCGTGGGATCGAGCAGCAGTCCAAGGGTGTCGACAACGTGCTGGGAGCGATCAACCTCGGGCTCGCCACGGGCAAGTTCGGCAAGCCGGGCTGCGGTGTCACCACGATCACCGGTCAGGGCAACGGCCAGGGCGGCCGCGAGCACGGCCACAAGTGCGACCAACTCCCCGGCAACCGCGACATCACCAACCCAGAACACCGAGCACATGTCGCGTCGGTGTGGGGATGCGACGTCGACGAGATCCCCGGCAAGGGCATCCCCGCACTCGAGATCATCGAGGCGATCCACTCCGGCGAGATCAAGGGCTTGTTGTCGATCTGCTTCAACCCGTTGGTGTCGTCACCGGATGCGAACTTCACCCGTGAGGCACTCGATCGTCTCGAGTTCTACAGCGTGATCGACTTCTTCGTCTCCGAGTCGGGCCATCACGCCGACATCATCCTGCCCGGCTCGCTCCACGAAGAGGACGAAGGCACCTCCACCTCGGGCGAGGGGAGGATCATCAAGATCAACGCCGCGGTCGAGCCGCCCGGCGAGGCTCGACGCGACTGGGAGATCCTCGTCGATCTCGCCGACCGTCTCGGCAGCGGCCACTACTTCCCGTACACCGACACCCACCAGATCTTCGAAGAGCTCCGCCTCGCGTCCGCCGGCGGCACCGCCGACTACCGAGGTGCGACATGGGAACGGATCGAAGCCGAGTACGGGCTGTTCTGGCCGATCCCCGAAGAAGGGCACCCGGGCACCCCACGCCTCTATGAAGGCGGCCGGTTCTACCACCCCGACGGTCGAGCGAAGTTCCATGCGGTGCCCTATCGGCTACCCGGCGAAGTCGTCGACGACGACTACCCGGTCTGGCTCACCACCGGCCGGGTCGTCAGCCAATACCTGTCCGGCACACAGACCCGACGCATCGCCGCGCTCGTCGCCCAGTACCCCGAACCGCTCTGCGAGATGCACCCACAACTCGCCGAACACATCGGCGTCGCCGACGGTGACCTGGTGACGGTCACGTCACGGCGGGGCACGATCACCCTGCCCGCCCACGTGGTCGCCACGATCCGCCCCGACACGGTGTTCATCCCATACCACTGGCCCGGCGACAAGGCCGCCAACCAGCTCACCCAACGCGTCGTCGATCCGACCTCGAAGATGCCCGAGTTCAAGGTCTCCGCCGTGCGCGTCGAACCCGCCGGCGGTCGTGTCACGACCACCGACGGCCGCGACTTCGACCTGCAGGACGGAACAACATGAGAGCCGACGTCCGCTACGGCATCGACGACTCGCCGGTGTTCGTGATCGACCAGAGCCGCTGCATCGGCTGCGAGGCATGCGTGCAGGCCTGCATGGAGTGCGGCACGCACCGCGGCCAGTCGCTGATCCACCTCGAACGCATCGACCGGGCCGCGACCACACAGACCGCACCGATGGTGTGCATGCACTGCGAAGACCCCACCTGCGCACAGGTGTGCCCCGCCGATGCGATCAAGCAGACCGAGGGCGGCATCGTGCAGTCAGCACTGAAGCCGCGCTGCATCGGCTGCTCCAACTGTGTGCTCGCCTGCCCCTTCGGCGTCCCGAAGTACATGGCCGAGATCGACCAGATGATGAAGTGCGACATGTGCACCGATCGCACCTCCGAAGGGCTCAAGCCGATGTGCGCGTCAGTGTGCCCGAGCGAAGCGCTCTGGTACGGCACCATCGACGAGGTCCGCGAGAACCGCACCGGATCGCTGCTGCGCGACTTCATGTTCGGCCGCCAAGAGGTCCGCACCAAGGTCTACACCGTCGTCGACGACCTCGCCGCCGGCCCGATCGACGTGATGCGAGGCCAAGCCGCGTCATGGCTCGACGACCCGTTCGAACTCGAAAGCGGTGGCACATGACAGACCGCAGACCCGAACCGCAGCCAGTCGCAGCACCGATCTGGAAGCGGGACTTCCCCTACGAGGCCGCCGCCGAAGAAGAGGTCACCCGCC
>CAUJET010000126.1 GCA_963169665.1 Actinomycetota bacterium | reverse complement strand
TCTTTTCTTTTCTTTTTTTGTTGTTTTCTCTCAAATCTTGCTCCCCCCCGCCCGCACCTCTTGAGCACGGACGCCCTGCCACCTAGAGTGCCGCCCGATGACGCAGCCGGTCGAGGGGATTCTCAAGCATGTGGCTGGCCGGCAACGCGCCGTTCAGCTGCTCGTCGGATTGCTGGTGGCACTCGTCGCGATGACCGGGTTCTCCTCGTCGGCTTCCGCCGAGGGCGAGGCGATCCGGGTGCAGGTCAAGGACCAGCAGCGCGACGCCACGGGCAAGACCGACAACCAGCCAGTGGTCGGGGTGAAGGTCACGGTGCTCGATGCGTCGGGTGCCGAGGTCGGCACCGCCGTCACCGACGACAAGGGCGTCGCCCTCATCCCGGTGCCGGGGAAGGCCGACTACACTGTGCGGATCGACGAGAGCACCCTGCCCGACGGGTTGGCGCTGTCGGCCGAGAGCCCCGCCGAACAGACGGTCGCCGGCGACTCGTTCGTCACCGCCACCAAGATCGTCAACTTCTTCACGGGCGCCTCGCAGAGCGAGTCCACCTCCACCACCGAACGAATCGCCCAGCGCTTCGCCGACGGCATCCGCCTCGGGCTCATCATCGCCATGTGCTCGGTGGGTCTGTCGCTCATCTTCGGCACCACCGGCCTCACCAACTTCGCCCACGGCGAGATGGTGACCTTCGGTGCCGTGGTCGCCTACTTCTTCAACGACCTCGGACTGCACATCCTCATCGCGGCGCCGCTCGCGATCGTGGCCGGCGGCCTGTTCGGCTACGCGCTCGACGCCGGCGGCTTCGCGAGGTTCCGCAAGCGCGGCATCGGGCTCATCTCGCAGATGGTGATCACCCTCGGCCTGTCGATCGCGCTGAAGAACTTCTTCCTGTGGCGCTTCGGTGGCCGCGACAAGCCCTTCCTCGACTACACCAACCAGGTCGGTTCCAAGATCGGTCCGATCACCATCACCCAGCGAGACCTGATCGTCACGATTCTCGCCGCGATCGTCCTGGTGGGTGTGGCACTCGTGCTGCAGTACACCCGTCTCGGCAAGGCGACCCGTGCGGTGAGCGACAACGCAGACCTCGCCTCGTCCACCGGCATCGACAGCTCCAAGGTGATCCGCATCATCTGGGTCGCCGGTGGCGCCCTGGCGGCGATGGGCGGCGTGTTCCGCGGGCTCGACGAACAGGTGTCCTGGGACATGGGCACGTCGCTGTTGTTCCTGATGTTCGCCGGCATCACCCTCGGCGGCCTCGGGAGCGCCTACGGCGCCCTCATGGGTGGCTTCGTCGTCGGCATCCTGGTGGAGACGTCCACCCTGGTGGGCGTCCCCACCGAACTCAAGGCGGCCCCCGCGCTGCTGATCCTGATCCTCATCCTCCTCGTCCGGCCGCAGGGCATCCTCGGACGAGCCCAACGAGTCGGTTAAGGAGGCGCGCGATGGACATCGGAGCCGTACTCGAGAACGCGATCCTGCAGTTCATCGGGTTCAACGCGTGCTACTACGCGATCGCCGCGATCGGGCTCAACGTGCAGTTCGGCTACGCCGGCCTGCTCAACTTCGGCCAGGCCGCCTTCATGGCCGCCGGCGCCTACGGTGTCGGCCAGACCGTGTCGATCTTCGGCATCTCGCTGTGGTGGGGCGTGCCGATCGCGATCGGTTACTCGGTCTTCCTCGGCCTGCTCATGGGTGTGCCCACGCTTCGATTGCGGGCCGACTACCTGGCGATCGTCACCATCGCCTCCGCCGAGATCGTCCGCCTCATCGTCCGGTCGGTGAAGTTCCGTGACCAGTTCGGCGGCACCGACGGCCTGAAGGGCTTCGCCGACGCCTACCAGGACGTCGGCGTCAAGCTCGGCCTCGAGCTGGCGGGGGAGTACGGCTTCTGGATCTTCACCTTCAGCGGCCGCAACCTCTGGAACCTCATCGTCGGCTGGACCCTCGTCGCCATCTTCGGCGTCATCGTCTGGGCGTTGATGAAGAGCCCGTGGGGTCGTGTGCTCAAGGCGATCCGCGAGGACGAGGACGCCGTACGCAGCCTCGGCAAGAACGTCTTCAGCTACAAGATGCAGGCCCTCGTGCTCGGCGGCGTCATCGGGTCGTTCGCCGGCATCATGCTCGCCCTGGGCAACGCCAACGTGCAGCCCGACAACTTCAGCCGCGACCTCACGTTCTTCGTGCTCACCGGTCTGGTGCTCGGCGGCGTGGCGAAGGTGACCGGTTCGATCATCGGACCGATGATGTTCTGGGGCTTCTACGCCTTCCTCGACAGCCTGCTGCGCGAACTCATCGACAAGCCCGTGCGCATCGGCGACTTCACGCTGTTGCAGTCCACCGACGTCGGTGTCGTGGTCTACATGATCATGGGCATCCTGCTCGTGGTGCTGATGGTCTACCGACCGCAGGGCGTGTTCGGGAACAAGAAGGAGATGGCTTTTGAAGGACGCTGACGACCTGTCCGCGGCCGAGCCGGCCGCCGTCGACGCTCCCAGCGAGCAGTCGGAGTACGCCCGTGCCGCGAAGGCCGCACTGTCCGGCGTCTCACCCGAGCCCGGAGCGAAGAAGCCCGACCCGATCCTCACCGCCTCCGGCATCCGCCGTGCGTTCGGCGGCATCGTCGCCGTCGACGTCGAGCACTTCGAGGTTCAGCGCGGCTCGATCACCGCACTCATCGGTCCCAACGGCGCCGGCAAGACCACCTTCTTCAACCTGATGACCGGCTTCGACAAGCCGAACACCGGCCAGTGGGCATTCGACGGCGTCTCGATGGACGGCGTCGCCCCGCACCGCATGGCAGCGCGTGGCATGGTGCGCACCTTCCAGCTCACCAAGAGCCTCACCAAGCTGCCCGTCATCGAGAACATGAAGCTCGGCGCCACCGGTCAGAAGGGCGAGAAGTGGTGGAACGGCCTGTTCCCCTCACGGTGGAAGGCCCAGGAGGCCGAGATCGAGGCCCGCGCCGACGAACTGCTCAAGCGGTTCAAGCTCGACCACATGCGCGACGAGTACGCCGGTGCACTCTCCGGCGGCCAGCGCAAGCTGCTCGAGATGGCCAGAGCACTCATGACCGACCCCACCCTCGTCATGCTCGACGAGCCCATGGCCGGCGTGAACCCGGCCCTCAAGCAGAGCCTCAACCAGCATGTCCGTGGCCTGCGCGACCTCGGCATGACCGTGCTCTTCGTCGAGCACGACATGGACATGGTGCACGACATCTCCGACTGGGTGATCGTCATGGCCGAAGGCCAGGTGATCGCCGAGGGCACACCCAACGACATCTCGTCGAACCCCGCGGTCATCGACGCCTACCTCGGCGCCCACCAGGGCAAGACCCTCCTGGAGGACCAGGTATGAGCGACCTCACCACCGGCGCCGCCGTCCTCGAGGCGGAGCAACTGATCGCCGGCTACATCCCCGAGGTCAACATCCTCAACGGCTGCAACCTCACCGTGCACGCCGGCGAGTTCGTCGGGATCATCGGCCCCAACGGCGCCGGCAAGTCGACCCTGCTGAAGGCCATCCTCGGCCAGTGCACCGTCCGCTCCGGCAGCGTTCGTCTCGGCGAGACCGACATCACCGGCCGCAAGGCGCACGAGCTCGTCGCCCTCGGCGTCGGCTACGTGCCCCAGGTGCGCAACGTCTTCCCGAGCCTCACGGTGAAGGAGAACCTCGAGATGGGCTGCTACCTCGCGCCCAAGCGATTCCCCGAGCGGTTCGACTACGTCACCAGCCTGTTCCCACGTCTCGGCGAGCGTGCGGCGCAGCGTGCCGGCGCCCTCTCGGGCGGCGAACGCCAGATGGTCGCCATGGGCCGTGCGTTGATGATGGAGCCCAAGGTGCTGCTGCTCGACGAGCCCAGCGCCGGCCTGTCGCCCGCCCTGCAGGACGAGGTGTTCGTCCGTTGCCGCACCATCAACGGTGAGGGTGTCGCGATCCTCATGGTCGAGCAGAACGCTCGCCGCTGCCTCCAGGTGGTGCATCGCGGCTACGTGCTCGACCAGGGCACCAACGCCTACACCGGTACCGGCCGCGAACTGCTGGCCGACCCCAACGTGATCGAGCTCTATCTCGGCACGTTGGCCCGCGCGACAGGCGGCTGAGCCGGTCTCGGTCGTTCGTTCGCTTCGCTCACTCCACTCCCCCGAATGAGTTCGAGCGGCTTCGCCGCGCCCAACTGCTGAGGAACTCACGGCAAGCCGCTCGTCCCTCGCTGGAGGGGGGATCGCGGAGCGCCCCCCTCCAGACCTCCCCCCACGAGCTCGCTGTGCTCGCCGGACCCGGAGCTCGCTGCGCTCGCCTTCGCTTCGCTCCAACTTCACCGGGGACGCGGAGAGGGCCCCGGTTGCCCGGGGCCCTCTCTACATCAATGATCGGTTGGCTCCGAGGAGCCGTCCGTCAGGGGATCACTTGCCGGCGTCGAAGTTCTCGCCGAGGGCGTTGCCCATGTTGCCGTCGGTGCCGTAGTACGACTTGACGGTCGGGCCGATGCCCTTCTCGACGGCCGTACGCAGGATGCGCGAGCCCTCGTCGAACGAGATCAGGATGATCGCGTCCGGGTCGGCAGCGACGACCTCGTCGACCTCGGCGTCGAACGACGCAGCGGTCGGGTCGTATGCCTTCTGGCCGAGCACGGTCACACCCGACTCCTCGAGCACGGCGGCCACGACGTCGGCGATGCCGTTGCCGTAGCTGTCATCGAGGTTGAGGATGTAGGCCGACGCAGCGCCGTCCTCGAGGACGAGGTTGGCGACGATGGCGCCCTGGAGACCGTCCGGCGGGGCGTTGCGGAAGTACAGGCCCTTGTCGTCGTAGGTCGACAGCGCCGGGCTGGTGTTGGCCGGGCTGAACAGGGTGACGCCAGCGGCGGTGACCTGGTCGATGATGGTGAGGGCCACACCCGAGGAGGCGGGGCCGACCATGGCATCGACACCCTCGCCGAGGAGGCGGGTGGCGGTCACCGTGGCGGTGTCGGTCGAGGTGTCGCCCGAGTCGCCCTTGCTGTACTCCACCGGGTTCCCGAGGACGCCGCCAGCGGCGTTGATCTCGGCGATGGCGTACTCGAGGCCCGCGAACTCCGGGGCGCCGAGGAAGGCGAGGCTGCCGGTCTCCGGCATGATCGAGCCGATCTTGAGGATGCCGTCACCCTCGCGCTCGACACCGACCGGCACGAGGTCGACGATCGACGACGCCGGCGACTCCGCCTCGACGAGGACTTCTTCCTCGCTGATGCGGTTGTCGGCACCGAAGGTCAGGACCGCGTACGAACCCTTGAGGGGCTCGCCGTTGCCGTTGAAGTCGTGGGGACCGGAGACACCGTCGTAGTCCGGGTCGCCACCGGCCTTGATGATCGCGAGGCAGTCGGCGAACGTGGTGCACTTCTCGCCCACGCCCGTGATGCCCACGATCTCGCCGGCGTGCGCCGAACCGTCGGTGCCGGCCATCTCGACCGCAAGCGCGATCACGATGGCAGCGTCGTACGCCTCGGCGGCGTAGTTGAAGTCCTCGAGAGGATCGTTGCCCTGCTCGACCCAGAAGTCGCTCACGGCCGGGATCCAGTCGGTGACGTCGGCGCCCTTCGGCGTCGTGCCCTTCATGCCCTCGAGTTCGCCACCGCCGGCGGCGGGCGCCTCGGTGGTCTCGGCGGCGGGCGCCTCGGTGGTCTCCGCAGCCGGAGCCTCCGTGGTCTCGGCGGCGGGGGCCTCGGTGGTCGCCGCGGCCGGGGCCTCGGTCGCCGTGGACTCTTCTTCGTCGTCACCGCAGGCTGCCGCCAGGAGCGACAGACCCACGATCAGCGCGCCGACGCGGCGTGCTCGGGATTTCTGCATGTGTTTCTCCCCCTAGGAGACCGTCGGGTCAGGACCCGACGGATGTATTGCCGCCGGACTCTCGCCCGGCGGGATGTTGGAGGCGGCCAGCCTAAACGGGTTTTCGGTGGGGTGCCAAGCATCGCCCCAGGTATTCGGAGGTCCGGGCCTCATGTCACCAGGGGTTTTGTACCCAGCCACGCATCGCGCGACCCCACATCTCACGAGGACGTCATGGGCCGTTCACACGAGCCGATGCCAGCGGGGGGCGGACGCTACGGTGCGCCCCATGAGCACGCCGTCGGAAGAAGTCCTGTACGAGGTCGCGGATCATGTCGCGACGATCACCCTCAATGCCCCCGAGCGGATGAACACCATCTCGGGCCCGATGCTCGACGCGCTGTCCGAGCGCCTGCTCGAAGCCGATCGCGCCCGTGACGTGCGGTGCATCGTGCTCACCGGCGCCGGGCGGGCGTTCTGCGCCGGGCTCGACCTGCAGGCACAGATGGGCACCGCCAGCGGCGGTCTCGGGGGTCTCGGGAGCCTCGACACGAACCCGGGTGAGTTCGACATCCGCAACGCGCCGCCGATCGTGCTGCACGGCCTCGACACGCCGACGATCTGTTCGCTCAACGGCGGGGCCGCGGGCTACGGCCTCGACATCGCGTTGGGTTGCGACATCCGCGTCGCGTCCGACAAGGCCAAGCTCGCCCCCGGGTTCGCGAAGCGGGGCATCCTGCCCGAAAGCGGCGGCACGTGGCTGCTGCCGCGCATGGTCGGCTATGCAAAGGCTGCCGAGATCGCCTTCACGGGCCGCACCCTGTCGGCCGCCGAGTCGCTCGAGTTGGGTCTCGTCAACCATGTCGTGCCGGCCGACGAGCTCGCCGACCGGGTCGCCACGCTCGCCGCGGAGATCGTCGAGAACGCGCCGCTCGCGGTGCGTGCGATCAAGCGGATGATGCGCGCCGCCGAGACCGAGACGTTCGAGCAGAACGTCCACCACGTCTTCCTCCAGCTGCTGCCGCTCATGCGCACCCAGGACTTCAAAGAAGGCGTCACCGCGTTCATGGAGAAGCGCTCGCCGAACTTCACCGGCCGCTGATCGGCCGGGTTCATGGCCATCGATGCGGTCGAGCCGGCTGCGGGGGAGGAGGGCGGCCCTGTCGACCTGCTCACCGGGCTCGCCACCACGCGCGCCATCCGCCGCTACACGGACGAGCCGATCCCCGACGACGACCTCGCGGCAATCGTGTGGCACGCCTCGCGTGCGCCGAGCGGATCGAACCGGCAACCGTTCCGCTTCCTCGTGCTGCGCGACGGCCCGCGTGCCGCAGCCGCCAAGACGCTGCTCGGCTCGTCGTTCCGTCGCGGCTGGGCGGCGAAGCTGCGCAACGACGGCTACGACGCCTCGGCGGAGGCTGACCCGACGTCACCGAAGGCTCGCACGGCGGCGGCGATGCAGCACTACGTCGATCACCTCGAGGCGGTGCCGGTCGTGGTGCTCGTGTGCCTCGAGCGCTACCGCGACCCGAACCCGTTCGAGGGTGCCTCCGTCTACCCGGCGTGTCAGAACCTGCTCCTCGCCGCACGAGCGCTCGGGTGGGGCGGCGCGCTCACGATGTGGCACCAGATGGTGGAGACGGAGCTGCGCGAGTTGCTGGCGATCCCCGACCACGTGGCGCTGTCGGCGTGCATCACCCTCGGGCGGCCGGCCGGGGCGCACGGTCCCGTGCGGCGGCGACCGATCGGCGACCTCGTCTTCGACGGCGGATGGGGCGAGGCGGCGCCGTGGGCCGTCGACCCCGACGGCACGCGCCACACCCACTGGCGCCGCTGATCCGACCGGTTCCGCCCAGGTCCACCAGCTCGACACTCGACGTTTGTCGGTGAAGATGACAAACTGAGGGTGTTCTGTATCGGTCGAGTCCACCGGACCACGACCGGAGCGCACGACCGGGTGCCCAGCAACACATGATCGGAGAGGGGGCAAGGAGATGTCAGCGGTGTCGTCCACGCGCGCGGCGTTCTCGTCCACGCCCTCGACCGGCGTGCGCTCGGAGACCGTCCGCAGCGCCAACCTCGCGATCATCCTGCGCGAGCTCCACTTCCACGGGCCCGCCTCGCGATCGGAGCTGGTGGCGCGCACCGGGCTCACCCGCAGCGCGATCGGCGCCCTCGTCGGCGAACTGGTGAAGGCCGACCTCGTCACCGAACAGCGCGCCGCCTCCGACGGCAGCCCCGGTCGGCCGTCACCGGTCGCCGCGCCGGTGGTCGACCGCAACGTCACCCTCGCGGTCGACGTCGCAGTCGACTCCTTGGCCGTCGCCGCCGTCGGCCTCGGCGGGGTGGTCCTGCACGCCGAGCGCGTCGACCGGCCTCGCGAACGAGTGGCCGTCGACGCGACGATCGACGACATCGTCGCGATGGTCCGTCGGGTGGAGGCCGTGCTCGACCCGAACTGTCGGATCATCGGCATCGGCGTGGGCGTCGTCGGCCTGGTGAACCGCACGGACAACAGCGTGTCGATCGCCCCGAACCTCGGCTGGCACGACGTGGCCTTCGGCGCCCGGCTGCAGCACGCGCTCGGGTCGCGGACGGAGGTGCTGGTGTCGAATGACGCCGATCTGGCGGCCCTCGCCGAGGTGCGCCGGGGTGTCGCCGCCGGGATCCGCGACGTGCTCTACGTATGGGGCGAGGTCGGCGTCGGCGGTGGTCTCGTCAGTCGCGGCGAACCGATCACCGGTGCGGCCGGGTTCGCTGGCGAGATCGGCCACGTCCCGGTCAACCCCGACGGTCGCCCGTGTCGGTGTGGATCCGTCGGCTGCTGGGAGACCGAGGTGGGTGAGGGCGTCCTGCTCGAACGCAGCGGACGGTCGCCCGATGGCGGTCGCGACGCAGTCGACGCGTTGCTGGCCGATGCAGACGCCGGCGTCCCCTCGGCGCTCGAGGCCCTGGCCGTGCAGGCGCGGTGGTTGGGCATCGGCATCGCTGGATTGATCAACGTGATGAACCCGTCGATGGTCGTGCTCGGCGGTCTGCTCGGCAGGGTCCACCCGTACATCAGCGATCAGGTCGACGCGGAGATCGAGCGGCGTGCGCTCGAGTCGTCCCGCCGTGGCGTCGTGCTCGTACCGTCGGCACTCGGTGGCGACGCTCCCCTCATGGGTGCGGCCGAGCTCGCCTTCGAACGACTGCTCGCCGATCCGCTCGGCACCCTTCGGAAAGTTTCCACGAGTCGTTGACAAACGCCCGACGTTTGTTGCAGACTGCGACAAACGTCGATCCGGGGGGATCTCAGAGCAGCCGGGGCCAGTGTTCTCGGCGTGCTCCAGGGGTGTTCCGCGGTTCGTGCGTGACCGGTCCGATCACGGTGGTCGGTCCGACTCTGAAGGGGGACACTTCATGCAGAAGAGAGTCAAGAGCGGCATCGTGCTGCTCGGTGCTCTGTCGCTGCTCGCCGCCGCGTGCGGTGACGACAGTGACGACGGTGGCAGCAGCGCCACCACCGCAGCGGCGTCGGACACGACCGCCGCATCCGGCGGCGAGTCCGCCGGCGGCAAGGTCGGTTTCATCCTGCCCGACTCGGCCTCCTCGGCCCGTTGGGAGGACTTCGACCGTCCGTTGATCGAAGCCGAATGCGAGGCCGCCGGTCTCGAGTGCGTCATCCAGAACGCCGAAGGTGACGCCGACAACATGGCGACCATCGCCGATCAGATGATCGCCGACGGCGTCAAGGTGCTCGCGATCGTGAACCTCGACAGTGACTCGGGTGCGGCGATCCAGGAGAAGGCTG
>CAUJET010000125.1 GCA_963169665.1 Actinomycetota bacterium | reverse complement strand
AAGTCGCCGTCGGCGCGAGAACTCACGCGCAGATGCACGTCGGGAAAGGCCCATGGCTGCTCGACGAGCGCCGGCGACACGTGGTGTGGAGCACGGCCCGCCGGGGGCCGTCGGCTCACTTCAGGAACGACGGCACGTCGAAGTCGTCGTCACCGTCGAGCGGATCGACCGCATCGTCGGCGAAGAGATCCTTCAACGTGGAGGCCGGCTTGTTCTCGACGGCCTTCAGCGCGGGCTTCGCGGCGGACTGGCCGGCGCCGGCGTCCCAACGGTCGAAGCCGGCGGCGATGACCGTCACCTTGACCTCGTCGCCCATCTCGTCGTCGATCACGGTGCCGAAGATGATGTTCGCGTCCTGGTGGGCGACACCGTGGATGATCTCCGCGGCGGCGTTCATCTCGAACAGACCCATGCTCGACGGGCCAGTGATGTTCAGCAGGATGCCGCGGGCACCGTCGATGGCCGCCTCGAGCAGCGGGCTCGAGATCGCCGCCTTGGCTGCGACCACGGCGCGGTTCTCACCGCTCGCCTGGCCGATCCCCATGAGTGCCGAGCCAGCGCTCGCGAGGATCATCTTCACGTCTGCGAAGTCGGTGTTGATGAGGCCGGGCGTGGTGATCAGGTTGGTGATGCCGGACACGCCCTGCAGGAGGACCTCGTCGGCCATCTTGAACGCGTTGAGCACGCTGGTCTTCTCGTTCGCCACCGTGAGCAGGCGGTCGTTCGGGATGACGATCAGGGTGTCGACCTTCTCCTTCAGCTTGGCCACGCCGGTGTCGGCCTGCACCGCACGGCGGCGACCCTCGAAGCTGAACGGGCGTGTGACCACGCCGATCGCCAGGGCGCCCAGGCTGCGCGACACCTCGGCGATCACGGGGGCCGCACCGGTACCGGTGCCGCCGCCCTCGCCGGCGGTGATGAACACCATGTCGGCGCCCTTGATCATCTCCTCGATCTCGTCCCGATGCGCCTCTGCTGCGGCGCGACCCACCTCGGGGTCGCTGCCGGCACCGAGGCCTCGGGTCAGATCACGACCGATGTCGAGCTTGACGTCGGCATCGCTCATGAGCAGTGCCTGGGCATCGGTGTTGACGGCGATGAACTCCACGCCCTTGAGCCCGGCGTCGATCATGCGATTGACGGCGTTCACGCCACCGCCACCCACGCCGATCACCTTGATGACGGCGAGATAGTTCTGTGGGGCGCCGGCCATCAGCGTGACCTCCAGCTTTCGTGACTTGGTGCGAACCCGCTCTGAGCGGGCGCAACGGCGAACGTGACGGACAACATGACCTGGGGATCGTAACGAGTGAAGGCCGCCTCCCGCGCAACCCGACCTCGCCCGACCTCCAGGGCCTCTGGCGACAGTCTGGCACGTCCGAGGACAGGAAACTGGGAGCGCACCCCGCAGCGAGGCCGGAACAGGGAGTCAGCCGATCACGTCGTCGGTGGAGACGTCGATCTTCGCGGTGTCGTCGAGCCCGTCGCGCACCAGTTGCAGGAGACGGGCCAGCTTGCCGTCGAGGCCGCTGAAGCTCCCGATGCGCACCTCGACGAGCGGCGGATCGGACGGCGTCGCGCCGGGATCGACCGGCGTCTCCGGGTCCGCCACCGGGATGTTCTGCACGACCAGGCCGAGGTCGCCGGTCGTCGGATCGAGCGTCGCCGCCATCGTGATGGCCCGGATCTCCGCGGGCAGGGCGCCCACCAGTTGGGCGGCGGCCGAGTACTGCGCGCCGGCGGACGAGCCGGCCTCGAGATCGGGACCGATCCCGTCGACGAGCATGTAGTTCGAGGGCCGCCCGTCGAGGACGTCGAGCACGTAGCCGTCGCGGTCGGTCACCCGGTAGCGGCTGTCGGAGCCCACGAACGTGGCGAGCGGCTGTCGTTCGCGCACGTCGATGAGCACCCGGTTCGGGAAGTCGGTGGTGACGAAGGCACGCTCGATCCACGGCAGCGACTCGAGCTCGGCCTCGGCCGCCGCCGTGTCGACGAGGAGGACCGGTTCGCCCATCATGCGGTCGACCACGGCCTGCATCCGGTCGCTGTAGCGCGCCTGGGTGTACGGCGCGCCCTGGACGTCGACGCGCTCGACTGCGAACAGGCTCGACGAGAACACCGCGAGCACCGCCACGATCACGACGACGACCCCGGCGATCGCACCGACCCACAGGAGTCGCTTCCGACCCTGGGCACGCTTGACGGCGATACGCCGGGCGCGGACCCGGGGATCCATCGAACGGCTGGGCACCTCGACGGCATCGAACGCACCGGAGGCCTCGAGCTCGTCGCCGATGACGATCGTGCCGCGTGCGCCCGACCCGTCGGCGGCGATCTCGGGAGCCCGACCGCTGCGGTCGGTGGGGTTGCGCGAGGACGAGGCGTCGCCCTCGTCGAGGTAGATCGCGTCGGGCAGCGAATCGTCGCCGCCGATGACGATGGTGGGTCGGCCGGTCCGAGCCGAGGCGCGGGTGGCACCCGAACCCGCGTCGTCGCCGGGTGCGGCCGGGAGATCGTCGGGCAGTCCATCGACTCCGTTCGACTCCGTCCGGGCCGCGGTCCCGCCGATGGCGCCGGTCCCGATCGCGGCGCTCGGTTCCCGGGGCACGATCCGCACCTCGGGCGTGTCGAGCACCCAGGCGTCGGTCGCGTCGGCGCGGCCCGTCGGATCGACGGGGCCGGCTGCCGGCCGCGGAGACGGACCGGTCGGACGCGAGGTCGGGCCGGTGCGGAACAGCGAGTCGTCGTCGAGATCGGCGGGTGGGAGCCCGTCGAGCATCCCGAGGCCCTCGGCGCCGGACACCGGATCGAGGTCGTCGTACGCCGCGAGTGGGAGGTCGTCGAGTGGGAGGTCGTCGAGCGGGAGGTCGTCGAAGGTGAGGTCGAGGGTGCCGTCGAAGGTGGGGTCGACCGTCGGATCGAGGAGCGGGTCGTCCGGCCGGACGGGGCCCGTCGGCGGGGTGCCCGTGAAGGCCTGGCGGAGCTCGTCGAGCACCACGTCGGGCACATCCTCACCGCGCGCCGGCGTCGGCTCGCCGGCCCGGATCACGACGTCGGGGGTCTCCGGCAGCGCGCCGGGGATGCCGCGCGGCGCATCGTCCGGCGGCGTGGCACCCGGCCGGTCCTTCGATCGACGCCAGTTCACCACGAGACACCTCCCCCGTGGCCTCCGTGATCGGTGTCGATCCCGATGAACCCCACGAGGCGCACCTCGCTGCGCATCACGTGACCGGTCTCTGTGGCGACGCGGGTGCGGACGAGGTCGATCAGGCGCACCACGTCGATCGCGCTCCCCCCGTCGTCGGCCTGGATGAAGTTGGCGTGCTTGTCGCTCACGTGCGCCGAGCCCATGCGGTATCCGCGGAGCCCACACCGGTCGATCAGCGCGCCAGCTGTGACTTCGCCCGGCACCGGATTGACGAACACCGAGCCGGCGTTCTGGCCGCCCGGTTGGTGCTCGCGCCGCCAGCGAACGATCTCGTCGAGCTCCGCCTCGCCGCGAGCACGGTCGCCGGTCGCGAGCTGCAGACGCGCCGACAGGACCACCTGGTGGTCGGCCAGGTCCGAGCCGCGGAAGCGCAGTCCGAGCGCGTCGGCGGGGAGCGCCCGCCGCTCGCCGCGGTGCAGGTCGAACAGATCGATGTCGATCAGCGACGCCGCCATGTCCGACCCGTGGCCACCGGCGTTCATGCGCACCCCGCCGCCGACCGAGCCGGGGACCCCGACCGCCCACTCGAACCCGGTGAGTGCCGACGCAACGGTGCGCCGGGCCAGCACGGGCAGCGCCACCGCTCCCCCGGCCCGCACCACGGTGCCGTCGATCGCGATGTCGGCGCCGAGATCGGCCAACGACACGGCGACCCCGCGGAACCCCTCGTCGGCGACGAGCAGGTTCGAGCCCCTGCCCACCACGAGCACCGGCACGCCGCCCCGGCGACACGCCTCGGCGACGAGCGCGAGGTCGTCGATCGACCGCGGTCGGACGAACAACGCTGCGGCGCCGCCCACCCGGTACGTCGTCATCGGGCCGAGGGGCACGTCGTGCACGGCGAGATCGCCGAGCATCTCGGCAGCGAGGGCCAGGCCCGGGTCGCCGGTTCCGGCGCCGCTCATCGAGCCGTTCATCTGGACGCGCCCGACTCGACGCGGTCCGCGCGACGCTCGATCACCTCCGACGGGAACGAGGCGATGTCGCCGCACCCCATCGACACGCAGACGTCGCCATCGCGCAGTTCACCGGCCACCCAGTCGACGAGATCCTGGCGGCGCGGCAGCCACACGACCCGCGTGTGCGGGTGCGCGTCGAGCACCGCGTTCACCACGAGCTTGCCCGTGATGCCAGGGATGGGCGTGGTGCCGCTCGCGAAGATGTCGGTGAGCACCACGATGTCGGCGTCGACGAATGCGTCCGCATACTCGGGCCACATGACGGCCATCCGGTTGAAGCGGTTCGGCTGGAACACGGCGATCACGCGCCGCCACCCGTCGCCGCTGTGGCGTGCCGCTGCGAGGTCGGCGGCGATCTCCGACGGCAGGTGTGCGTAACTGTCCACCAGGGTGGCGCCGCCGGACGTGCCGCGGATGTCGAAGCGGCGGGCGACGCCGCCGAAGCGGGCGAGCGCTGCGGCGGCCGCCTCGAACGGCACGCCGATCTCCAACGCCATCGCGAGGGCACCGGTGGCGTTGCGCACGTTGTGGATCCCTCGCAACGGGAGCTCGATGGTGCCGAGCCGCTCGCCGTGTCGAACGATCACGAACCGGTGTGCACCGTGTTCGGCGACCACGTCGACGGCGCGCACGTCGGCGCCCTCGCCGGTGCCGTAGGTGATCGCACCGGTCGAGCGGTGTGCCTCGGCCAGGCGGCGGCAGACCTCGTCGTCGACGCACAGCACCTTCGGGCCGGGCACCTGCGAGAGATAGCGGTCGAAGCTCGCCTCGATCGCCGAGAACGACCCGTAGTGGTCGAGGTGGTCGATCTCGACGTTGGTGAGGATCGTGCCCTCGAGCGGCAGCTCGAGGTGGGTGCCGTCGCTCTCGTCGGCCTCCACCACCAGCCAGTCGCCGCCCGTCCACTGGGCGCCGGTGCCGGTGTCGGTGACATCGCCACCGATGACGAAGCTCGGTCGCAGGCCGGCCTCAGCGAGCATCAGCATCAGCATCGACGTCGTGGTGGTCTTGCCGTGCGTGCCGGCGACCGCGAGCGACCTCGCCTGCGCGCAGATCGATGCGAGCATGCCCGCGCGTCGCAGCGTGGTGACACCCGTGGCACGGGCCTCGTCGAGTTCGATGTTCTTCTCGGGCACGGCGGTGCTGTAGGTGATGGCGTCGCAGCCGGCGACATGGCCGCGATGATGGCCGACGTGAACGGTGACACCGCCGGCGCGGAGGCGATCGAGTACCGGGCGCTCACGGATGTCGCTGCCGCTCACGTCGTGACCCATCTCGGCCAGCACGATCGCGATGGCGCTCATGCCGGGTCCGCCGACGCCGACGACGTGCAGCCGCTGGCGAGTGGAGAGGTCGAGCGGCGCGTCGGGCACCCCTGCGGTGCGATCCGCCCCGCTCACCGTGCACCCGCCCCGGTGCCGGCAGCGATCTCGTCGACGAGCTCGATGAGCGAGTCGCCGCGGTGGCGGCCGCCCGCCAGGTGCGCCGCAGCGGCGATGTCCGCCAGTCGGGTCGGATCGGCGATCAGGGAGCCGACGAGATCGGCGAGCGATCCGGTCGACAATTCGTGCTCCTCGAGCAGGATCGCGGCCCCGACGTCGCTCAACGTCCGGGCGTTGTCGAGCTGGTGGTTCTCCGCAGCGCCAGGCCACGGCACCACGACGGCGGGCGTGCCCGTAGCCGCGAGCTCGGCGATCGTGCTGGCGCCGGCGCGGGTGATCATGAGATCGGACGCGGCGTAGAGCTGGGGCATGCGGTCCTCGTATCCGATCACGCGGTACATGATGCCCGCTGGGTCGGTGCGCGACGGTGGCGCGTCGGCGAGCCACCGGTCACCGACCACATGATGGATCGCGACGTCGGCACGGTCGGACCAGGCCCCCACCAGGCCGGCGACCGCTCCGTTGATGGCCTTGGCGCCGAGCGAACCGCCGAAGACGGTGATGACGAACCGGTCCTCCGGGAGACCGAGCTCGGCCCGTGCCGCCGCCCGGTCACGGCCGCGGTCGACCGCGATCACCTCGGGGCGGATGGGCGCCCCGGTGAGCCGGGCCCGCGGCAACGGCGAGTCGGGGAAGGCTGCGGCGACGGCCGCGGCGCCCCGCGCCGCGAGCTTGGAGGCGAGCCCGGGCCGCAGGTCGTAGCTCACCACGACCACCGGGATCCTCATCCGACGCGCGGCGAAGGTCGCCGGCATGCTGGCGTACCCGCCCACGTTCACGACCACCGCCGGCCGCAGCTCGCGGAGGACGCGCCCGGCCCGACGGGTGGCGCCGACGAGCTTCGGCAGCACCGCCAGGTTGCGACGGCTCAGCGAGCGCTGCAGACCCACGACGTCGAGCAGCGTGAAGCCGTACCCGGTGGGCGGGAGCAGACGCGACTCGATGCCGCGCTCGGTGCCCACGTAGTGCAGCGTCGACGTGGGGTGCCCGGCGGCGACCAATCGGTCCATGATCGCCAGCGCGGGCAGCACGTGGCCGGAGGTGCCGCCACCGGTGACCACCGCATGGGCGCGCACCTGCGTGCCCCCGCCCTCGACCGCAGGCCCGCCCACCCGGCTGTCCACGCCGGTCACTTCGCGTGGCGGGCGACGTTCAGGAGCAGGCCGGCCGCTGCCATGCACACGAACAGCGAGCTGCCGCCCGCCGAGAAGAACGGCAGCGTGAGGCCCGTGACCGGCATGAGGCCGGTGACGCCGCCGATGTTGATCACCGTCTGCACCACGAGCCAGCCGATGATGCCGCCGGCCAGCAGGCTGCCGAAGCGGTCGCTGGCGGCCAGCGCCACCTGGATCCCGCAGTACGTGAGCACGAGGAAGCCACCGACGACGGCGACGACGCCGATGAGGCCGAGCTCCTCGGCGACCACTGCGAAGATGAAGTCGCTGTGTGCGAGCGGCAGGAAGTCGCCGAGCTTGTTGAGGCCCCGGCCCGGTCCCGCACCGGTCGTGCCGCCCTGGGCGATGGCGATCATCGCCTGGTACGTCTGGTAGCTCAGGTGGTCGCGGTTGCCGGCGACGTCGAGGAACGCCGTGAACCGGTTGATGCGCCGCTGGCTGGACATGACGAACACCGCCGCTGCCCCGAGGCCCGCTGCACCGGCCACCGCCATCGGCACCAGAGGTGTGCCGCCGACGAAGGCGACGGCGAAGACGATGCCGGCGAGCACGATGGCCGAACCGAGGTCGCCCTGCAGCAGGCAGAGACCTGCTGCCAGCGCGGCCACCATCAACGTGGGCTTGAGCGTGCGGCTCAGCTCGTGCATCTCCGCCTCCCGCTTGGTGAGCAGGTCGGCGCAGTACAGCAGCACGGCGAGCTTCAGGAACTCGCTCGGCTGGAGGCTGAGCGATCCCAGCGACACCCATGCGCTCGCGTCGTTCACCTGCATGCCCACGCCGGGCACGAACGGCAGCAGCATGAGGCCCGTGGAGATGGCGAGGCCCGGCACCACGAAGCGCCGCCACGACTGGTACGGGATGCGGGCGCAGATCCAGAGCGCGACCGCGCCGAGGATCGCCCACACCACCTGCCTGTTGAACGTACGCCACGGCGACTCGCCCTGGTGGAACAGCCGGATCGACGACGCCGACAGCACCATCACCAGACCGAGCATGGTGAACACCGTGACGATGAGGGCGATCACGTAGAACGTCGTCGGCGGCGGGCCGATCTCCTTCGGTGCGCCGGCCGTGGGATGGCGGCGGAGGGCAGCGGCTCGTTCGGCGGCCTGGCGCCGCCTGACGGCGATGTTGGGAGCAGTGGTGCTCACGTCGGTCCTCCGGTGGGGGTGCTCGGGGTGCCTGGCGTGGTGGCGCGATCGGATGGGGAACGGTCGGATGTGGTGAGGGCCGCGACCAGGCGGCGGAAGTCCTCGCCCCGGGCGGGGTAGCCACCGCTCGGGTACCAGTCGAAGCTGGCGCACGCGGGCGACAACAGCACGACGTCGCCGGGGCGTGCCGCACCGTGCGCGAGCGCGACGGCCTCCGCCATCGACGTCGCACGCGACACGGGTCGCACGCCGTCGAAGGCGGCCGCGATCTCGTCGGCGGCCTCGCCGATCGCGACGACGGAACGGATGCGGGCCGACTCGGCGGCGAGCGATCCGAGGTCGAGCCCCTTGTTGCGGCCGCCGGCGATGAGCACGATCGAACCGAACGAACGGATGGCGGTCAGCGCAGCGTGCGGCGACGTCGCCTTCGAGTCGTTGAACCACTCCACACCGTCGATCTCACCCAGCGGTTCGATGCGGTGCGGCGGAACGCGGAAGTCGGCGAGGCCGGCGTCGATGCGGTCGGGTGCCACCAAGCCGCTCTCGATGCAGGCCGCCGCGGCGGCCAGCGCGTTGGACAGGTCGTGCGGGAATCGACGACGCAGCGACGTCACCGACGCGTAGGCACCGGACGCTGCCGCGAGCAGACGCGAGTCACCCGTCGGGGCGAGATCACCGACGATGTGGTGATCGCCATCGGCGAGTCCGAACGTGACGTGGCGGGCGGCGGCCGCGGCCAGCCGACGCATCACGATCGCGTCCTGCATCCAGCCGATCGCGACGTCGGTGGCACGCTGGTGCAGCCACACGTTCGCCTTCGCCTGTTCGTACGAGGCCATCGACGTGTGCCAGTTCTGGTGGTCGGGTGCGAGGTTGAGCCAGATCGCCGCCTCCGCCCGGAACGAGCGGATCCACGACAGACGGAAGCTGCTGCACTCGACGGCGAACGCATCGACGTCGTCGTCGAGTGCGGCCACGAACGGCACCTCGGTGTTGCCCACCGCCGCGGTGCGCAGCCCGCCGGCCGTGAGCAGCGACGCCGTCAGCATCGTCGTGGTGGTCTTGCCGTCGGTCCCCGTGATCGCGACCATCGGGCGCGGCCCGCCGGAGCGCGCCTGCTCCCATTCGTAGGCCAGGTCGATCTCGGTGCGCAGCGGCACGTCGGTGGCGAGCGCAGCCCGCACCAGCTCGTGGGTCTCCGGTACCCCGGGCGCGGGTGCGACGAAATCGACCCCGCGCAGGAGCCGGCCGATCGTGTCGGCATCCGGCCGTTCGACGAGCTCGGTGCCCAACTCCCCCGCGAGCGCACGCTTGGTGTCGTCCGGGCTGTCGTCGGCGACCAGTACTCGGTAGCCGTGGGCCACGAGCGCGCGGGCGACCGCCGCACCGGCGACCGCAACGCCGTGGACGAGCGCCGTGCCCCCGGCCCCGCGCGAGCTCAACGCAACCCTTCGAGCCGTGTGAAGTCGCCGATGAAGATCGCGAGCGCGGTGGCCACGCATGCCCCCTGGATGATCCAGAAGCGGATGATCACCGTCGTCTCGGGCCAGCCGAGCAGCTCGAAGTGGTGGTGGATCGGCGACATGCGGAAGAGGCGCTTCTTGCGACCCGACGCCTTGAACACACCCATCTGGATGGCGACCGAGCCGGCCTCCATCACGTTGATGCCGCACAGCAGCACGAGCAGCATCTGGGTGTTGGTCCCGAGGGCCAGGAGCGCGAGCGCAGAACCCACGCCGAGCGCGCCGACGTCGCCCATGAAGATGCGCGCGGGCGCCGCGTTGAACCAGAGGAAGCCGGCGCACGCCCCGGCGAAGCCGGCCGCCACCGTCGCGAGGTCGAGCGGGTTCACGACCGCGGCGTAGATCTCCGGGTTGCGGAACGCCCAGTAGGCGATGATCGCGAACGCGACGAAGGCCATCATCGCCGAGCCGCCCGCGAGCCCGTCGAGACCGTCGGTGACGTTGACGGCGTTGGTGGTGCTCCAGATGACGATGCCGGCCCACACGATCCAGACGACCGTGTTGAGCGTCCACCCCGGGTACGTCGCACGCGTGGTCGAGAACGTCTCGCTGATGCCGGTGCCGGCGGAGAGCCAGGCGGCCACGCCGATCGCCAGGCCGAACGTGATCCAGCCCTTGCGCTTCCAGAAGATGCCCCGGTTGTGGGCCTTGGTGATCTTGATGTAGTCGTCGAGGAACCCCATCACCGACATGATCAGGATGCCGCACCACATGATCATCGCCTGGGTGGAGAACACCAGACCGTCGCGCACGTGGGCCACCATCCAGCCGGCGAACGCCGCCGCGATGATCGCGAGACCGCCCATCGTGGGCGTGCCCTGCTTGGCCATGTGGTGCTCCGGGCCGTTGTCCTCCTTGCCGAGGATCGGTTGCCCCTTGCCGCGGTTGCGGAAGAACGTGATCAGGAACCGGGTGCCGAACAACGACACGACCATGGCCGTCGCTCCGGCGATCATCACCGCGATCACGAGCGACCTCCTGTCGCATCCCATCCGAGCGCACCGAGTTCGGCCCGCGCGACCTGCCGGTCGTCGAAGGGCACGACCCGGTCGCCGATGGTCTGGGTGGTCTCGTGGCCCTTGCCGGCGATGAGCACCACGTCGCCCGAACGGGCGATCTGCAGCGCGACGGCGATGGCGTTCCTTCGGTCGGGCTCGATCACAACGGAGCCACGGTAGTCGTCGGGTACCCCCGCCACGGTGGCATTGATGATCTCGAGCGGGTCCTCCGACCTGGGGTTGTCGGACGTCACGATCACCCGGTCGGCTCGATCCGCCGCGACGGCACCCATCAACGGGCGCTTCTCCCGATCGCGGTCGCCACCGCACCCGAACACCACGATCACCTGACCGCCGGCCGCGGCACCCCGCGCGGCGCGCAGGGCTTCCTCGAGCCCGTCGGGCGTGTGGGCGTAGTCGACGAGCACCGCGAACGGTTGGCCTGCGTCGATCGGCTCGAACCGGCCAGGCACCGGCGCTGCGGCCGAGAGCGCCGCAGCGACGTCACCGGCGTCCATGCCGGCGGCGACGCATGCGGTCGCCGCGGCGAGGCTGTTCATCACGTTGAACTCGCCACCGATGCCGACGCGCACACGGTGGCCCCGCCACGTGTAGGAGTGCCAGGTGGGGCCGACCTCGACGTCGACCGCATCGTCGAGCGAGAACGGCACCAGCGGGATGTCCGCCGTGTCGAACAGCAGACGGCCGTGCACGTCGTCGGTGTTGACCACCCCGACGTCGGACAGACGGGCGTCGAACAACCTGGCCTTCGCCGCGAAGTAGCGCTCCACGGTGCCGTGGAGATCGAGGTGGTCGCGACCCAGGTTGGTGAACACGGCGACGTCGATGTGCGAGCCCGCGACCCGATCGAGCGCGAGCGCGTGCGACGACACCTCCATCGCCACGGCCTGCACGCCGGTGTCGCGACACTCGGCGAGGGCCCGTTGGAGATCGGGGGCTTCCGGCGTCGTGAACCGGCCGGAGAGCGTACCGAAGACCTCGGTTCGACGGCCGAGGGTGTTCATCACGTGACCGACGAGCTGTGTGGTGGTGGTCTTGCCATTCGTGCCGGTGACACCGATGACGGTGAGCGAGTCGCAGGGATGCCCGTGGACCGACGCCGCCAGCCAGCCGGTCGCGGCGCGGGCGTCGGACACGATCACCTGGGGCACGGGCAGCGAGAGCCGGTGCTCGACGAGCAGCGCGACCGCGCCGGCCGCCACCGCCGAGGCGGCGAACTCGTGACCGTCGGAGCGCTCGCCGCGCAGGCAGCAGAACAGCGTGCCCGGCCGCACCGACCGGGAGTCGAGCGTGATGTCGACGATCGGCACGTCGACGCCCGCGGGCGGCGGGCCGGCCGGATCCACCGTGTCGCCCGAGCGGTCGACGAGACGATGCGACGGCCCGCCGCGCACCCCGCGCAGGACGTCGACAAGCGGTCGCGGCGCGAACCCGGTCATCGTCGTCAGCCCTTCGGGCAACCGCCGCCGGTGACGGGCGGCGTGATGTTCATCTCGTGGAGGATCGCCGGGGCGATGTCGGCGAACACGGGTGCAGCGGCGGTGCCACCGAAGTGGGTCGGCTGCGCCTCGCCCACGGCGCCCGGCGGCTCGTCGATCGAGATCAGCACCGTCACCTGCGGATCCTCTGCAGGGAAGAACCCGGCGAAGGACGAGTAGTACTTGCGGTTGCCATCGGCATCCTCGTAGCCCCCGCCGTCCTGGGCCTTCAGACCGGTACCGGTCTTGCCGGCGACGGTCACGCCGTCGACCTGGGCGAGCTTGGCCGTGCCCTCGCACACCACCTGACGCATCATCAGGTTCACCTGCTGGGCCACCTCAGGGCGGACCACTCGGTGCGTGCCGCTGGCCGGCGTGTCGGTGAGCACGCCACCGGCGTCGATCGTGCCGGCGACCAGCTTCGGCGCCACGTACACGCCGTCGTTGGCGATGACGTTGATCGCGCTGACGAGCTGGATCGACGTCGACGCGATGCCCTGGCCGTAGGCGACCGTGTACTGCTCGGTGCCCTCCCACTTGGTCCAGTCGACGCCGAGTCCGCGCGACTCGCCGGGGAAGTCGAGCGCCGTCTTCTCCCCCAGGCCGAAGGCGCGCATGTACGCGCCCAGCTTCTCCTTGTTCTCACGCATGGTCTCGCCCATGGTGAGCATGACCTCGATCGTGCCGATGTTCGACGACTTCGCGAGGATCTGCGTCACCGGCCAGTCGTAGTCGGGATGCACCTCGGCGTCGTGCAGCGTGCCGTCGGAGTAGTCCTTGCGGTACGGCACGTGGAACATGGTGTCGGGGGTGACGGTGCCCTCGTTCAGCGCAGCGGCGACCGTGATCGCCTTCACCACCGAACCGGGCTCGGCGGCATCGACCGCTGCGATGTTGCCGCTCGTGACGCGCACGATGCCGTCCTCGCCGCGTCGGACGCCCACCATGGCGATGATCTCGCCCGTGTCGGTGTCCATCACGATCGCCGAACCACCGCGGGCCATCATGTTGGTCACCTGGTCGACGAGCGCCCGCTCGACCTCGAACTGCACCGAGCGGTCGATCGTGAGGACGATGTCCTGACCGGGCACGGGTGCGACGGTGGTCGTCTCCGATCCTGGCAGCGATCGGCCGTCGCGGTCGTGTTGGCGTGACATCTCGCCGTCGACGCCGGTGAGCATCAGGTCGTACTGCAACTCGATGCCGGCGATGCCCTCGCCGTCGATGTTCGTCTTGCCGATCACGCTCTGGCCCACCTCGCCGGCAGGCATCGTGCGACGGTCCTCAGCGATGAGATCGACCCCAGTGATGTCGAGCAGGCGCACGGCCGCGGCCTGGTCCTCGGTCACCTGGCGGGCGACATAGACGAACGACTTCTCCTTCGTCGTGAACGACTCGAGCAGCGACTGCTGCTTCTCCGGGGTGAGCGTGAGTGCCTTGTTCAGGGCGTCGACCGTCGCGGCTGGATCGATGACGAGCTTCGGGTTGGCGATGATCGTCGTGGACGGCACCGACAGCGCGAGCTCGTCGCCATTGCGGTCGAAGATCACACCACGGTTCGCCCTGAGGACGGTGTCGCTCGTGCGTTGGGCCCGACCGGCCTCGCGCAGCTGCTCGGCGTCGGTGGTCTGGAGCAGCACGACGCGGCCGAGGATGACGGCGAACACGAGCGCCGACAGGGCGAACACGACCCGGAGGCGTCGGGGGTGCTGCCCCGCCTTGAAGTGGTGGCGGGCGGCGCGCACCTTGACCACACGCTTCTGCAGGGCGCGCCGTCCGTCCGTGTCACCTGTCCGCGTCCGGGACTGCGCGCGCGGCGACCTGGGCGCGGTGTCGGCGGTGGACACCGGGGGGCGACGCCGACGCAGCTCGCGCACCTCTGCCGAAGGTGCTCGGCGGGCGCGCACCTCGCGCACCTCCACCACGGTCGGCTCGTTCGCGTCACGCATGTCGCGTCGATCTCGAACGTCGCGGACCTCGCGGACGTCGCGCCCGTCGTTCGCCCGACGGCGAGAACCCGTTGGACGGTCGTCGCGGCGGGTCTCGCCCGCTCGGCCGGTGCGGAGGTCGAGCCGTTCACCTCGCGTCGCCGGTCGTTCGTGACCACGTCGTCCCGACGAACCGTGCGTGCGATGCCCGAGCGCCGCGGCGACGTGGTCTCCGGGCTGCCGGGCGTCGGAGGATCGCGCGGGGTCGGCGGCGCGGACATGGCTGCGTGCCGCGCCGCGACCCCGCGACGACCGTCCGGGATCTCGTCCTTCCAGACGCGCGTCCGACCGCGCGCCACGGCGGGCGTCGGACCCGTTCCGCTCGAGCGGTGGCCGACGGCTCACGGTGCGGCCGCCGAGCCGGCAGCCGCGGTCGTGGCCTTCACGTCGCGGAAGTCGTCGAGGGTGTTGCCCGCAGCGCCGAGATGGACCGGATCGATGTCGCCCGTGGACGCGGCGACCAGGGAACGGACGTCGACGGCGATCTCCAGGAACTCGCTGCCGCGCGCCGGCACCATGCCGTTCGCCGCCGCGACCTGCGCGAGCCGCTCGGGCGAGCGCAGCTCGGCGCGCTCACGCCGCAGGGACTCGTACTGCTCACGTGCGGACGAGATGTCGGTGTCGAGCTGATCGAGCTCGACCTGACGCTGGGCCAGGCGCGTCTGGAACGCTGCGGCGCCCAGCATGGCGAGGCCGAGGAAGAGGCTCATCACCACGGCGACGTGGGCGGCACGGCGACCGCGCGGCGCGACGAGCGACAGGTGCCGCTCGCTCGCCTGCAGATGTGCGGTCGCCCGCACGAGCGGCTGCGGACCGGTGTCGAGCCCTCCGTGACGGCGGGTGGCGACCACCCGGCGGGCGGGGTCGGCCTGACGGCGAGTGGGACGCAGCGACCGCTCGGCCGCTTCCTGCGCGCCGTGCGACCGGGGCGACCGGGGCGACCGGGGGACGGTGCGCTGGGGGCGCGACGGGGCCGTGTGAGCCGGAACGGCGCGGGGCGCGACCGCGTGTTGGCGTGCTGCGACGGCCATCTCAGATCCGACCGCCGGCGCCGCGACGAGTGGGGGCGACGCGCTCGACGACGCGCAGACGAGCGCTGCGTGCCCGCGGGTTCGCGGTGCGCTCGGCCTCACTCGGCGTCTTCGGGATGCCGCGCACCACGCGCACCGTCTGCACCGCGTCGCAGACGCACGGCAGCTCCGGCGGGCAGACGCACCCGCCGGTCTCCGCGAAACGCATGCGCTGCTTCACGATCCGGTCCTCGCCCGAGTGGTACGACAGCACCGCGACGCGACCGCCCTCGACCGTGCGTTCGATCGCGAGGTCGAGCGCGGCAGGCAGCACCTCGAGCTCACGGTTGAGTTCGATACGGATCGCTTGGAAGGTGCGCTTGGCCGGGTGGCCGCCGGTCCGGCGAGCGGCGGCAGGGATGGCGGCCACCACGATCTCGGCGAGCTGGGTGGTCGTCTCCACGGGACGCGCCGCCACGATCGCGCGGGCGATGCGAGTGGCGAAGCGCTCGTCGCCGTGGCGACGCAGGGCTTGTGCGAGCTGCGACTCGTCGTAGCCGTTCACGATGTCGCTCGCGGTCCAGGGCTCACGCTGGTCCATCCGCATGTCGAGGGGTGCCTCGTGTCGGTACGAGAAGCCGCGCTCGCTGCGGTCGAGCTGCGGCGAACTCACGCCGAGGTCGAAGAGTGCGCCGGAGAGATGGTCGACGGAGAGTGCTTCCATGGCGTGATCGAGGTGGTCGAACCTGACGTGCGATGTGGCCGCCCTGTCGCCATGAACCGCCAACCGTGCACTCGCCACGGCGAGTGCGTCACCGTCACGGTCGAGCCCGAGGATCCGCAGGTGCGGATGTGCCTCCAGCAGGGCCATGGCGTGCCCGGCGCCCCCGAGGGTGGCGTCGAGCACCCAGCCGGACGGAACGCTCGCGAAGACCTGGACGATCTCGTCGAGCATCACCGGCCGATGCGAGAAGTCCACTGGGGACTCCGTCATCGGTGCCCACCGGAGCGGAACGTGCCGGGCACGGGTGTCCCGAACCTCACGTGGTGCATCTGCAGCTCGCCGGTCGGCGGGTGTCGCCGGGATGTCTCCCCGGTCGACGAGACGGCAAGCGGGCGGAGTGGGGCTGTCCATCTT
>CAUJET010000124.1 GCA_963169665.1 Actinomycetota bacterium | reverse complement strand
ACATGAACGACGACGACTCGCTCACGAGGTACAGCGCGAGCTCCGCCGTCTCCTCCGGCCGTCCGATCCGGCGCGCCGGCACCTCACGCTGCAGCCGCTCCTGGAACCTCGGGTTCGCGAGCACCTCGGGCGGGTAGTACGTGTCGTTGGCGACGAAGTTCTGGGCGATCGCGTTGAACCGCACCCCGTGCTTGGCGAGCTCGTGGCCCGCCGATCGGACGAACGCGTTCTGGGCCGCACGTGCCGACACGTAGGCGATCGCCTGCGGCGACATGCGCCGCAGCGGCGACGACGACGTGACCGCGACGATGGCGCCGGCGCCACGCTCGATCATCTGCGGACTCACGGCGCGGGCGAGGCGCATCAGGGGGTGCACCATCGCATCGAACCCGGCGAGCCACTCCCCGTCGTCGATGTCGACGACACCGGCGCCGTAGGCCGGTAGGTCGAGGTTCGCGACCACGGCGTCGAGGTGTCCGCACCGTTCCACGAGGGCGGCCGGCGCGGCCGCATCGGTCAGGGGGTCGTCATCGGCGATCACGTCCGCACCCTCGGCCCGGAACAGGGTCGCGATGGCCGGGCCCATGTACGTTCCGGCCGACGTCACGAGGATCCGTCGTCCTGCCAGCCGTCCTGCAGACGTCGTCACTGCGCCGCTCCCTCGTCGTCGGTCATCGAGGGAGCGGTCGAGATCACGGTCGAGACCGTCGTCCACCCCGGGCTGCCCATGTGTCCGAATGTAGACGAGGCACGGCACACCGGGATCGTGTCCACCGTCGAGCCGCGACCGCAGAGGTCACGGGAACCAGCGGCGTGCGACGAACGACCGGGCCATCGTGAACCACCGAACCGCTGCCTGCTTCGTCGCGGCTGCCGCACTCCTCGTCGCCGCGTGCGGCGACGACGACACGGCATCCGACGCCACCTCCTCCCCCACCACCGAAGCGTCCGCCGCGACCGCCGCCCCGGCGACCACGTCGGCCGAAGTGACCGAGACCACCGAAATGGCGATGGTCGACTCGACCATGCCGGCCACGACGGCTGCAAGCGCGTCGATGGCCACGGAGTACCCGCTCACCATCGACAACTGCGGACGGGAGCTCACCTTCGACGGCCCACCGCAGAAGGTGCTGATCCTGAACGGGACCTCCGTGGCGGAGGTGGAGACCTTCATCGCCCTCGGGCTCGAGGACAACATCCTCGCCAACAGCCAGAGCTACGGCCAGTCCGACATCGAGGGCATGGCCGAGCAGATCGCCGCGCTGCCCACCGGCGGGCTGACGCTGAACGAGAACTTCGAGGTGCCGAAGGAGCAGACCCTCGCGCTCGAACCCGACTTCGTGATCAGCACGTGGGCCGGCGGGTTCTCCGAGGCCATGGGATCGGTCACCCGCGACGAGCTCGACGAGCTCGGCATCGCCAGCTACGTCCCGGCGGTGAACTGCGCGTACGGCGAGGAGAACCCGCGCCCCGAGGACGCCGAGGTGTACGCCAACCAGACCTACGAGGCGTCGTTCGACCTGGTCCGCGAGATCGGCGTGATCTTCGACGTGCAGGAGCGGGCAGAGGCGTTCATCGCCGACGCCGAGGCGAAGATCGAGGCCGCGTCACAGGCGGCGCCCGCCGATCCTGCCAAGGTGCTCGTCGCCTACCCCGGCATGTCGATGATGAACCCGAACGGGATCCCCCAGGTGTTCGCCGGCCCGTTCTCCGACAGCATCATCGAAGCGGCGGGTGGGGTGAACTCGTTCGACGGCTTCGCATCGTTCAACGACTCGACCACCATCAACGCCGAGGCACTGGCCGCTGCAGAGGTCGACGTGCTCGTCGTCGGCCTGTTCCTGCCCGGCGAGGACGCTGCTACGTATGCCGCCGGCATCTTCGCCCAGTTCCCGCAGTGGGAGGCAGCGAAGAACAATCGCTTCATCTCGATCGCCGAGAGCTTCTACCTCGGCCCCCACAACGCCGTCGCGATCGACAAGATCGCCGGGGCGATCGCCTCGATTGGCTGACACCGAACGATCCGCTCGGAGCCCCCACCTCGTGTCGGGTGGGGGCTTCGTCGCGCTCGTCGTCGGCTTGCTGCTCGCCCTCGTGGCGTCGCTGTTCATCGGCATCTCGCTCGGCACGGTGACGTTGCCCTTCGGCGAGGTGTGGCGCGTGGTCGGCAGCCATCTCGGCTGGCACGACGGCGAGATCTCGGCCGTGCAGGATCAGATCATCTGGGAGTTCCGCACCCCTCGCGTGCTGTTGGCGGCGGTGGTCGGCGCCGGCCTCAGCGTCGCCGGCGCATGCCTACAGGTGCTGGCCCGCAACGGTCTCGCCGACCCGTACGTCCTGGGCGTCTCGTCCGGTGCCGGCCTGGGCGCGGTGCTCGCGATCACGATCGGCTCGTCGGTCCTCGGCGGGCTCGGTGCCAGCGGCGCGGCGTTCGTGTTCTCGTTGCTCACACTCGTGCTCGTGTTCCTGTTCGCCCAGCGAGGCGGGCGGATCGGCCCCACCCGCCTCGTACTCGCAGGTGTCGCGGTCAGCTACCTGGCCACGGCGGCGACGAGCTTCGTCCAGCTGTACGTGAACCCGCTCGAGCTCCGCGGGATCATGTTCTGGATCCTCGGCTCGCTCGCCAGCGCCTCGTGGGACGACCTGGGACTCCCCACGCTCGCGATCGTCGTGTCCACGGCCTGGCTCGTGGCCAGAGGGCGCTCGATGAACGTGATGGCCACCGGCGACGACACGGCCAGCGCGCTCGGCGTCGACGTGAACCGGTTCCGCATCGAACTGTTGGTGATCTCGTCGCTGTTGACCGCCACCGCCGTGAGCGTGAGCGGCGGCATCGGGTTCGTCGGGCTGATGGTGCCCCACGCCGCTCGATTCGTGGTCGGACCCGAGCACCGACGGATGCTGCCGGTCTGTGCGCTCGGCGGCGCGGTGTTCATGGTGCTCGTCGACCTGCTGAGCCGTGTCGTCGATCGCCCCAACGAGTTGCCGGTCGGCATCTTCACCGCAGCACTCGGTGCGCCGTTCTTCCTCGTGCTGCTGCGACGCTCCGGCCGAGGTGCTGTATGAACGTCACGATCGCCGGCGTCGACGTGACCATCGACGACCAGCCGATCCTCACCGGCGTCTCGATGGAGGTGAGCAGCGGCCACGTCCACGGGATCATCGGGCCGAACGGATCCGGCAAGAGCACCCTGCTCCGAGCGATCTACCGATCGCTCCGGCCGAGCGCCGGCGCGGTGCTCATCGACGGCGCCGACCTGTGGCGCCAGCTCACCGCTCGAGCCTCGGCACGGAGACGTGCGGTCGTGACGCAGGACAGCGCCATCGACTTCGACTTCTCCGTGCGCGAAGTGGTGGCGATGGGGCGAGCGCCGCACAAGGGCATGTTCGACCGTGACGACCGGCGAGACGCGGCGATCATCGACGAGGCACTCGACTCGGTCGGGATGTCGTGGGCGGGCAGCCGCCTCGTCGCCACCCTGTCGGGCGGTGAACGTCAACGTGTACTCCTGGCACGCGCCCTCGCGCAGCAGGCGCCGATCCTGGTGCTGGACGAGCCGACCAACCACCTCGACGTGCGCGCCCAACTCGAGTTGCTCGACCTCGTCCGCTCGCTCGGCCTCACCACGATCGCCGCGCTGCACGACCTCGACCATGCCGCGTCCGTCTGCGATGCCGTCTCGGTGCTCCGGCGCGGCACCGTCGTGGCGTCCGGTGCCCCGCTCGAGGTGCTCACGCCGGCGATGATCCGCGACGTGTTCGGCGTCCGTGCGCACATCGGCACACACCCACTCACGGGCATGCTCCACATCGCCGTCGCGGCGATCACCGACGACCCCGACCGACAGGCCGATGACCAGACCGGCCACCAGATCGAACGACCTCCGGAGGACCACCGATGAAGACCGTCATGCTCCTGTTCCCTGGCTTCACCGCCCTCGATGCGATCGGGCCGTACCACGCCCTCGGCCATCTGCCCGGGTACGAGTTCGCGTTCGTGGCCGAGCAGGCGGGCCCGGTCGGCAACGGCGGATCGTTCACGATGGAGGCGCAGCTCGGCATCGACGAGGTGTCCGAGGTCGATCTGCTGATCGTGCCCGGCGGTGTGTCGGCGATCGAGCTGTCCCGCACCGGCCATCGGCTGATCGACTGGATCCGCGAGGTGCACCCGACCACGCAGTGGACCACCTCGGTGTGCACCGGCGCGCTCATGCTCGGCGCCGCCGGCGCGCTCGAGGGCAAGCGGGCGACGACCCACTGGTACTCGCACACCGAACTCGCGCGGTTCGGTGCGATCCCGACGGACGAGCGGGTGGTGTTCGACGGCAAGGTCGTCACCGCAGCCGGCGTGTCAGCAGGCATCGACATGGCGCTCATGCTCACGGAACGGATCGCCGGCCTGCAGTACGCACAGGCGACACAACTCGACATGGAGTACGACCCCCGACCCCCGTTCGATGCAGGCCATCCGCGCTGCGCCCCGGCCGAGGTCACGACCTGGTTGCGCGACATGTACGACTCGATGCTCGGGACGCCACCCGCCTGATCCGGCGTCAGGTCGTCACCTCTCGAGACCGCTACAGGTCAGGGGGTGGCGGCCATCAGCAGCAGCGACGCGGCGAACAAGCAGCCCGACTGGGCGACGAAGAACGACCGGTGCGGCCGGATCGACCGTGCCAGCACCGTCGCTGCGCACCACACGGCTGAACAGAGCACGACCGCGACCATCGCCGCTGCCGTCACCTTCGAGGCATCGGCCCGTCCGAGCAGGAGCAGTGGCAGCAGCGCGAGGCCGAGCATCCCGATCGCCCGGAGCGAACCGAGCACGTGGTGCCTGCGGCGCTCCGTCGGCAGTCGGTCGAACACCACGTCGACGCCCAACCGTGCCGTCGCGTCGGCCCGGGTCATGGCCCGGCCTCGACGGGCACCGGTGAGGCACCGCGCGCACGAGGATCGCCAGATCCTGCCGGCGACCACACGGGTCGCCTCGGCGCCACACCACGAGCAGGCGGCCGGGAACCGCACCCCGAGCACCGACTGCTGCTCTGCCCGGTAGCCGTGTTCGTGCTCGACCACGGTGCCGCTGAGTTCCACGTCGAGCACGACCGAGTCGGCGACCACGGTGGTCACCTCCGGCAACTGGTCGACGTGGCGTACCGCATGGAACCCGCACGTGCATTCGATCGCCGGCGCGTCGTGGGAGCGATGGTGACACCGGGCCGTCGTCGGTTCGAGGTGCTCGTACGCGCGCCGGCGGTAGCGACCGATCGGATGGACCCGGGGAGCGACGATCCCGCGGATCTCGGCGAGCTTGACCGAGCGCAGCGGCTCGTCGACCTCGTCGATCGGCAGCGTCATCGCGTCGGGGACGGCACCCGTGCGGGTTCCTGCGCCGGCTCGGATGCGGGCCGCGGCGAGTCGGAGAACCGTCGTGCCGGCGGGACGCGGAGGATGCGGATCGGAGCGCCGATGTCTGCCATGAGACAGAGGTCGGTCGGTGGACGCCGCCAGTTCCCGGCGCCCACCGACCCGTGCCCGTGCCGGATCGGATCCTGCCGGATCAGATCCGTTCGATGATGACGGCGGGCGCCATGCCGCCGGCGGCGCACATCGTCACGAGGCCGTAGCGGCCGCCGGTTCGCTCGAGCTCGTCGAGGACGGTGCCGATCAGCATCGCGCCGGTGGCGGCGATCGGGTGGCCGAGCGCCATCGCGCCGCCGTTGACGTTCACCTTGTCGCGATCGAGGTCGAGGTCGCGGATGAACTTCTCGGCGACGACGGCGAACGCCTCGTTGATCTCGAACAGGTCGATGTCATCCACCGAGAGGCCGGCGCGCGACAGCGCCTTCTTGGCGGCCGGCACCGGGGCGTTCAACATGAGCGTCGGGTCGTCGCCCATGTTCACGGCGGCGACGATGCGGGCACGAGGCGTCCACCCGTTGGACTTCGCCGCGGCGGGGCTGGCGAGCAGGATCGCCGCTGCGCCGTCGACCACGCCCGAGCTGTTGCCCGCGTGGTGCATGTGGGTGATCTCGAGATCGGGGTACCGGGCGAGCACCATCGAGCGCAGCGTGGTACCGGCGGCGTCGAGGGGCACGTCGGCCATCGCCGCGAACGACGGGGCCAGCTGGGCGAGGCCTTCACGGGTGGTGTTCGGCCGCGGGAACTCCTCGCGGTCGAGCGCCAGCGTGCCGTCTTCGCGATACACCGGGACGAGGCTCTTGTCGAAGCGACCCTCGCTGATCGCACGGGCCGCGCGCTGCTGCGACACCAGCGCCAGGTCGTCGAGCGCCTCGCGCGGGATCTGCTCGAGTGACGCGATCGCATCGGCGGCCACACCCTGGTGGGTCTGGGGATGGCGAGCGCGGAGACGCTCGTTGCCGGCGTCCATGAGCGGGCCGCGCACACCCTGCTGTGCCGCACCGAGCGCCGGGTGCAGCGACATCATCTCGCAGCCGCCGGCGATCACGACGTCCTCCATGCCGGACATGATCGACGCCGCAGCCATGTTGGTGGTGGTGATGCCGGAGCCGCAGAAGCGGTCGAGCGTGACGCCCGAGGCCTTCACGTCGAAACCGGCGTCGAGGAGTGCCATACGGGCGAGGTCGCCGCCCTGGGTGCCCACCTGCATGCTGGTGCCGAAGATGACGTCGTCGACGGTGGAGGTGTCGAGCGAGTTGCGGTCGCGGATCGCGGCGAGCACGGTGGCGCCCAGCTGCTGCGGGTGGATGTCGGCGAGGGCACCCTTGCCGACCTTGCCGATGCCTCGGGGCGTGCGGCAGGCGTCGATGATCCAGGCTTCGTTCATTGGCAGTCACCTTTTCGGTCGTGGTCTCGGGGGGCGAGCGAGGCGAACGTAGCGGCTCACGCCACGCCACGACGAGGTCGGGCCCTGCACGCCGCGGACGTCAGTGGTGCTGGCGCGACAGCCTGAGGATCTTCACGTTCAGCACCACGAACCGGACGAGCTGGCGGGGCAGGCTCGATCGGTGGCGGCGTTCGGCCGACGACGGCTCAGCCGTCGCACCAGTGGATGGTCGGGTGGTCATCGTGTCCTCATTCCGGGATCAGCCACCAGCCCGGGCGGGCCTTGGCCTTGTAGATGAACATCGTGTGCAGGAGTCGCTTCATCCAGTGACCGGCGAGGCCGACCTCACCGAACGTCGCTGCAGGGTCGCGACCACCGTCGGGGTGGCGCTCCAGGTCCGGAACGATCGGCGACATCGTGATCGTCGCCGCCTCGCCCCGTCGCATCCCGGTACCGATCGACGCGATGCAGGCCGCCCCCATCGAGGCCATGGATGCTGTCCGGGCGGGTGCCGAGGGGTCGCCCCGCTCGATGCGACGCGCGATCGTCTCCGCCACCGCTCGGCCCTGCACCCCGCTCGGCATCCCGGTGCGCGGTGGTGCCGGCGCAACGGCGACGCCGCTCGGCGTCGCGTACGGCCGAGAGATCGCATGCGGTGGCGCGAACGCGATGCCGATGCCGAAGAGGTTCGAGTAGGCGGGCGACTGGTACGTGGAGGGCCAGTCCGCTGCCGACCACTGTTCGAACGGCTTCACCGTGTAGTCGGCGTCCACCTTGAGGAAGCCGCTCGGAGCGAAGAGGTCCTCGGTAATCGAACGGCCGTCGCGGTCGAACGCCTCGAGGCCGACGCCCTTGAACGGCGGCAGCAGCATCGCGAAGTCGAACTCCTGTCGTCCATGCTGCCCGTCGATCGTGTCGTACTCCACCGCGTTCGGCAGGACCTCAGTGACATGGGCCTGGAGGATCACCTCGATCCCCCGCTCGCGGAAGAGCGATCCCATCCACTGCTCGCTCGTGGTCGTCACCCCGTGACGCTGGAACGTCATCCCGCCCACGCCGAAGTCGCCCAGTTCGTGTTCGTTGGTGAGGTAGACGACCGTCGCGAGTTCTCGGACGCCCCGTTCGCGGAGGACGTGATCGACGTTGAACACGTACTCGAACGCCGCCCCCTCGCACGTGCACGTGCCGTGGCCCATCCCGATCACGATCGTCTGCCTCTCACCGTTGCGTAGGCGATCGATGACCGCTTCCAGCGCAGCTGCGGTCTGCGTGGCGTGGTCGGCCGTGCAGACCGACCACGAATTGGCGTCGGGACCGAGCCCTGGGGTCGCGTCGAACCGCAGCTTGGGACCCGTGGCGTTGATGAGGTAGTCGTAACGCAGCCGCTCGTTCTCGCCAGTGCGGTCCGGCGACGTCCACACGACGTCCACGGCAGGCGTCGGATCGTCGACGTCGCCCTCCGGTCGGATGGCGACGGCCTTCGCCTGCACGTATCGGATGCCCTTCCGACGGTAGATCGGTGCGAGCGGGAACGTCACCTGCTGCTTGTCCATCTTCCCGACCCCGACCCAGATGTTCGACGGGATCCAGTTCCAGTTCGAATTGGGGGTCACGACCGTGACCTCGTGATGCTTGCCCAGCATCCGCTTGAGGTGCATCGCTGCTGTGTGGCCGGACACACCGGCTCCCAGGACGACGATCCGAGACATGGTCTCCTCCTCTGTCGACGGTTCGCACCCTCGACGTCGTCGAGGACCGATGCTCCCGATCACCCCCGGCTGGCTCCCGGTATTCCCGGGAGCCGGGTTGTATACCTGTGGGGGTATTCGTACTATACCCCCATGGGTATATGTTCCGTCAAGCGCGGTACCGAACGGTCATCCGACATCGACGCCGCACACGACCCCCCGGCGGCCCTCATCCGGCGGCTCACACGGGCGGAGGGACAAGTGCGAGGTGTGCGCCAGATGTTGCTCGACGGGCGGGACTGCGGCGACGTGCTGACCCAGCTTGCCGCCGCTCGCAAGGCCCTCGACCAGATCGGGTTCCTGCTGGTCGCCGAGCGACTCACGCAGTGCGTGGCGGACCCCGACGGCACGAGCGACGACGGCCACGACCTGCACGATCTCCGGCGCCTGTTCCTCCGTCTGGCCTGACCGGCCGCGGCGCGCTCAGGACGGGTGGACGAGCGCGCCGTCGTCGTCGAGCTCGGGCGCGAGGGTCTCCACGCCGCGACCGCTGCTGCTCGCCTCGCGCAACGCGTCGCGCACGCGCAGGTCGTGGAAGAGGTACACACGCATCGCCGAGCCGAACGGCAGCAGGAAGACGAACACGAACGCGCCGATCAGGTTCGCCAGGTCGAAGTCGATGCCGAAGGCGAGGATCAGCAGCGCGCCGGTCAGCGGGCCCGTCAGCGCCGGGAGCACGAGGCTGAACAACGCGATCGTGCCGGCGGTCCACCATCGGCCCTTCACCAGTGCCGAGGAACGTCGCAGCGCGGCACGGGCGTCGAGCCCTTCGAGTGCGATCGCCTGGTTGACGAGCAGCCAGCGGACGAGGAGCCAGATCGCCACCGGGATGCCGACGACGCTGCCCACGAGCACACCGCCGACGACGAGCACGATCACCGTGGCGACCGCGGTCGGCCAGGCACGTCGCATGGTCTCCTGGAACACAGAACCGACGGTCACCGAGCGCTCACGGTCGATGGCGTCCATCACGATCGAGACCACGATCGGCACGAGCGCGATCGCCACCACGTTGAGCAGCCCACCCAACATGAACGTCAACGAACCGAGCACCTCGAACACGGACTGGGCCCTCGACGCCCGGTTCACCATCAGGCTCGACACGAACGCGAGCACGGGGATCGGCGCCAGGAACGCGGTGATCGTGAGGAACGCCCGGAGGTGGTTGCCGTACATGCGAGCGGATGCCGACACGATCTGGCCCCAGCCACGCCGGCGTGCGAGCCGCACCGGCGCAGACGGCTGCCAGGTGGTGCGTGACGCTGCCCACAGGAACAGCGCCACCAGCGCTGCGCCGCCGGCGAGCGCGAGTTCGAGGTTCGTCGTCCCCAGCGCGAACACCATCGACCCGCCGCTGACGGCCCGGCAGAAGAACGTCGCCGTGTCGGCGCTCCCGATCGTGAGGGTCACCGGGATGCGGGTGTTCGAGTCGCGCCACTCCTCCTCACTCCACGAGATCGGCCGGGTCCACTGCGACTTGGTGTTCGGACCTGTCGGTCCGTTGAAGACGCTCGAGCGCTGCTCGCCCCAGTGTCCCTCGTAGCCCAGCCACGGGTATGCGTCGACGGCAGCGGCAAGGTCGGACGGCACGACCGCCACCGTCGGGTCGAGCTCGCGGTGCGGACCGTCGGTGTCGTCGCACCCGACGCCCTCCTGGGCGGTGCGTCCGAGATGGAGCGCGTCGTCGAAGTAGTTCGCATGCGAACCGCTCGCCGGGTACACCACCGGCCGAACGCCGTCGACGAGTTCGATCTGCTCGTCGCCCCAGTCGGCACGCTCCGCACCCTCGTGCTGGCTGTAGCCGATCTCGACCGGATCCTCGGCGAGCGCCTCCGCCGCGTCGTCGGCGTCGAACACGAGCTGGATCATCTCCCAGTCGCCCTCGTGCTTGTTGTTGAAATCGTTGAACACGTAGAAGAACCAGTACTGCAGCGCGAGCTTGCCCGGCTTGCCCTCCTCGGTGACGACGCGTGCATACGTGGTCGGCGCGGCGTCGACCGCGATGCGGTCCTGGAACTCCTCGTAGGCGCAGCCTGCGCGGACCGCGGTGCCGGGGAAGTCGAGGTGGTAGGTCGCCGGCGCGGCCGCGAGTTCGTCAGCGGTCGGCGCCACCGTGATCACGTTCGTGGTGTCCCACGGGCCCCGCAGCACCACCTCCGGATTGCCGAGCACCAGGTCGACGTCGAGCGGTTCGTACGGCTCGCCGTCGCCGCATGCCTCGGGGTGGTCGACGAGCCTCACGATCGGGGCGTACCGCTCGGCGAGTTCGATCTCGGCGGCATCGGGCGCCGCCGGCGCAGCGTCCGCTGCGACGGGCATCAGCGCCGGCGCGCAGAGCGCTCCCAACGCGACGGCGAGGACGGCACCGGCCAACGGCCGCGAATGGGCTCGGGGGGCGGAGCAGCGGCGAGGGATCTGCGTCATCCCGACGGAGCGTAATCAGCGGACCTCGTGGCCCGAGCGGGTCGGTCGATCAGGCGCCCGTCGCCGACAGCACAACGGGCAGACTGGGCGGCATGAGGATCACCCGCGTCTCCGCCTGGTCGCTGCACCTGCCCTACGTCGAGGGCAGCTACCGCATGGCCGGCGACCGCGTCACCACCGGCATGGACGCCGTGGTCGTGCGCGTCGTGGCCGACGACGGCACCGAGGGCATCGGCGAGTCCGGCACCGTCGGCGTCACCTTCGACGCCCAGTACCTCGCCGGCCAGGTCGCAGGCGTCTCGACGCTCGCGCCGGTGCTGCTCGGGCTCGATCCTCGGCGCCCTCCGGCGGTGCATCGAGCGATGAACGCAGCGCTCACGGGCCACCCCTACGTGAAGTCGCCGCTCGACATCGCCGTCTGGGATCTCGCGGCGAGGGCCGACGGCGTGCCGCTGTGGAGTCGCCTGGGCGGCGACGGGCCCGAGCCGACCCCGCTGTACCGACCGGTGCAGGGAGTGACCCCCGACGAGGTGCGGGTGAAGGCGGTCGAGCGGCGGGCCCAGGGCTACGAACGGCTGCAGGTGAAGGTCGGCGACGACCCGATCGTCGACGCCCGGCGGGTGCTCGCAGTGCGCGACACCGTCGGTCCCGACGTCGTGATCTTCGCCGATGCGAACTGCGGGTTCTCGCTTGCAGATGCCCGCCGCTTCGTCCGCGAGCTCGGCCACGACGGCGCCGGGGTGTACCTCGAGCAACCGTGCGCCACGCTCGGCGAGTGCGCCCAGCTGCGCACCTCGTGGGACGGTCCGATGGTGATGGACGAGAACATCGTCTCGCTCGCTGCGTTCGTGGAGGCGCGCCGGCTCGGGGTCGCCGACGGCATCACGGTGAAGCTCACCCGCGTCGGAGGCATCACGCCCGCGGTGCGCATCCGCGACGCGGCCGTCGAGCTGGGCGTCGGGGTGACCGTGGAGGACGCCAGCGGCTGCAACCTCGCCGACATGACGTTCGCCCACCTGAACGCCTCGACGCCGGCCGCCAGGCGCGTGCACAGCGTCGACTTCGACAGTTGGGTGACCCTCACGCATGTCGTGGGGCCGTCGGCGCGCGACGGTTCGTTCCTCCGCCCCCAGGCCGACCTGCCCGGCCTCGGCCTGTCCCTCGACCTCGAACTCCTGGGCACGCCATTCCTCGACGTGTCCGCCTGACCGGACGCCCGATCAGGCGGACACGTTCGAGGCCACGTCGTGGAGGATCGAGGCGAGCTCGGCCGGTCGGCTCACCATCGGCCAGTGACCGGAGTCGATGTCGACGTACGACAACCTCGCCACGTTCGCCAGTTCGGGGAGGTTGCCGCCGTCGATCCACGATGCCGCCTGTTCGGGCGTGTACTCCGGACACACGAGCACCACCGGCACCTGGAACCGACGGTCATCCGAATAGGCGACGACCGCCACGGCGACACCGGCCGGCACCGCCACGGCGACCGATGCCAACGCGGCACGCGCGTCGGCGTCGAGGTCGTCGCTGTCGGGGCCGTCGAAGGGCTCCCATCCGGGGAAGGCCATCTCGCCGTCGACCACCGGGAAGAAGTCGGCGTACGGCGCGCCGGCGGACGTGGGGAACCCGCCCACCATGACGACGCCGGAGACCGACTCGGTTCGACGGTCGGCGACCAGCCAGGCCAGGGTGCTCGCGGCCGAGTGGCCGACCACGACCGGACGGTCGGCGGCGTCGACGACGGCGAGGACCGCGGCGAGCTGTTCGTCGAGGGTCGCGGTGCGCGAACCCTCGTCGACACCGGGCAGCGAGACGGGCACCGCCCGATGTCCGAGGCGTGCGAGTTCGTCGACGACCGGCTGCCAGATCGAGGCCGGCAGCCACAGGCCGGGGAGGAGGATGAGGTCCATGATGACGACCGTACGGGCGATACCGGACGGTTCTCGTCCTGATTACGCTGCCGACCGTGGAGATCTCCGGACCCGGACCGGCGGCCAACGTGCTGCGCACCCTCGAACTCGTCCAGACGCATCCGGGCATCACGGCTGCGGATCTGGCGGCGCGTCTCGAGGTCTCCGACCGAGCGGTCCGCCGGTACGTGACGGTGCTGCGCGACGCCGGCGTCGCCGTCGAGTCGTCGCGGGGCCGCTACGGCGGGTACCAGCTCGGGCGATCGCTCAAACCGCCGCCGCTGGTGTTCACTGCGAGCGAGGCGCTCGGACTGGTGATGGCGGTGCTCGACGGCCACCACGCAGCCGCCGACCCCGACGATCCGGTGGGTTCCGCGCTCGGCAAGCTCATCGCGTCGCTCCCCCACCGCACCGGTCGGCAGGCGGCGATGGTGCGCGATCTGGCTCGCGCCACGCCCGACCGCGCCGCGGCGCGTCCCGACCCCGAGGTGACCGCCACCCTGGTCGAGGCCGTCGCGACCCGACGTCGCGTGCGCATCGGCTACACGAGCGGTGCCGGTGTCGCCGGCGAGAGACGCGTCGACCCGTGGGCGATCGTGGTGCGCCACGGTCGGTGGTACCTGCTCTGCCTCGCGCACGAGGCGGGTGCCGCCCGCGCCTACCGCGTCGACCGGATCGCAGCGGTCGACGTCCTCAACGCGGAGTTCGAACCGCCCGCCGACCTCAACCCGGTCGTGTGGCTCGAGTCCCACCTCGGGACGGGGTGGCCGTTCGAGACCCACGTCGTGTTCGACGCGCCCGCCGACGTGGTCGGCCCGTGGATCGGCCGGCCGATGGGTCGACTCGAGGCCGTCGACGACGGCCACTGCGTCCTGCGCGGGACGACGGGCAATCCGTCGATGTACGCCGGTGAGTGGCTCGCCGCGATCCCTCACCCGTTCCGGGTGGTGGGCGGACCCGAACTCCGCGATGCCGTCGCCGCCGTGGGGCGTCGGCTCCTCGACGCCGCCGTTGCGACCGATGCCACCGATGCCACCTGAGGGCTCCGGGGTCAGATCGCCGCCCACCGCCTCGCCCGGCTGAACAGCGCCAACGTGGTTGCGTGCAGCATGTCCCCGATCTCCTTCGGAGCCTTGCCCGCGGCGGCCCGCGCGTGGGTGCCCTCGAGGATGATCCCGAGCTTGAAGCAGGCGAGCACCACGTACCAGGGCATCGAGGTGAGGTCGCGGGTCGAGCCGGCTGCGTAGCGCCGCACGAGCTCGTCCGGAGCGGGGAACCCGCCGGCCGCGGCGAGCATCGGCACGACACCCGGCTCGTCACCGTCCGGGCTGGTGGCGAGCAGCCAACCGAGGTCGAGCAACGGGTCGCCGACGGTGCACATCTCCCAGTCGACGATCGCGGCCACCTGCGGCGACGACCGGTCGAACATCAGGTTGCCCAGGTGGTAGTCGCCGTGGGTGATCCCCGGCGTGAACGTTGCCGGCCGGTTCGCCTCCAGCCAGGCCGCAACGGGTTCGAGGCCGGGGATCTCCGGCCCGCCGTACCCGGGCATCGCCGAGTACGAGTCGAGTTCGCGCAGCCATCGCGAGACCTGGCGTTCGAGGTACCCCTCGAGCTTGCCGAGGTCGGTCAGGCCGAGGGCGACGTGGTCCTGCCGACCGAGGACCACCGCCGCGTCGACGGCGCACAGCCCGAGTCCGTGGCGCATCGCCTCGCTGTCCGCGTACACGGCGGGCAGTTCGGAGCCCGGGTTGAAGCCGTCGACCGGCGCCATCACGTAGAAGACCGCACCACCGAGCACGGCCTCGTCCTCGCAGGCGGCGAGCAACGTGGGATGCGGCACCTCGGTGGGTGCGAGCGCGGTGAGCACGCGGATCTCGCGACGCATCGCGTCGTTGCTCGTCGGCCGCAGGTGCCGAGGCCCGCGGCGGAGCACGAACGAGTCGACGCCGCGGGCGAACCTCACCATGATGTTCTGGGTGCCGCCACCGATCGCGGCGACGCCCTCGATCGGGCCGCCGCCGAGGCCGACGCCGTCCATCCACGAACGCACCGCCTGGGTGTCGATCAGCTCCATCGTCCGGTCGGGATCGCTCATGACGACCATGTGATCAGCCGGTGATCATCCGACACGAACCGACCCGGTCAGCGCGCCTCGTCCGGCGGAACGACGATGCGACGGTCCGGTGTTCCGACGATCTGGACGTCTTTGCCGGTGTAGTCGAACAGCGACAGGACGTGACGCATCGCCTCGAGGCGGGCTCGCTTCTTGTCGTTGCTCTTGATGACCACCCATGGGGTGAGGTCGGTGTGCGTCGCGTCGAACATCGCCTCCTTTGCCGCGGTGTAGTCGTCCCACTTGTCGAGCGAGGCCAGATCGATGGCGGACAGCTTCCACTGTCTCACTGGATCGAGTTGGCGGATCACGAAGCGCGTGCGCTGCTCGAGCCGCGACACGGAGAACCACAGCTTCACGAGGTGGATGTCCGACCGGACGAGCGCCGCCTCGAAGCTCGGAGCGAACCGCAGGAACTCCTCGTACTCGGCGTCCGAGCAGAATCCCATGACGCGCTCGACGCCGGCGCGGTTGTACCAGGAGCGGTCGAAGATCACGATCTCTCCCGCTGACGGCAGGTGTGCGACGTAGCGCTGGAAGTACCACTGCGATCGTTCGCGGTCGGTCGGCTTGTTCAGGGCGACGACGGTCGATCCGCGCGGGTTCAGGTGCTCGACGATCCGCTTGATCGTGCCGCCCTTGCCGGCCGCATCACGCCCCTCGAACAGCATCACCAGGCGTTGGCCGGTCGACTCGATCCATTGCTGCAGCTTCAGCAGTTCGATCTGCAGCAATCGCTTCTCGAGGTCGTACTCGGCCCGGGTGATCCGCTGCGGGTAGGGGTAGTCCTCACGCCAGGTGTCGATGTCGGCACCCGTGTCGGCCCATTGCAGGACGGGTTCTCGATCGGAGTAGTTCACCTGCACTCGCGACATCAGCACCCGCAGGTCCTCCGGCAGTTCGGCGAACTGGGCGGCGAGTTCCTCGTCGGTGGCGACCGCGGGCTCGTGCATCGCGAGCACCGGTGATTCGGCGATCGGCACCGCCCGCGCCCGCGCCGCTCCCCGTTCACCGCCCCACAGGCGACGACGTCGATTCGCCGGGTTCACGTTGGCCACCGTCCTCTCGGCGAGGGTCTATCTCCCGACGCTCTGCCGCCACACGGGGCACACCTGGAGTTCACCGTGTGTTCGGCGCCCGTTCGTCTCGGCGTCAGCCGATCGAGCGATCGACGGCGAGGTCCGGCTCGACGTCGCCGGACCGGCGTCGACCGACCGTCAGCCGGGTTTGCGGGCGATCACCTGGACGACGGCGCCGACGCCGGTGTGTCCGGCTCCCTCGACGATGTCGCGCTCGGTCTCGACTGCGTGGACGAACTCGAGACCGGCGAGCTCGTCGCGGAGTCCGGCGAGGGTCATCGTCATCTCGGGGAGTTGGGGGCCCCCGGTGCCACGACCGATCTGGTCGGGCGTATAGGCCTCGAGCAGGAACACACCGCCGGGGCGCAACGCTCGGATCACACGCGCGTGCAGGTCGCGACGCACCGACGGGGGCATGTGGGCGAAGATCGACACGACGGCGTCCCAACGCTCTGCGCCGATGTCGTGCACCGCCAGATCGCCGACCTCGGCGTGCACCTCGACCCCCCGTTCCGCGGCGAGCCGTCGGGTCTTGGCGACGCCCGATTCGGTGAGGTCGACGCTGTGGGTGTCCCGGCCGGTGCCGGCCAGGAACACGGCGTTGCGGCCCTCGCCCTCGGCGAGCAGCAACACCGACCCCTGCGGAAGCGTCGGTTCGTGCTCACCCAGGAACCCGTTGGGGTCCGTGCCGTAGTGGTAGCCCTCGCCGCCGAAGCGCTGCTCCCACATGGCGCGGGCCGCATCGGAACCGCTCATCGGGTCGACCGCACCTGGCTGGGGGCGCCCATCGCCGCCTCGTCGCACCGGCATCGCTCGGACGGCGGCACATGGGCGAGCACCTGCTCCACGTGGGCGCCACATCCGGCCCACCCCGGTCGATCACACGTCGGACATCTCACTTCCATACACATACCCACCAGGGTATCACTCGCGAGGACCTTCGCCCCTGTCTGAACCGATACCTCCCGGGGTATACCGAGTGTGGTCGAACGATCGACCGGGGTCGGATCGGCCGACCCGAGCATGAGGAGAGACGGAACATGAGCGAACACGGCTACGGCAAGGCGGTCCTCGACGAACTGCGTCCACTGCACCGCGAGCTCCGTCATGCGGTCCCCGAGGTCTACAAGGGCTTCGCGGAGTTCCATCACGCTGCGTTCGCGGCGGGAGCGCTCGACGTCAAGACCAAGGAGCTCATCGCGTTCGCGATCGGCGTGATCCAGCGCTGTGACGGCTGCATCGCCTCCCACGCAGAGGGCGCCGCCAAGGCCGGCGCCACGCGCCAGGAGGCCGCCGAGGCGGTCGGCGTCGCCATGTTGATGAACGGCGGACCGGCCACCATCTACGCGCCCCGGGCCTACGCGGCGTTCTGCGAGTTCGCACCCGAGCCACCCGCCTGACCACGCCGTCCGGGATCGATCGGCCGGCACGACCGCGCCTACGGTTCGCGCATGACGCTCATCGAACACCGGCCGGCCGACGGACCTGAGGGACGACTCGTGGTCGACCTCCTCGACCCC